>JBHEMQ010000020.1:0-35160 GCA_046262475.1 Candidatus Velthaea sp.
GTTTCCGCCCCCGCGGGCGCAGCTTGCGCGTAGCGTTCGTTGTCCGGCTGTTCGTCGAACGGCTTGCGCAGGACGGCGTGCAGGTGCTGCAGTTCCGCAAAATCACCCGCTTGCGCGTGCTCGATAGCGGTCTGAGCGAGATAGTTGCGCAGCACGTACTTCGGATTTGCGGACTTCCGCGCTGCGCGACGCGCGTCCGCCAAGCCGGGCTCCGTCGCCAGCCGTTCGCGGTAACGCGCCAGCCAGGCGTACCATCCGTCGCGGTCCGCGAACAGTTCCGCGACGCGATCGTCGCCGGGCTTGCTCTCCGCATCGATGTCGCTCAGTGCGCGAAACGTGCGCGTATAATCGGCCTGCGAGCGCTGCATCAACTCCAGCAGATCTAAGATGAGCGACGCGTCATCGGGCCGCTGCTCGCGAATGCCGAGCTTCCCGCGCATCCGCCGCAGAAAGCCTTCGCGGTATGCCGGCTCGTATGCGGCCAGCGCCGCTTCGAGATCCTCTTTGCCGACGAGCGACGACAAGGCGTTGGCAAGCGCATAACAGTTCCAAAGCCCGACCGTGGCTTGACGGTCGAACGCGTAGCGCCCGCCCGCGTCCGTGTGGTTGCAGATGAAGCCGGGCTCGTACGCATCGAGGAAGCCGTACGGGCCGTAATCAAGCGTGAGCCCGAGAATCGAAAAATTGTCGGTGTTCATGACGCCGTGCGCGAAGCCGACGGATTGCCAGGCGGCCATCAGGTCTGCCGTGCGCGTCACGACGTCGGCGAAGAATCGCGCATAGCGGTCGTCCCCGTCGCCGGCCTGCGGGAACCACCGTTCGATCGTGTAATGTGCGAGCGTCTTGACGTGCTCCGGCTGCCGGCGCGAATGGAACAACTCGAAGGAGCCGAAGCGGACGAACGTCGGCGCCATGCGCACGAGCATTGCGGCGGTCTCCCGCGTTTCACGAAACACCGGCTCGTCGCTCGAGGTCATCGCAAGCGCGCGCGTTGTCGGGATGCCAAGGTGGTGCATTGCCTCGCTCGCGAGGTATTCGCGAATTGTGGACCGCAGCACCGCGCGGCCGTCGCCGAAGCGCGAATACGCCGTCGTCCCGGCGCCCTTCAGCTGCAGTTCCCAGGCTTCGCCGCGCGCATTGACGACTTCGCCCGCCAAGATCGCGCGGCCGTCGCCGAGCTGCGACACGAACACGCCGAACTGGTGGCCCGCGTAAACGGCCGCCACCGGCTCCATACCCGGCAGGAGCGCGTTTCCGCTTGCAAATTGCAGAAATTCGACACGCGCCTCTTCACCGGGCCGCAAATCGATCGATGCCGCGGCGTCGGCGTTGAACGCCGCGAGCACCGGATTTGCGATGCCCGTCGGCATTCGCCGCTCGAAGAAAGCATCCGGCAGCCGCGCGAAGCTGTTGTCGTACCGCAGGCCTTCAAGGGTGAGCCCGGCCCCGAGCGTTGTGATCATCGTTCGTTCAACCGCGCCGCGGCGACGGACGTTGCAAGCCCGGCACGGCGCGGGCGTGGCGAGCACCCGGTGGGAATACCCTGGCCATGCGCCGATTCTCTGCGGGGTTCCTGAGCGCGCTGATCGCGGCCGCTCTGGTACTCTACATTTGCGTCAAATTCGGGCTCGTTCCGGCGCGCGCCGACGTGAAGCCGAGCCGCTTGGAGCGTTCGATGGCGCGTATGTCGCTGGATGCCACGATCGCACGCGAAGCACCGCAGTTGCCGTATCCATTCCCGTCCTCGGACGCCGCGATCGTCGCGGGCTCAAAGCTGTATCTGGAACAGTGCGCGATCTGCCACGGCACCGCGACGAGCGGTTTGACGAGGCTCGAGAAAGGCTTGTACATCGCGCCGCCGCAGTTCGCGAAGCACGGCGTCGACGACGATCCCGAAGGCGTCACGTACTGGAAGGTGGAGCACGGCATTCGCTTCACGGCGATGCCGGCCTACGGCAAGACGCTGACGGAAGAGCAGGTTTGGGACGTGACGTATTTTTTGAAAAATATGCCGAAGCTACCGCCTGCGGCCGCCGCGGAATGGCACAAAAAGCTGCGGGGCTGAGAGCGCAACCGCGCTACATCTTGTACGAGTGCAGACCGCTGATGAAGATGTTTACGCCGAGGTAGCAGAACACGATCGTAGCGAAGCCCAGGACGTTGATCCACGCGCTGCGCAAACCACGCCACTGCGCGCGCGTGTGCAGGTGCATGTAAATCGCGTACACGATCCACGAGCAAAGCGCCGCGGTTTCCTTCGGGTCCCACTGCCAGTACGCGCCCCACGCTTCTTTGGCCCACCACGCGCCGGTGATGATGCCGACCGTGAGCAGCGGCAGACCGACCGCGATGATGCGGTACGCGAGGATGTCGAGTTTGGACAGCGACGGCAATCCCGCCATCCAGAGTGCCCAAAAATCGCCGCGCGCCGCGGCGCCGTCGAGCATCGGAGTGTCGCTCTTGATCGGGCCGCGAACGGCGGGCGCCGCCGCGTACGCGCCCGCGAGGTTCAGCTCGACCCCCGCGCCGGTGGAGGCGTGTGCCGCGACGCCGCGCGCCGGCACGAGCGTAAACCACTGCTCGAACGCCGCTTTGATGATGAAGAGCAGCGACACGACGAAGGCGACCATGAACGACGCGTACGCGGAAATCACGAGCGGCACGTGCACCTTGATCCAATACGATTGGAGCGCCGGCACCGCGGGCATCGTGCCTTCGTTCCACGTCGTTGCATAGCCAAATGAGATCGCGGCGATTCCGAGCACGCCGCCGCCGATCAGCCACAAGTCGTACTTGAGCGCGAACGCAATGAAGATGAGCACGGCCATGGCGCTGAACAGCGAAAGCGAACCGTACAGGTTCGTCAGCGGCCACACCCCAGTCATGTTCCACCGCGCACCGAGTTCGGCGAACTGTGCGAGGCAGCCGATGGCGGCGAGCGGCATGCCGATTTGACGCCAGATTTTCGCGCGCGTCAGGAAAAAGATGATGAAGACGATCGTGCCCGTGATGTATGCCGCGAGGCCGATCTTCAGCAGCGTCTGATCGAGCAGTTCCTTGGTGGGATCCATGCGCGTTCTCCTTATCCCGGAATGTTAGACGGCATCGAAGGCCGGCGATTGCGTGAGCTTGCCGCGCGGCGCTTCCTCGGACCGGCGCAGCGCGTCGACCAGCGCCCGAAACTCTTCTTCGTACATGGCGTAGCCCTTGACGGTCGTTGCGGCGATGCCGACGTTCCATGCGCGTCCCGCGCCGGTGAGCTGCAGGTACAAGCGCGCGGGCAACAAGTAAAACGAGATGCACAGCCCGGCGAGCAGCACGAACGCGCCGATCCCCACGAGCGGAATGCCGGGATCGTAGCGGTACTGGAAGCCGGAGTAGAGGGTGTAGCGCTGCGCCGCCAAGCGAAAACCATTGCCGAGATCGACGCTGCTTCCCAGCGGGATCATCGAGCGCCCGATCGCTTTGTCGCCGTCGTATGCTACCACGACGACGCCGGGATTGTTCGCGTTGGGATCGGCGGCCGGTTCGCCGGTGCGGCGATCGATCGTGCCGACGAACTGCGCGTACTGCACGGCACGGCCCGCGGCGACCGGAATGGCGTCGCCTTCCTTGAGCGGGCGCACCGGCGACGTCGCGACGGCTTTACCGTTGTGCGTCAATGCGAACGTCACCGCGTACCCGTACGTGGCCTGATAATAGTTCGTACCGTCGATTTCGAGCGGGTGATTCACGCGGATGACCGCTTGGCGCGCGACGCCGTCGATGCCGGTGTAGGTTACGTTCGATACGTAGTCGATCGGCTGATACACGACGCCGCTCTTCGTCTTCACGGGGTCGAACCGGTACTGAAAGGCGTCGAGCCGGATGGTGGCGCGCGTTTCGGGAATTGTCACGGCGTCGCCGGACACGATGGCCGTCGTTCCGCTGAAGCCCTTGGCCCAATAGATCGTCGTTCCCGCGGCGATGATCACGAACCCGACGTGCGCGACGAGCACGCCGCGCCGCGCCCAATTGTGCTTGTCGGCGAACGTCCATTCGTCGCCGCCGATCTGGCGCTTGCGAATCTCCCAGCCGCGCTCGCGCAAGAACTGCTCGATGCGCGAGCGCACGGCGCCTTCGTCGCCGGACACCGCGACCGACGCGTTCAACGGAATCTTGTCGATTCTGACGGCGCGCAACGGCGGAAGCCGCGCCGGGATCACGCGCTTGAACGTGCAGACGCCCAGCGATAGGAGGATGAGTCCGATGATGCCGACGTACGCGGGCGAGTGGTAAATGTTGTCGAGCCCGAGGCGCAGCACGAGCCGCGCGAGCGGCGGCGCGTAATTCTGCCAGTAGAAGCCGGCGTCTTTGCCCTGATCGACCACGACGCCGATAAGCGTGAGCACGCCCCACACCGCAAACAGGGAGACGGCGAACAGAATGTTCGCGAAGAGCTGCAAGAATTCGGCGTACAGTTCGGCGACGGGATTCGCGCGCGCCGCGGCCGTACTCATGCGCTCGCGTGCGCGCGCCGCGCGAAGGCCGCTAACCGCGCTTCCGTCTCGTCGCCGATTTCGCGCACGACGTCGCCGGCCGGCCGCTCGCGATCGACCATGCCGACGGCTTGGCCCGCGTAAATGTACGCCACGCGAAAATCGCGTGCGGCGCGCGCGCGCTCGAAGTCCTCGCGTGCCGCCGGGTCGGCGGCCGCTTCGTCGGGCCGCTCGTGCCAGCGCGCCGTGAAATCGTTGGCGAGGGCGCGTCCGGGATAGCGCCGCGGCCACGGGATGCCCTGCATGCGGTCGAATAGCGACGTCAGCACCGTCTGATCTTCGCGCGCCGCGAGAATGGTCGCGCGCGCTTCCGCGGAGCTTTGCGCTTCCGCCGTGGCGGTGAAAGCGGTGCCGATCCAGGCGCCTTCCGCACCGGCCGCGATCACCGCGGCGACGCCGCGTCCGGTGGCGATGCCGCCCGAGGCAAGGACCGGTTTGCGCACCCGGTCGAGCACGATCTGCAGCAGCGGCAGCGTGCCGACGTCGCCCGTGTGGCCGCCCGCTTCCGTGCCTTGCGCCACGATGACATCGACGCCGGCGCGTTCGACGCGCAGCGCGTCGTCGGCGGTGTTGACTTGGGCGCACACGAGGATTCCCGCATCGTGCAGGCGCCCGACGACGGCGGGATCCGTGCCGAAGGAAACCGATACCAAGAACGGCTTCGCCGCGATCGTCGCATCGAGCGCGTCCGGCCGGCGCTCGAGCGCCCAGCCCATGAGCCCGATGCCGAAGCGAACGCCGCCCTCCGCTGCGACGGCGCTTTCGCGCGCGATCTTTTCGAGCGGATCCGTGGACCCGATGCCGATCATCCCCAAACCGCCGGCGACGCTGATCGCCCGTGCCAGCGCGCCGCCCGCGACGCCGGCCATCGGTGCCCCGAGGATCGGATACCGCAGGCCCCACGCGCCGGTCAGCAACGTGTTCATGACCTTAGATTGGCGTACGCGCTCTCACGTTTCCACGACTTCTCAAGCAGGAGGATGATCCAAATGGACGCTTCGTACAGCACGTACATCGGCGCGGCGATGAGCAGCATCGTCATGGGCGAGGCGTCCGGCGCGGCAACGCCGCCGATCACGAGAATGGCCATGGCCGCATAGCGGCGGTACTTGCGTAACATTGCAACGTTGACGAGGCCGATGCGCGCCAGCAGCACCATAACGACCGGCGTCTGAAACACGATCGCGAAGGCCAGCAGCAAGATCAGGATCAGGTTCATGGTCGATTCGATCCCGAACGTTTGCTCCGCGACTTGATTGGTGATGGCAAGCAGGGCCGTCGTGACGCGCGGGATCACGAGATAGTGCGCGAACGCGATGCCGCATAAGCCGAGCAGCAGCGACGGCGCGACGTAGGCGTACACCATGCGGCGCGTGCGCGGGTGAAACGCCGGCACGACGAACATCCAAATTTGGTACAGCAGCACCGGTAAACCCAGCACGATCGCGCCGTAAATCGAGAACTTGAACTCGACGATGATCACTTCCGCCGGACCGAACGCATGCAGCCGCACGTGTGGAAAATACAGATTGGTGAGCCACGGGATCACGAATTGGGCCGGCCAGAACAGCACTGCCGCCAGCGCGCCGACGGTGACGAGGCAAATGATCAGACGATTACGGAGCTCCCGCAGGTGCTCCGTAAAGGGCATTTCCTTTTGATCCCAATCCACGTCGGGGTCGTGGTGCTCCGCGACCATGCCGCGCGCTTAGAGCGGCTTCGCGGTGGTCGTCGTCGTCGTGCCGGTCTGCGGGTCCGGAATCGGCGTCGCAACACCGCTGCCGCTCGGCGTCAGCGTCGCGGCCGCGTTCGCGTTGATTTCGGCCTGTTTGCGCGCTTCTTCGCGGGCGCGTTCGGCCGCAAGATCGGCCTCGGCCTGACCCACGAGGAACTCTTTTTTGGCCTGCCCCGCGCTGCGCGCGAGCTTCGGCAGCTTGTCCGCGCCGAAAAGCAGTACGCCGCCGGCGACGAGCAAGATCATCCAAGTCTCCGGACCGAGGAAGGCGAGCAAGGGGACGAATTGCGTTGACATGGGGTGGGGCCTCCGGGTGGGGACGTCTAGCCTTTGAGAAGCGCGTCCGCGATGGCGACGAATTCGGCGCGCGCGGGAACGTTCCCCAAAGGCGCGAGCGACGCTTTCGCGTGCTCGAGGTGGTCGGCGATGGCGCCGGCGGTTTTCTCGAACCCGCCGCGAGCGGCGATGCTGCGGACGATACTCGCGATGCGCTCCGGCGTTTCATCTTTACCGGCGTAAAAGCGTTCGACGTCGGCGCGAAATTCCCGATCCGCGCCGTCCAGCGCGAGAATGACCGGGATCGTCATCTTTTTCTCGCGGAGGTCGTTGCCGACCGGCTTGCCGATCGCGGCTTCGTCGGCCGTCATATCAAGCAGGTCGTCGGCCATCTGGAACGCGATGCCGTAAGCGCGGCCGAAGTCGCGCACGGCGGTGATCTTGAGCGCGTTGCCGCCGCCCATGATCGCGCCGCACTCGGCGGAGGCGGCGAACAGGCTCGCGGTTTTCTTGGTGGCGATCTCCACGTAGTCCGCGACCGGCAAATCGAGATTGCCGAGCGCGCGCAGCTGCAGCACCTCGCCGTCCGTGATGTCGGCGAGCGTCGAGCTCAAAATGTTCGGAACCGGGTGCGGATAGCCCGCGGTGACGTTCTTGAAGATCCACGCGAACAGGTAGTCGCCGGCGAGTACGCTGATGCGGTTGCCGAAGTCGACCGCCGTCGCGTTGACACCGCGGCGCGTCACGGCATTGTCGACGACGTCGTCGTGAATCAGCGTCGCGACGTGGATCAGCTCCATGTACGCCGCGAGGTCGAGATGCTCGACGGCATTGCCGCCCGTGGCTTCGGCGGCCAGCAGCGTGAAGCGCGGCCGCAGCCGTTTGCCGCCGGCCGACAGCATGCGCCGCACCGCCTCGGTGATCAGCGCGTTGTCGGTTGAAAACGAGTGCCGGAAAAAATCCTCGATGAGAACGTAGAGGTCGCGGTCGTCGCCGAGCGGGCGCTGCTGCAGCATTACGCGGTGCCCGCGTGGATCGCGATCGCGCCGGCGCCGAGCCGCACGTAGCGCACGTCGTGGAAACCCGCAGCCGTGAAGCGCTGCGCGAGCGCATCGGCGTCGGGGTAGTTCGTGAGCGAGTTCGGCAGGTAGCGGTACGCGGATTTCGAGCCGCCGACCGCGCCGCCGACGAGCGGCACGACGCCGTAGAAGTAGAGGTTGAAGAACCGGCGCACGAGGGGATTGGGCGTCTTCGAGACGTCGAGATTGACGAAACGCGCCCCCGGCTTCAGCACCCGGCGCGCTTCTTTCAGCGTCGTCACGATGTCGACGACATTGCGCATGGAGAAGCCCATCGTCACGCCGTCGAAAGTGTCGTCCGCGAACGGCAGTTGCATCACGTCGGCTTGCACGAAGTCGGCGTGCGCGCGCCGGTCTTCGCGCTGCGCGCGTTCGCGAGCACCGGTCAGCATCGGTTCGCAGAAATCCACGCCGGTCACGGTGAGATCGGGCTGCGCCCGCAACAGATGGAAGACGAGGTCGCCCGTGCCGCAGCATAGGTCCAAAATACGGCCGCCGGCCGGCGCGTGAAGCTCCGCGACGGCGCGCTTGCGCCAGGCCTCGTCGACGCCCGCGGTCAGCAGCTTGTTCGTCGCGTCGTACCGCGGCGCGATCGCCGCGAACATCTCGCGGACGTGAAGAGCTTTATCCATTCGTTCCTGCGACCGGTGCCATTCGCGGTCGGCGGAGCCCTTTCTTTGACTGCCGGCCGCGTGAACGGCAGCCATGAGTCTCCGCCTTGCCTCCGTCTCGGCTTTCGTGGCCGCGTGCGACCGCGCGCGCTCGCTCGATTTGGCCGCCTACACGCTGCGGCCGGGTGCGGTCTGCGCGGCGCTCGTGCGCGCGGCTGAACGCGGCGCGCAGGTGCGTGTGCGCCTCGAACGCGACCCGCTGGACGACCGCTCTGGCAGTTTGCATGCGGCGAACGCCGCGGCGGTTGCCGCCTTGCGCGCGGCCGGCGCCGACGCGGCGCTGACGGTGCCGGGAGAGCCTGTGCTGCACATGAAGGCAGCGGTCGCCGACGGCGTCGCGTGGTTCGACGACCGCAACTGGGCGGGCAGCGCCCGCGAGACGGTCCTGCGCGACGACGACCGTGCCGACGTTGCGGCGGTTGCCGCCGCGCTCGCGGGACGGCCCGGCGCAACAGGGCGGCTTCGCACCGACAAGGCCGGCGCGCAAGCGCTCGAGGCTGCTGTCATCCGCAACGCCGGCGCCGCGCCGCTGTCGGTCGAGAGCGAGTCGTTCGGCACGGGCGCCGTCTACAGTGCCCTGCTCCGGCGAGCCAAAGCTGGACGGCCGACGCGTTTACTCGTCGCCCGGCGCGAAGCGTCCGAACGCGGCCGCCACGGCGTCACGGAACGCAGGCGCCTCGGTCGGCTGCAAGCACTCGGAGTGGACGTCCGCACTGGCAACGTTCGCGCACCCGACGTCGACGAGAAATTGGCGGTCGCTGGAGTAGCCGCATGGGCGGGCTCCGCCAACGCAACGTACGCGCGCGGCGGCGCCGGCCGCCAACGCGACTGGGGCATCACGACGCACGATCCGGCGTTGCTACGAGGTCTGGCTCGAGCCTTCGAGACGAACTGGCGCGCAGCGATACCGTTCAGGCGTGACACAACAACGTCGCACGGCTGTGTGTTATGACCGATGACATGGCAAACACACTGACCATCCGACTCGAAGAGGACGATCGCCGTACGCTAGAAATCGCGGCGCACGAACGCAGCATCGGACTCAGCGCATTCGTTCGCGACCTGGCGGAAGCGGAGGGCCGGCGCCTGCGCCCGCAGGCCATCGTCGCTGAGGGCGAGCGGGTGGTTGCCTATCTGGACGACCATCCTGATTGGAGCGTTCTGGCTGCGCATCGAGCCTGTACCGGAAACCGGCGATCGACACGTTTCGTGGGCGCTGGGACACCACGTTACGACGGTCTCGTTGCGGCGGGTTAGGCCGACACCGTCTCGCATTGCAAGATTCCGCCGTCGCTCAGCTGCGTAAGCGCGTTGCCTTCGCGCTCGTATCGCGTCGTTCAGAACCAGCGTTTGTACCGGAAATAGACGAGCAGCGCGCCGAGTGCGGTCAGCTGCGTGCCGACGCCGAACCACCAGAACGCCGACGGCGCCGCGATGCCCTTCACCAGATAGTCGAAGTTCTGGCCGAAGAATCCGGTGATGTAGGTGAGCGGTAAGAAGATCGTTGCGATGATCGTCAGCTGCTTGGCGGTTTCGCCTTGCCGGTGCGACTGGGAGCTGAGATGGATGTCGAGCGTCGTGTTCACAAGGTCACGCTGCGCGTCGATCTGATCGATGACGCGGATCGCGTGATCGTACACGTCGCGATAATACGCGAGCACGGTGGGTTCGAGCTGATGCACGTCGCCGCGCAGGATCGGCGTCAGAATTTCGCGGACGGGCGCCGCCGAACGCCGGAACGCCTGCAGATCGCGCTTGAAATCGAAGATCTCTTTGAGCACGGTCTGGGCCTTACGTTTCTCGGCGAACAGGTGATCTTCGATGCGGTCGATGCGCGAGTCGTACGCGTCCGTAATCGGGTAGTAGCCGTCGACGATGGTATCCAAGATAACGTAGAGCAATCCGATCGCATCGCGCGGGATCGGGCCCCAGTGCGCCATCCAGCGGCGCTCGATCTCGTCGAGCGGCAGCAGCGGCTCGCTGCGGATCGTTACCAGGAAATTTGTTCCCGCGAAGATCGCCAGCTCGTTGATCGTCAAGCGCCCGCGCAAGTCGAGCGACGCGCCGTGCACGACCAAGAGCAGATAGCGTTCGTATGTGTCGATCTTGGGGCGTTCGTGCGAAAGCGCCGCGTCTTCTATCGCCATCGGGTGCAGCGCGAACTCGTCCTGCAGCAGCTTGAGGTCGGCCGGGCTCGGCTGCGCCAGATCGAACCACACGAACGTCGATTCGTCTTTCAGAATATCGCTGATTTCGCGCGGATCTTTCAGCGCGCGCGCCGCCTCCTTGCCGGTGAAGATCAAGCAGCGGGCTTCGTGGCCGCGCTCCTCGGGCGCCTTGCGTTCCTCGATCATGCCGCGACACGCTCGAACAGGGCGCGAGCGTTGTGCGACGTCACCGCTTCCACATCCGCCGGCGCCAGCGCAAGAACCTCGGCGACGCGTGCGAGCGTCTGCGCGATGAACGCGGGTTCGTTGCGTTTTCCGCGATACGGCACGGGCGCCAGATACGGGCAGTCGGTTTCCAAAATCAGCGCATGGACGCCGACGGCACCGACCGCCTCGCGGAGCGCCTGCGCCGTCTTGAACGTAATAACGCCGCCGATTCCGAGCTTCAAGCCGAAGTCATCGACGAAGGTGCGCGCCTCTTCCGCGTTTCCCGTGAAGCAATGCACGACGCCGCGCATCGCGTCGCGATCGAAGTGCGCGCGCAGCACCGTAAGGAAATCGTCCATCGCCTCGCGCTGATGGAAGACAAGCGGCAAACCGCGCTCGCGCGCGTACGCGAGTTGGGCCGCGAACACCGCCCGCTGATCCGCGCGCGGGCTATGATCGTAGTGATAGTCGAGACCGGTCTCACCGACGGCCACGACGCGCCCGGCGTCGCGTTCGCGCAGCGCGTCAAAGGCGGCCGCAATATCGCGCGGCGCGTCTTTGGCTTCGTGCGGGTGAATGCCGATGGTTGCGAGCAAGCCGTAGCTCCCAGCGGTGTCCAAGGCGCGGCGGCTATCGTCGAGGTCGCAGCCGACGGTCACGATCGTCTCGACCCCGGCCTCACGCGCCCGCGCGAGCATGGCTTCGCGGTCCTCATCAAATTCGTGGCCGTGCACGTGGGCGTGAGTGTCGATCATGGTGAACACCACCCTTCCTTCCGCCGCATGATCACTTCCCGCAAACCGCCGCGCACTCGAACGTTTCTCGCGTTCGCTTTGGTGCTGTCCGTCTTGATCCACATTTTCGGCGGCGGCCTCTTCGCGCGCTTTCACCACTTCATCGCGGCGGTCGTGCGCCACACGCCGGACCAGCGCGAGGAAGACGTTGCGACCTCGGACGTGATCCGGCTGGAAAAGCGCACCGTGCCCCGCCCCGCCGTGCGTCATCGCACCGCGCCGCAGCCGCGCCCGCCGCGGCCGCGCCGCGCGGCCGCGGCGAGCCCGCAACGGCTCGCGGCCGAACCACAGCCGCTGCCGCGGCCGCGGCGCAAGCGCGCGACGGTCGCACCGACGGCCAAACCGGAGGTCGCGCACACGACCGTCCACGCGCCGCCGCAACTCGTGAAGGCGGAGGGCGGCGAGGCCGCGGAGCCGGCACAGCGCGCGTCCAGAACGCTCTCAGCCGAGCAAATCGCGCAGCTGGATCGGCAATTCTCGAAAACGATCGCCGCGACGCGGACGGACTTGGCGACGATTCAGCAAGAGACGCAAGCACATCCCGCGACGATCAAACGCTACGCGATGCAGTTCAACGGCATCCACGCCGACATGCAGCGCGGCGAAGGCTACATCCACCCGCTCGCGATGCGACGCGCCGGCAATCTCGTGTATTACTTCACACACTACGAGTACATGTATCCCGACGGGCACGTCGAGCAAGACGACATCCCGTGGGAGTTCGTGTACCCAGTCAACGCCGATCCGTTCGTGCGCGGCGTGCGCAAGATTCCGCTGCAACCGCCGCCTGCAGGCTATCGCCCGAACCGCCAGCTGCAGCCGATCCTGATGCAATTCTTCGGCGGCCCGCCGGTCGATTGAAGCGGCGCGCTTAAGCCGCCGCACGGCGGCGTTCAGTCGCGTGCGTCGATGCGTGGGAAGAGCGGCGCGCCGGGATTCGTCTGCGTGTTCGCGGCGAGGCCGCCCCACTGCAGCTCGTGCCGCCAGATGACTTCCGGGGTGCCGGCAAGCCCGAGCTGGCGCCACATTTCGGCCCCTTTTTGCGGCATGAACGGGTGGATGAGGATCGCGAGCCAGCGTAGGCCTTCGCACAGATCGTAGAGCAGCGCGTCGAGGTCGTCGCCGCGTTCTTCCTTGTAGAGCACCCACGGTTTGCGCTCGTCGATTTCGCGGTTGAGCGCGCTGACGAGGTCCCAGATCGCCTCGAGGCCTTCGCGAAATTGGAGGTTCGTGACCCGGTCGTGAACGAGCGTGCCGAGGTCGGCGAAGCGTTCGCCAAGGCGCGATTCCGCCGCCGCCGGCACGAGCCCGTTGCGGTAGCGCTGCAGCATCGCGAGCGAGCGGCGCAGCAAATTGCCGAGGTCGTTGCCCAGATCGCTGTTGTGGCGCGTGCGCAGCTTCTCGACCGACACGGTAAAGTCGCTGCCGAACGGCGCCTCACGCAGCAAGAAGTACCGCACGGAATCGGGACCGTATTCCTCGGCGAGGGCGAACGCGTCGAAGACGTTGCCGCGGCTCTTCGACATTTTCTGGCCTTCTTGCAGGATCCAGCCGTGCGCGAACACCATGGCCGGCGCTTCCAAACCGAGCGCCCACAGCATCGCCGGCCAAATGAGCGTGTGGAAGCGCGCGATTTCTTTGCCGACCAGCTGCACCGAGGCCGGCCACAGGCGCTCGAACTTCGCGCGGTCGTCGTGCCAGCCGGTTGCCGTGATGTAATTGAGCAGCGCGTCAAACCACACGTACATTACGCCGCCCGGCAGCGCAATGCCCCAATCGAAACTCGTGCGCGAAATGGAAAGATCGTCCAGGCCGCCTTCGAGCGTCGCCATCATCTCGTTGTAGACGGATTGCGGCCGCACGAAATTTGGGTGCTGGCGGAAGTACGCGATCAGCCGGTCGCGATAGGCGGATAATTTAAAAAACCAGTCTTCTTCCGAAAGCCAATCGACGGGGCGTCGGCACTCGGGATTGGGGCAGCGGCCGTCGACGAGCTTTGATTCGGGCCAGAACGTCTCGTCGTTGGTGCAGTACCAGCCCTCGTACGTTCCGAGATAAATGTCGCCTGACGCGCGCAACTGCTCGAACACCGCAATGCACGCATCGACGTGACGCTTTTCCGTCGTACGGATGAAGTCGTCGAACCGCGCGTCGAACGTCGGCGCAAGCGATTTCCAGCGCGGCGCCAGCGCGTCGACGTACTCCTGCGGGGTCTTTCCCGCCGCGGCCGCGGCGTTCGCGACTTTCTGGCCGTGCTCGTCGGTGCCGGTGAGCGCGTACGCCGGTCCCGCCGCGCGCGCGGTCCGCACGAGAACGTCGGCGGCGATCGTCGTATAGGCGTGGCCGATGTGCGGCTCGCCGCTGATATAGTAGATCGGCGTCGTCACGTAAAAGGCGCGGTCCATCGCCTTCGCCTTCACGCTTCGCCGTCGCCCTGACCTGCGCGGCGCCGCGCGCTGACGCGCGCATACAGATGCCGGCGCTCGCCGCGGCCGCGATCCGCGAGCAGTTTCGCGGCGGCCGACGTCGACACGCCGCTCGCAAGCAGCGCGTCAATTTCACCATCGAGTTCGCCGGAGGCAGGCGCCGGAGGCGGCGCTTGCGCGGCGACCGACGGCTCCAGCACGAATGCGATCTCGCCGCGCACCGGGTCGCCGAGTGCCGCCGCGACCTCGGATGCCGTGCCGGCAATTTGCTGCTCGTGCAGCTTCGTATACTCGCGCAGCAAAAAAATGCGCGCGGCCGGCGCAACGTCGGCCAGATCCTTGAGGGTGCCGCGAATTCGGTGCGGCGCTTCATACCACACCGACGGCTCGCTGCGCGCTGCAGCCGCGCGCAGCGCTTTACGCCGGCCGCCGGCCGTTCGCGGCGGAAATCCCTCGAACGTGAAACGCCGCACATCGAATCCTGAAAGGACTGCGGCCGCCGTCAGCGCGCTCGGACCGGGCAGTACCTCGACCGCGACGCCCGCCGCGCGCGCCGCTGCGACAAGCGCGGAGCCGGGGTCGCTGATGCCCGGCATGCCCGCGTCGGTTACCACGGCGACGAGCCCAGCACGCGCACGCTCGAGAATCGCGGTGGTCGCTGTGGCTGCGTTGTGTTCGTGATAGGTCCAGATTTCGCGGCCGGGGAGTTCGTACGCCGATAACAGCCGCCGTGCGACCCGCGAATCCTCGGCCACGATCAGCGGCGCGTCGCGCAGCACGTCGAGCGCGCGCAGCGTCACGTCGCGGAGGTTGCCGAGCGGCGTCGGCACGAACACGAGGGCCATGGCCAGCGATTCGGCGCACGCGCCGCAAACGATTGTGCGGCTAATCGAACTGCGCGGCCACATCCTGGACAGCGGCATTTTCTCGCGCGTCCTCGGCATCCTCACGGACGACGAAGCGACCGCGTACGTCATCGAAGAGCTCGATTCCGGCCAGACGAAAGTCGATCCGTCCTACGCGCGCCTGCGCATCGAGGCCCACGACCCGGCGCACATGGAAGACATCCTCGACAAGCTTCGCGCGGCCGGCGCGACCGTGCTCTCCGATCACGATGCGGCGACCGAAGCTGCCCCGGCCGACGGCATCTTACCCGATGCGTTCTACGCGACGACCAACTTTCCGACGGAAGTGCGCGCCGGCGGCGTGTGGCTGCCGGTCGAGCTGCCCGAAATGGATTGCGCCATCGTCTTGCGCGGGCGGCAAGCCGCAACAATGCCGCCGTCGGACGTGAAGGCGGGCGATTCGATCGTCGTCGGACACGAGGGCGTTCGCGTGCAGATGCCGCAGCGCGCGCGCAAGAAGGCCGTCTTCGAGTTCATGGCAAGCTCCGTCTCGAGCGAAAAACCGCGGCATGCGCTGATGGGCGAAGTCGCGCGCGAATTACTCGACGTGCTCGCGAGCGGCAAACGCGTGCTGGTCGTCGGCGGGCCCGCCATCGTGCACACCGGCGCGGGGCCGTATCTGGCGGAGCTGATTCGCGACGGTTACGTGAACGCGCTCTTCGCCGGCAACGCAATCGCCGTGCACGACATCGAGTCACAGTTCTTCGGCACGTCGCTCGGCATCTATCTGCACGACGCGTTTCCCGCCGACGAGGGGCACGATCACCACCTGCGCACCGTCAATCGCGTCCGCGCGCTGGGCGGGATTCAAGCGGCGATCGACCGCGGCACGTTGACGAGCGGCGTCATGTACGAGGCGTACAAGGCCAAGATTCCGGTGGTGCTCGCGGGATCGATTCGCGACGACGGACCGCTGCCGGACGTCATCACCGACGTGATCGACGCGCAACGCGCCATGCGGCGGCACGTGCCGGAAGTCGGCATGGCGCTGATGGTCTGCACGCTGCTGCACTCCATCGCCGTCGGCAATCTGCTACCCTCCACGTGCAAGACGATCTGCGTCGACATCAATCCGGCGAGCGTTACGAAGCTCGCGGACCGCGGCACGCACCAGTCGCTCGGCATCGTGATGGACGCATCGTCGTTTCTGCGGGAGCTCACGCTGGCGATCCACGCGGTGCAACACGCCGCCGAACCGACGGGTTTGAGCTGAGTAGCATGGATCTGGAGGCGCTCGAAGCCGGCCACACGATCGACATCTACGAAAGCCCGACATGCCCGTACTGCCGCGAAGCGCGTGCTCACTTCGATGGTCGCGGCCTCGTGTACACCGTGCACGACGCGCAGAACGATCCGGAGGCGCGCCGGCGCATGTTTTCCTACACGAACGACGATCCCACGGTGCCGGCGATTCTCGTTGACGGCGCGTACGTGCAGTCGGGCTGGGGTTCGCCGCCGCGCGGTTGAACGGTGTACTGAACGCGCCGGTCGGCGCGTCGAAAGAAGGCTACCGCGCGGGCGGCGCCACCGCCGCGTCGGGCTGACCGCTCGCGGCCAGGGCCTTCGCGACCAACCCCGACGCCTTCATCTCTTCAACGAACGCACGCACGTACGCGGTGCCGGCTGCGTGCGCGTTCGGGATGCCGACGGCTTGTTCGATCAGCATGAAGCGGGCGGCGATCGCGCGTACGTTCGGATGCGCGCTCGCGTACGCGGCGATGGGCTGCTTCACGCCGGCCGCCGCTTCCAGGCCGTCCCGCACGAACGCGTCGATCGCGTCCGGCGACGTCGGCACCCGCACGAGCTGCGCGTTCTTGAGCGCGCGTGTGAGATACAAATCGTAGGCGCTGCCGCGGCTGACCGAAACGCGCACGCCGGCGCGGTCGACGTCGTCGATGGTGCGAATCGACGAATTTTGCGGCACCAGATACGTGCCTTCGATGACGACGTACGGCGCAGTGAAGGTGATGCCGGCGGACCGAACCGGATCGATCGCGAGAAACGCGACGTCCCATGCGTCGCGCTGTAACGCATCGGTCACCTTACCGGCAGCATCGAACGAGACGAAATCCACCGGCACGTCCAAGCGCCGGCTTAGCTCGCGCGCGAGCTCGACCGAAACGCCGCGCGGCTGACCGGTCTGCGGATCCTTTTGCGCCAGCACCGGATTCCCGAAATTGATCGCGGCACGCAGCCGGCCGCTGGGAGCGAGAGCCTTCGCAGCCGCGGTCGACGCATCATCGGCCATCGCCGGTACCCCGGCGCATGCGAACGCGAGCAGACAGCATAGGCTTGATATCCATTTCATTTCGCGATGACCCTTCTTACAATGATACAGGTTCCGTGACGGGCGCCGCGCGCAGAAAGAGCCGATAGCCGATCGCGAGCGCCGCAATTGCGAACACCATCGGCAGCACGCCGACGGCGTGCACGTTGCGCGACAGCACGAGCGTTGCAGCGATCGGCGCCAGGATGAAGGCGAAATTGCTCAGCGAATCGGTAATCCCGAACAGCGCGCCGCGTATGTCGGCGGGCGCCGCGCGCGAGACCAAGGCACCAATCGACGGTCGAAACAGTGCGCCCGCGAGCGCCCACACGATGACGACCGGCACCAGGCCGGCGGTCGACGTAACGTACGGCACGCACGCATACGCCGCGATCGCACACACGAGGCCCATCAACGCGAGGCGCCCTTCGCCGAACCGGTCGCTGAGTTTCCCGATCAGCAGCGCCTGCACGATGATGCTGACGACGCTCGAAATGACGAACACGAAACTCGATTGTGAGGGGCCGTAACCGAGCACGCGTTCGAGAAACAGCGCGAAGATCGGCACCCATGAGTAAAACGAGAACGAGAAGGCAAGCTGCCCGAGCAGCAGCGTGCCGAGTGCCGGCGCGCGCAGCGCGGCAACGATGCTGCCGACGCCGGCGACCGTCTCGACCCGCTTGTGCGATTCCGGCAGCAGGAATATCGTGAGAAGCACGGTGACCACCGCGAGCGCTGCGCCGAGAAACAGCGGCACCTGATAGCCGTATCGGACGAGCACGCCCGAAATCGCGGGCCCGATTAGGAATCCGACGCCGAACGTTGCGCCAACCAGTCCGAACGCCCGCGCGCGTTCTTCCGGTGCGGTCACGTCGCTGACGTAAGCCGACGTTACGCCGAGGCCGCCGCCGCCCAAGCCTTCAATTGCGCGCGCAAGATAAATCATCCAGAGCGAGCCGCCGATGCCCAGCAGCAAAAAGCCGATTGCCGCCGCGACTTGCGCTGCGAGCAGCACGCCTTTGCGGCCGATACGGTCGCTCAAGCGTCCCCACAGCGGCGACGCGAACAATGCGACGAACGCGACGGTGGAATAGATGCCGCCGACGGCGAGCGGTGAGGCGCCGTAGTGCTCCGCGTAGTACGGTAAGATCGGGATCAGCATGGTGAACCCGAGCACGTCGACCAGCGTGATGCCGAGAATCGGCACAAGGGCTTTGTTCACGCGTGACCCCGCCGCTACGCGCGCAAGGCGGCAAGCACTTGACGCGGGCTCGGAAGGCGACCGTACAAGAGCAGCCCGACGCGGTAGACTTTGCCCGCGCCCCACAAGATGACGACCGTCGCAAGCGCGTTGATTGCAATGGAAAGCCCGATTTGCCACGCCGGAATCGTCGCGACCGCAAGGCGCGTGAACATGACGAACGGCGCCAGCAACGGAATTTGCGAAATGATCTGCACGTTCGTGCTGTTGGGCGCGGCCAGCGCATACTGCGCGAGCACGAAGCCGCCGACGACCGGAATCACGAGGGGCACCGCCACGCTGCCCAGGTCCTCGGTGCGGTTGATGAGCGAAGCGGCGGCCGCGTACAGGCTCGCATACTGCAGAAACCCGATTAAAAAGAATGCGACGAAGGCGAGCGCCACGCCGGTCGAGATGTTCAATATGCCGAACGACGATGATGCGTGCGCCGCGGCGCTCGTGCCGGCGCTGCCGGAGCGCGAAAACATCGATTCGGTCAACCGCTGGCCGGCGAGGAGGCCGGCGCCGGTCCATACGGCGAGCTGAATCAATCCGGCCAATCCGGCCGCCAGAATTTTGCCCGCCAGCAGCTGCGCCGGTGAGGTGGTTGCGACGAGCAGTTCCGCGATGCGGCTGGTCTTCTCCTCAGCGACCGACGACATGACCGTTTGCGAATTGATCAAGATCGACATGTACAGCAGCAGCACGAGCAGATAGGCGACGCCGCGTGCTTCGTCGGCGGACTGCTGATCGACGAACTTCGTGTCGAGGCTCTTCACGTCGACCGGAACGGTGAGCAGCGGATCGATGCGCTGCGCGTCGAGGTGGGTCGCGAGTGCGACATTCAGCGGAACGAGATCGTCGCCGAACGCGTGCCGGAACGTCGAGGCGTCGCGCGCGTACGCCGTGACGCGCAGGCCCGTGGGCGTTTGCTCGAGCACTGCCAATGCGGATGCCTTATAGCGATCGATGTCCGCGTTCGTCGGGGGCCGCGCGGGCGCCGGTTGCGTTGCGACGATCCGAAAATCTTTGGCGAGCAGCACTTTCGCGCGCGCCACCAGCCCCGGGTCGCCGGCAAGAACGATGCGCTTCGAGGACGTCGCGAACGTATTCTCCAGCAGTGACGGTAGATAGGATAAACCGACGATCGCGGCGGCCCCGATCAGCGTCGCAAGAATGAACGGGCGCGATCGTATCTTGCGCAGCAGCTCGGCTTGGAAGATGACCGGAATGTCGTTCATGCCGCTTCTCCGATCGCGCGCAGATAGATCTCTTGCAGCGAACGCTCCAAACGCTCGAAACGGGTGATATCACCGGCGGCGACCAGCCGCCGCGCCAGCGACGACAGATTGGTATTGCGCGGAAGCTCGAACGCCAGCGCGCCGTTGGTTCCGCTACGGCGCTGCGCCCCCGGCTCCGCCGCGAGCACGGCTTCCAGTGCGGCCTCGGCCGGCTCCACCACGATGACGCGCGTCTCCCACGCGCCGCGCAGTTCCTCGAGCGTCCCTTTGGCGCGCACGACGCCGTTCGCGATGATGCAGAAATCGGTGCACAAGTTTTCCAGCTGCCACATCTGATGGCTGG
Organism: Candidatus Velthaea sp.; assembly: GCA_046262475.1. Lineage (GTDB taxonomy): Bacteria > Vulcanimicrobiota > Vulcanimicrobiia > Vulcanimicrobiales > Vulcanimicrobiaceae > JBHEMQ01. The sequence goes on from JBHEMQ010000020.1 coordinate 19,890, forward strand.
AGAGAACGAGCGTCGCGCCGGCCTTTTGCAGCTCGCGCAACGTCGAAAACAAGATCTCCGCGTTAACCGGATCGAGTCCGGAAAACGGTTCGTCCAAAATGAGGAACTCCGGCTCGTGCACGGCCGCGCATGCGACTTGCACTTTCTGCTGGTTGCCCTTGGAAAGTTCCGAGCACGGGCGCTCCGCATACTCCGCGATCCCCAGCCGCTCCATCCAGGCGTTCGTGCGTTTCGTGACGTCCGGGTCGCGCAAGCCGTGCAGCCGGCCGAAGTACACGATTTGATCGCGCACCTTCATCTTGCCGTACAAGCCGCGCTCTTCGGGCAGATATCCGAAACGCCGGCGCAGCTTGGCGTCGATCGGAGCGCCGTCCCACCTGACGCTGCCCGCGTCCGGCACGAGGATGCCGAGGATCATACGCATCGTCGTTGTCTTGCCGGCGCCGTTGGGTCCGAGCAAACCGAATGTGGCGCCGGTCTGAATCGCAAAGGTAACGTCGCGGACCGCCTCGACGGAACCAAAACTGCGCCGGACATTCAAGAGCTCGAGCATGTTCGCCCGATTCCCTCCGCGGCGTCGAAGCGCCCGCCGCCGCATGGTCGCTCGAACGCGGTGGAGAACCGCGCGCCATGGTCATCGAACTGCGAGGGAAAGTCAGCGTCATCACCGGCGGCGCGCGCGGCATCGGGCGCGCCTGCGCCGAAGCGCTCGCCGAGGCCGGATCGGCCGTGGCGATCTGCGACGTCAACGCTGCCGAGGCGGAAACGACCGCCTCGGCGATAGCGAGTGCGGCGAAGGTGCAGGCGCGGGGCTACCCGTGCGACGTGCGCGACATCGCTGCCATACACGCCACGATCGACGCGGTCGCGAAGGACTTCGGCGGGATAGACCACCTCGTAAACAATGCCGGCGTGCAGCACGTCGCGGCGATCGCCGATTTCCCCGAAGACAAGTACGAGCTGGTGCGGTCCATCGATCTCGACGCGGTCTTTCATGCGACGAAAGCGGTGTGGAAGCATCTCGTGGCGCGCGGCGGCGGCCGCATCGTCAACATCGCGAGCGTTCAGGGCATTTTGGCCTCCCCATACAAAGCGGCGTATGTCGCGGCGAAGCACGGCGTCGTCGGACTCACGAAAGCATCCGCGCTCGAAGGCGCTGATGCGAATATTTTGGTGAACGCCATCTGTCCCGGCGCGGTCATGACGGATCTCGTGCGCAATCAGGCGCCGCAACTTGCGGCCTCATTCGGCGGCGGCATGAGTGACGCCGAGGCGCTCGAGCGTGCGTTTCTCGAGGCGATGCCGTCGCGCCGCTTCATTCAGCCGCCCGAAGTCGCGGCGCTGTGCACGTTCCTGTGCAGCGCGTATGCGAAATCGATCACCGGCGCGCCGATTCCGATCGACGGCGGCTGGTCCGCGCACTAACTTTTTTTGCAAGGCGTGTTGACGCCGCTGGACGCTGCATGTTAAAGTCGTGCAACGCTTTCGTTTTGCGCGTCTTGCGCGAGCTTAGCGAGAAAGGTGTTTCGATGCAGCCGATTGGTTTCAATGACCGACTCACCTCGCGACGTCGCGCGTCGATGGGCGCTGCTTTTCTCGCGGAGGATCACGATGCTTAACTGAACCCGGCGGTTCGGTTCACGTGGCCTCCGTTCACCGGAGGTTTTTTTGTGCCATGAACGTGGTGTTGTTGATCGAACTCGGTCGAGAACGCCGGCGTGAGGTTGCGCGCGACATCGCGACATGTCGTTACGCCCGCTCGCCGCGCGTCGCCCTCGGCCGAGCTCTGCTTGCCCTCGGGGCGCTCGCCGTCATGCTCGGGACGGCGCTGGACGAAGAATCCGGACGAAAAGCGGAAATAACGACGGCATGACCGTCGTCGGCCTCGTTTCGGATACACACTTGCCGCGCTTCGGGCGCGCGCTTCCGCGCGCGCTCGAGCGCGGTTTCCGCGAAGCCGGTGTTTCGCGCATCTTGCACATGGGCGATTTCACCGAGCCGCTCGCCGCCGAACTCTTCGAGGCGATCGCGCCATTCGACGCGGTCGCCGGCAACAACGACGGGCGCGAACTGCGCGACCGCTTCGGCCGCAAAAAAATCGTCACGATCGAAGACGCGCGCATCGGCATGGTGCACGGCGACGCCGGTCGCGGCGCGACGCTTCAAAACGCGCTCGATGCATTTGCCGGCGAACGGCTCGCGGCGATCTGCTTCGGACACAGCCATCGGCCGCTGATCGAACGGCGCGGCGAAATGCTGGTCGTCAACCCCGGATCGCCGACGGACAAGCGGATGAACCCGCGGTATTCGTACGGCATCATGCGCGTCGACGGCGGAGCGGTGTCGGCCGAGCTCAAGTTTTACTTCGACCGGCGCATCGACTGATGCCGTCGGGCCGGCGCGCCGGGCAGCGCTTCGACGCCGCGCACCGCGTGACGACCGAAGCGCTGATCTTTCTCGGCGAGCTGGATCCTGAGAACGTCGGCCCGGGTATCGAGTTCGCAACACACTACGAGGCGACGCCCGTCGAGCACGCGCAGCAGCTGCTGGATGCCGTGCCGCTCGCACCCGAGCGCGCGACATTCGTCGATGTCGGCAGCGGCATGGGCCGCGTCGTGCTGCTCGCGGCGGAACGGCCGTACCGCCAGGTGATCGGTGTGGAGATTTCGCCGGCGCTGCACGAAATCGCCAAGGGCAATCGCGCAGCGTATCCGGCAGCGCGGCTGCGCTGCGGCGACATCCGCTTGGTGCGCGCGGATGCGGCATCGTTCGCTTTTCCCCGCGGTGACCTCGTCGTCTATCTGTACAATCCTTTCCGCCGGGAGGTACTCGAGCCGGTTCTCGATGCGCTGCTCCTCGAGCGAGCCGATCGCGAGATCGTGCTGCTGTATCATACGCCGCTGGAGCGCGGAGCGATCGAGGCGCGCAACCGGTTCGACGTCATCGCGGACACCGGCTTCGGCAGCATGTATCGGCTTCGGCGCGAGGTTTGATGTCTTCGACGTGCCGGCGTTCGCTTAATCGGCGGCCGACACGTCCAAGATCACCTTGATCGCTTCGCGTTTGTCCATCGCCGCATAGCCTTCAGGTGAACGTTCGAGCGGAAGGCGCAAGGTGAAGACCGGCGACGGATCGATCGCGCCGTTCTCGACGTCGGCCATCAAATCGTCGATGTACGCGCGCGTCGGCGCCAGCGCGCCCGCGATCGCGATGTTATTGCTGAAGAGCCGCCGCGCGTCGAGCGTCTCCACGCCGAACGGAACTCCGACGTAGCTGACGGTGCCCCCGGGTCGCGCGATCGCCACTCCGAAATCGAGCGTGACTTGCGAGCCGACTGCCTCGACCACGCTGTGCGCGCCGCCGCCCGTGAGTTCCACGATCTTCGCCGCCGCTTCAGGATCGCTCGAATCCACGATGTCCGTTGCGCCGAAACGGCGTGCCAATTCGAGGCGGCTGGCGTGGTGGCCGACCGCGATGATGCGCGCGGCCTGCGACCGTCGCGCGGAAATGACGGCGCACAGACCGACGGCACCGTCGCCGATCACCGCAACCGTACCGCCCGCGCGCACTCCGGCGCGCACGCAGCCGTGATGGCCGGTCGACATGACGTCGGTCAGCGCGAGAGCGGAGGCGCGCTTCGCAGGATCGTGCGCGACGGCGTCCGGAATCGGCCGCAGCGTCGCATCCGCGAAGGGCACGCGCACGAACTGGCCTTGTCCGCCGTCCTCGTCTTCGCCGCCCCAGAAGCCGGCGTGCCGGCACGACGTATACAGGCCCTCACGGCAAAAGTCGCACACGCCGTCGCAGTACGAAAATGGTGCTGCAACCATCGCGCCGCGCGCGAACGCGCGCGCGTCGCTGCCGGTTTCTTCTACAACGCCGATGAATTCGTGCCCGATGCGATACCCCGGCTCCCATGCGGTCGCGATCCCGCGATACGGCCACAGATCGGAGCCGCAAATTGCGGCGTTCACGACGCGCACGATCGCATCGCCCGGCTCGCGAATCGCCGGATCGGGCACCGTCTCGACGCGCACGTCCCGCGGCCCATGGAAAACCGTGGCTTTCATATCGACCAGTCTGCCACATTCCAGAAGTCGCTAACCGCCGGCACGGGCCGGAAATTCTGCAGGTCTTCGTTATACGCGTCGATGTTGGCGCGCCAGACCATCGTCTGGAACGGCAGCAATGCGTGGATCCGCTGCTGCAAGCGTGCGTAGAGCGGCTTGCGTTTCGCACGATCGTATTCGCGTGCCGCCGCGGCTTGGAGGCGGCCAATCTCCGGGTCGCGGATGCCGGTGTAGTTCGCGCCGCCCGGCGGTACGCGGTCGGGTGCGAGCGTCTCCGTATCGTCGGGATCCGGATTTTTCACCCACGCATAGATGCCCATGTCGAACTTGCCGGTCGCGAGAATGCCGCCGGCTTGGAACGAGGTGAACAGCATGCTCGCCTGCGCGTTGCGGACCTGGACGTCGAAGCCGGCCTCGCGCATCTGCTGCTGGATCAGCACTTCCGCGTTTTGACGCACGATCACGCCGGCGACCGTCGCGATGTCGACCTCCAGCCGCTTGCCGTCCTTGACGCGAATGCCGTCGAGGCCGGCCTTCCAGCCCGCGCGCTCGAGCAGTTCACGCGCTTTGGCGACGTCGTGTGCATACGGCCGGATGTTCCCGTCGTACGCCCAGCTGCGCGGGAAGATATCGCCGGAACCCGGGAGGTCAACGTCGAGGTAGACCGTACGCGCGAGCGCCTCCCAATCAATGGCGTGCGCGGCGGCGAGGCGCACGTTGATGTCGTCGAAGGGCGCGCGGCGTGCGTTGAACGTCAGCTGCTCGTACTGCGAGAACGGCACCGCGCTCACTTTCATGCCGTCCATCGCGCGCAGCGTCTTGTACTGCTGCTCGGGCGCGCCGAAATAAAAATCGATTTCGTGCGTCTGCAGCGCGATCAAAAGCGAGTTTTCGGTCGGGATGATGCGGTAGACGACGCGCTCGAGCTTCGGCTTGCCGCCCCAGTACCGCCGGTTCGCGCTCAGCTCGAGGCCGACGCCCGGCTGGTAGCGGTCGACCACGAACGGGCCGCTGCCGACCGGCTTCATGTTGTACGGCACTTTATTGAGGTCGCGCTCGTGCGCGAGCAGATGCTTCGGCAGGATCACGCCTTGGTTGCCGCACCGCATGAATGCCACGATGAACGGCGCCGACGGCTCCCGCAAATGCGCGACCACGGTGTACGGATCTTTCGCGTACACGCGATCCGCTTGATCGTACGGGAAGTGATACGGCACGTTGTTGTTCGGATTCAACACCTGCTGCCACGTGAAGACCACATCCTCGGCCGTCAGTGGATGGCCGTCCGAGAACGTGATGTTCTTGCGCAGGTGATACGTAATCGTGCGGCCGTCGGCGCTGATGCCGCCGTTCGCTCGCGAAGGCACCGACGTCGCCGCGTCGGGTATCGGCTCGCCGCGGTCATCGTAGCGGATCAGGCCCGAGAAAATGAATTGCGCGAGATCGGTAACGCCGGCTTGCCCCGACAGCAGCGGATTGAGAAAGTCGAGATCGCGCACGACGCCGATGCGCAGCACGCCTGGTTTCGTCCACGCATGGCGCGCGGCCGCCGCCGCGGGAGCGAATGCAACAACAACGGCGAGCAGCGCGGCGAGCGCGCGGCTCACGCTTTGGGCGGTCGCCGCCGTCCGTGGCCCCGGCGCGAGCGTTGCTGTGCCGCCTTGGGCACGGGGCCTGCGGGCGCGGCGACCGGTGCGCCGTTGCGCGCGACCGGAATTTGCGTGTAACCCGAAAGCATTTCGTCGACCCGCGTGTACGCGCTGCCGAGCGCGCCCGGCAGCGATGAGGACTTCTCGATCACGCGTTCGGGCAAATCGTTCGTCGTATACAGCGTCAGGTAGAAGTCGCCGTCGCGTTTGACGTCGATGCGCGAACGTTCGTACTTGATGGATTTCGCATCGACGTTGAGCATCCGGCGGGCGAACGACTCGGCGTCCTCGTGCGGCGCGATGCGCTTCGCTTCGGCGACCCACTGGTCGTACAGTTTCGCGAAGTTTGGTATGGGCCGCCCTTTGCGGTCGAAGCCCACGCGCTGCGCCGGCAGCTCCATGCGCCAATGGTCGAGCGGGTCGATGGGCATCCAGGTCGGCTTGATCTCGACCGGCGCCGAGAAGGCGTCGATTTCGGCAAGGGCCGTGATGATGTCGTCGGCGCTGCGCACGCGGGCCGCGCGTTTGGGATCGCGCTTGAGGAGCTCCTCGAATTTGTCGGCGACCTGCGCCGTCATGCGGCCCTGCGCGTCGATCTGCGGCGGCAAGCCGTACAGCGACGCGAGCGTGATGAGCTGATGGCGGTGCGCCTGATCGACGAGGTCGATGACGATGGCCGCCGGCTTCACGCTCTTCTCGATCAGCTCGCGGCGCATCAGGGCCGAGTCGGTATTCGAGAGCGCGTGCGCGATGTCGTCGACGGGGCGCAGCGCACGGCCGGTGATCTGCGTGTACAGCGTGGTCGACTTCGTGGGTCGCGCGTTGAGGATCACCTGGACCGACGGGACGTCGAAGCCTTCGAGATAGAGCCCGCAGTTCACGAGCACGTGAATCTTGCCGCTGCGGAAATCGCGCACGATGCGTTCGCGTTCACCTTGGGGCGTCTCGCCGCTCGCCCATTCGGCCTTGACGCCGTTGGCGACGAATTCCTCGGCGACGTCGCGCGCGTGCTCGACCGATGCCGTGAACACCAGCGCCTTCATGTCGGGCGTATGCTGTTTGTACGACGCCACGATGCGCGCGTTGCGGTCGACGGTGTTCACGGCTGCCGCGAGAGCGCCGATCACGAAGTCGCCGCCGCGCGAGGCGACCGAATCCAGATCGGTCGTCGTCGCGACCGCGAACGATTTGACGGGAACGAGATACCCGGCGTCGATCGCCTTGCGGGTATCCATCTCGTAGACGATCTTCTCGAAAACGTCGATGAGCCGTACGCCGTCGCCGCGGTTCGGCGTCGCCGTGAAACCCATGATCATGGCATCGCTGCGCTTGCCGAGAATCGTGTCGACGAGTGCGCGATATGATGGCGCCGCCGCGTGATGCGCCTCGTCGATGACGAAGAGCGCGATGCGCCGGCCGAAGCGGCTTGCAAATTCGCTCAGGCGTTTATCAGCGAGGGTTTGCACGGTTGCGACGACGATATCGGAATCTTCCGAGGCCCGGCGTTCCGCTTTCTCGACGCCGATCTTCGCCTCGGGATTTTCGACCTGCATTTTCTCGACGAGTTGTTGTATCAGTTCGTCGCGATGCGCGACGACCAGCGTGACGTCGCCCTCACGCAATCCGAGCAGCCTCGGCAACGTGGCGATCACGACGGATTTCCCGAGTCCCGTCGCAAGGGACACCAACTGCGTGCGAATCCCGCGCTTGCGATGTTCGAGAATCGCCTTCTGCGCTTCTACCTGATATGGGCGCAGATGCGGGGCCCGCGGCTGCGTTGAGACCGCGGTGAGCTTTGCCGAGCGACGGCGCGGCCGAATGTCGTCGGCCGTCGTCGCGTCTTGCATTTCCATGACGCCTATTACGTACGGAGCCGCTTCGTCGCTAGACGGCAAAGCGGTTGTGTGCGGACCCGGTTCGAGGCGCTCGCGCGCCTGCAAGAGCCGGTTTCCTCTACATTATAACATCGGCGGCAACAACCCTGGCCTTGAGGCGTTTTACGGTCGTCGGGCACGCGCGGCATAATCGGCAGGCGTATCGATGTCCGTCAGCGCCGACCCATCGAGGACCTCCACTTCGCGGCGCCGCAGCGACGGATCGTCGCGCAGCTCGCGCAGCGTGTCGCCGTCGGCGAGCGTAACGATTTTTCGTCGCGCGGCGGGTCCGAAGACCACGGGATGTGCAGGTTGGTCCCCCGTTCGCGGCGCGACGACGTCGACGTCGCCGTGGTAGGCGTCGATGATGTGCCGGATCCACCCCTGACTCACGTCCGGCACGTCTGCCAGCAGCACCGCAATGGGCTCGGCCGGGTCCACCGCTTCGTCCGCAAGCCGGAGCGAATGGACCATCCCGCGTTCGGGACGGTCGTTGACGATCACGCGAACCGGAGCATCGCGCAACACCGTCGCAACTGCCGGGCCCGCCACCACCACCGTCGGCCACGCCGCCGCCGCGCCGATCACCCGGGCGACCATCGGCTCGCCGTCGATCGGCAAGAGAAGCTTTTGGCGGCCCATGCGGCGCGCGGCGCCTGCGGCGAGAATCACGATGGTCACGGTACGCCCGTGGTTGCCCGGCAGACGGCCGCGTTCCGGCTCGTCCGGCGTTCGCCGGTCCGAGCATTTCCTAAGAAGGCGTGGGTACAGGCGTTCCCATCACGCCAGAAAGGCGATTGGTGCACATGGATCTCGGTAAGCTCTCGCGCCGCCGTTTTTTGATTCGAGCGGCGGTCCCAACCGTCGCGGCCGGTCTGAACGGCGCGACGCTTTTCCCCGCGGCCGAGGCGGCGACGGTCACGCTCCGGGCTCGCGGGCCGCAGCCGGTCGACACGGTCTTGAACGTCAACGGAGCCGCCCATACGCTCGCGCTCGAGCCGCGCGTCACGCTGCTCGATGCGCTGCGCGAGCGCTTGAATCTGACCGGCACGAAGAAAGGCTGCGATCAGGGAACCTGCGGCGCCTGCACCGTGCTCGTCGACGGCAAACGCGTCAACTCGTGCTTGACGCTCGCGATCATGGTTCAAGGCAAACGCGTCACGACCATCGAGGGGCTCGCGAACGGCGAGCAATTGCATCCGATGCAAGCCGCTTTTCTCGAGCACGACGGGTTTCAGTGCGGCTACTGTACGCCGGGCCAAATTGTCTCCGCCGTCGGGTTGCTCGCGGAGAAACGTCCGACCGACGATGTCAACGTGCGCGAGTGGATGAGCGGAAATATTTGCCGGTGCGGCGCGTACCCGAACATCATCGCGGCCGTGCAGGCCGTGGCGGCAGGCAAGGCATGAATCCGTTCCGATTCGCGACCGCTCCCGACGCCGCGTCCGCGGTCGCCGCGGTCCATCCTGACCGCGGCGCGTACTACATCGCCGGCGGTACCAACATCCTCGATCTGATGAAGATCAACGTCGAAAGCCCCGCGCTGCTCGTCGACATCACGCACTTGCCGCTGCGCGGCATCGATGCGACCGCCGGCGGCGGCGTTCGCCTCGGCGCGCTTGCAACGATGGCGGATGTCGCGGACGCAGCAGCCGTCAAGGGCGGCTTTCCGGTTGTCTCGCAAGCGCTGCTCGCCAGCGCGTCGCCGCAGTTGCGCAACATGGCGACGATCGGCGGCAACATCATGCAGCGCACGCGTTGTGCGTATTTCCGCGATACCTCGCAGCCGTGCAACAAACGCAAGCCCGGACTCGGCTGCTCGGCGATCGGCGGTGAAAACCGTCAACACGCCGTCATCGGCGGCAGCGATCACTGCATCTGCACGCATCCATCCGATCTCGCGGTGTCGCTCCTGGCTGTCGATGCGCTCGTGCACGTTCGCGGTTCGAAGGGCGCACGCACCATGCCGCTCGAGAAGTTTTACGTGCTGCCGGGCAATACGCCGAACCGCGAGCACGTGCTCGAGTGGGGCGATCTCGTGGAAGCGATCGAATTGCCGCCGAGCGCGCACGCGCGCCGCTCCGCGTATCTGAAAGTGCGCGACCGCGCATCCTACGAATTCGCGCTCGTCTCGGTGGCTGCCGCCCTCGACGTGAGCGCGGGCACGATCCGCGGGGCGCGCGTCGCGCTGGGCGGCGTTGCACCGAACCCGTGGCGGTCGCATGCGGCGGAAGCAGCGCTGATCGGTAAAGCGCCGGCCGGCGCCGCATTCGCCGCAGCGGCGGCAGCTGCCGTGCGCGGCATGCGCGGATACGGCCGCAACGACTTCAAGATCGCGCTGACGCAACGCTCGGTCGTTCGGGCGCTGCAGATGGCGGGAGGTGCGGCATGAACGGTTCCGTCGGAGCACCGCTCGACCGGGTCGACGGCCGGCTCAAGGTCACCGGTGCCGCGAAATACTCGGCGGAGTGGCCGATGCCGAACATGCTGTACGGCTACCTGGTGCTGAGCACCATCGCGAACGGCCGCATCGCAAGTATCGACGCATCAGCTGCGCTGAAGCACCCGGGCGTCGTCGCCGTGATGACGCCGCGGAACGCGCCGCGCATCAACCGCGGTGAAGGTCCCACCGAAGTGAAGATGATGCTGCTCCAGGACGACGCCGTGCACTACGACCGGCAGCCGGTGGCCGTGGTTCTTGCCGACACGTTCGAGCGCGCGCAGTACGCGGCGTCGCTCGTGAAGGTGACGTACGCGGCGGCGCCGCCGCTCACGAAATCGAAAGAAACGTATAAGCCGTCCTCGACCAACGGCCGCAAACTCGACGCGCAGCGCGGCGATGCCTCCGCGGCCCTCGCGCAAGCGCCGGTCCGGGTCGACAACGTCTACACCACGCCGCACGAAAGCCACAATCCGATGGAACCGCACGCGACGACGGCCGCGTGGAACGGCGGCGTGCTGACCATCTACGAATCCTCGCAGGGCATCTTCGGCGTGCGCCGGCGGATGGCAAGCGCCTTCAACGTTCCGCAAAGCAACGTACACGTCATCACCAAGTTCGTGGGCGGTGGTTTCGGCACGAAAGGCCAGTCGTGGCCGCACACCTATCTGACGGTCATGGCGGCGAAAATGACGGGACGACCGGTGAAGATCGCGCTGTGGCGGCCGCAGATGTGGGGCTCCACCGGGTACCGCTCGCCGACGGTTCAGCGCGTGGCGCTCGGCGCGTCGCGCGACGGGAAGCTCAGCAGCACGATCCACGAGGTGACTTCGCAAACCTCCATGATCGATCAGTTCGTCGAGCCGGCCGGTTCGACGGCGATGATGCTGTACGATTCGCCGGCGCTGCTGGTGTCGCACCGGCTGACGCGCCTGAACTACGGTACGCCGACGTACATGCGCGCGCCCGGGCACGCGAGCGGATCGTTCGCGCTCGAATCGGCGATGGACGAGCTGGCGTACGCTGTCGGCCTCGATCCGATCGAATTGCGGCGGCGCAACCACGCCGACATCGATCCGGAGCAGCATCTGCCGTATTCGAGCAAATCGCTGCGCGAATGTTATCGTCTGGGGGCCGAAACGTTCGGATGGAACCGGCGGACGCCGCAACCGCGCTCGATGCGTGACGGACGGATGCTCGTCGGTCTCGGCATGGCGTCCGCGACGTATCCCGCGCATCGCAATCCGTCCGGCGCCGTCGCGCGTATCAGCGCGGACGGCAGCGCCGTCGTGCAGAGCGGAGCCGTCGATATCGGCACCGGCGCCTACACGGCGTTCACGCAGCTTGCCGCCGAAGAGCTCGGCATCGCGGTCGAGCACGTGCGGTTCGACCTCGGCGACTCCAACTACCCGTTGGCCGCGCAGGCCGGCGGCTCGGCGCAAACGGCGAGCGTCGGTTCCGCGATCAAGCTCGCGGCGCTCGATGCGCGCGCTAAAGTTGCGGCGCTCGCCGCGTCGGACGCCGCCTCGCCGCTGCACGGCGCGTCGCCCGAAGCAGTCGCGGCCAAAGACGGCCGGCTCTTCCTGAAAGATCAGCCGGCGCGCGGCGAGACCTACGCCGCGATCTTAGCGCGGCACAACGTGGACGCGATCGAAGGCCACGGCGACGCCAAACCCGGTGAAGAAACGAAGCAGTACGCGATGCACGCCTTCGGCGCGCAGTTCGCGGAGGTGCGGGTCGATCCGGACCTCGGAACGGTTCGGCTCGTGAAGCAAATCGGCGCCTTTGCGTCGGGCACCATTCTGAACGCGAAGCTGGCGCGCAGCCAGTATATCGGCGGCATGACGTTCGGAACCGGGATGGCGCTCATGGAACACACGCGCACGGACGAGCGCACCGGCCGCGTCATGAACGCAAATCTCGCTGAGTACCTGGTGCCGGTGCACGCGGACATTCCCGCGATCGACGCGCTCATCGTACCCGAAACCGACGAGCACGTGAACGAGATCGGCGTGAAGGGCATCGGCGAGATCGGTATCGTCGGCGCTGCCGCGGCGATCGCCAACGCGGTGTATCATGCGACCGGCAAGCGCGTGCGCGACTTGCCGATCACGCCGGAGCGCCTGTTGAGCTAAGAACGGGTTCGGCTGCCGGCGTCGAAGGGCGCGCGATGACGTACCGCACGACGATCGCCGGCAGCTTGCCTAAACCGGGCTGGCTCGCGGAAACGGAAAAGCTGTGGCCGACGTGGCGGTTGAGCGGCGCGCAGCTGCGTGAAGCGAAGCGCGATGCAACCCGCATCGCCGTTGCCGAGCAGGAACGTGCCGGTATCGGCTGCGTCAGCGATGGGGAGCAGTCGCGCGTGCATTTCGTGCACGGCTTTCTGGAAGCGCTCGACGGCATCGATCCGGAGAAGAAAGTGCGGCGCGGCATTCGCGACGGGCGCTACGAGGCGGATTGTCCGTCGATCGTCGCAGAGGTGCGCCGCGGCCGGCCCGTTCATCTCGAAGAAGCGCGGGTCGCCGTTGCATTTGCGACCGGCGCGGTGAAGTTCACGCTGCCGGGACCGATGACGATCGTGGACACGTTGTTCGACGCCCATTACGGCGACCGCCGCACGGCCGCATTGGCCTTCGCCAAGGTCTTGAACGAGGAAATGCGCGAGCTGGCGGCCGCCGGCGTCGACGTCATTCAGCTCGACGAGCCGGCGTTCAACGTCTTCTTCGACGAAGTTGACGCCTGGGGCATCGATGCGCTCGATGCGGCCTTTGCCGGCGTCGGGACGCGCAAAGCCGTGCACGTCTGCTATGGTTACGGCATCGACGCGAACGTGAAATGGAAAGCGCAGCTCGGCGCGGAGTGGGACCAGTACGCCCACATTTTTCCGTTCCTCTCGCGCAGCTGCGTCGATGAGGTCTCGATCGAACTCGCCAACTCGCACGTTCCTGCGCGCGTGCTGGCGGGACTGAGGGACAAGGACGTCGCCGTGGGCTGCATCGACGTTGCGAACGAGCGCGTCGAGACAGCCGCAGACGTGCGCGCCACCATCGAGACGGCGGCGCAGTTTGTGCCGCGCGAACGCATCGTCGCTTCGACGAATTGCGGCATGGCGCCGATGAATCGGGACATCGCCTATGCCAAGCTGCGCGCGCTCGGCGCGGGTGCCGCCGCGGCGTTCGCATAGCGGTCCGTTGAACGGCGTACTGCTCGGCGCGGTCGCCGACGATTTCACCGGCGCCACCGATCTCGCGGACACGCTAGTGGCCGCGGGCATGCGTACCGTGCAGACCATTGGCGTGCCGAGCGACGGCGTCGACGCGGATGCCGACGCGGTCGTCGTCGCGCTGAAGACCCGGTCCATCGATCCGGCGGAAGCCGTCGCGCAATCCCTTTCGGCGCTCGAGTATCTCGAGCGGCTCGGGACGGAACAGATCGTTTTCAAATACTGCTCCACTTTCGATTCGACGCCGCGCGGCAACATCGGCCCGGTCGGCGATGCGCTCGCCGAACGCCTGCAACAAGCGGCGACGGTATTTTGTCCCGCCTATCCGGCGAACGCGCGCACCATATATGCGGGCTACCTTTTCGTCGGCGGCGTGCCGCTGTCGGAATCCGGCATGCGCGACCATCCGCTCACGCCGATGCACGATGCCAATCTCGTGCGCGTGCTCGCCGCGCAGAGCCGCCGGCGCGTCGCGCTCGTCGGCTTGCACCACGTCCGCGGCGGCGCGCCGGCCATTTGTGCGGCGCTGGCAGGGGAAGCGGCGGCCGGTCCGGTGCACCTGATCGTCGATGCCACGGAAGACGACGACCTGCTGGCCCTCGGCGAAGCGCTTGAGGGTGCGCGACTCGTGACGGGCGGTGCGGGCATCGCCCCCGGTCTCGCGCACAATTTCCGCCGGCACGGCCGGCTGCGCCCGGCGGCCGACGCGGTCACGGCACCGGTATCCGGGGGACGCGCGGCGGTGCTTTCGGGTTCGGCGTCGACGGCGACGCGCGAGCAGATCGCAGAACTGCGCGCGGCGCATCCGGTGTTCGATATCACCACCGCGCATCTCAACGATTGCGAAGGCGCCGTCGAAGGCATTCTCGCGTGGGCCGAGGCGCGGCCGGCCGGCACACCCATCGTCATCAGCGCGACCGCGGAGCCCGACGAGGTGCGGCGCAACCAAGAGCGTTACGGCGCGGGCGAAGCGGGCCGGCGCGTCGAGAAGATTCTCGCGCGCGCCGCCGCGGGGCTCACCGAACGCGGCGTGCGGCGCTTCGTTGTCGCGGGCGGCGAAACGGCCGGTGCCGTCGTCGGCGAACTCGGGGTACGCCGCTTACGGATCGGACCGCGCATCGCGACGGGCGTACCGTGGACGGTCGCGGATACGCGCGTACCGCTCGGCCTCGCGCTCAAATCCGGCAATTTCGGCGGCCGTGATTTTTTCGTTCGCGCGCTTGCGATGACCGCATGAACGACCGTTCGGCGCGCAAAGCGATCCGGCGCCTCGGCAAGCGGCTTGCGGCGCGCGGTCTCGTGCACGGCACGGCGGGCAATATCAGCGTGCGTGTCGCGAACGGCTTTCTCGTGACGCCGACGGGCGCGGCGCTGGACCGGCTGGACCCGGACGAGCTGGCGCTGGTCTCGTTCACTGGACAGCACGTCGCAGGAAAGCCGCCCAGTAAAGAAGCGTCGCTCCATCGCGCTGTCTACGCGGCGCGGCCCTCGGCGCATGCGATCCTCCACACGCACTCGACGCACTGCGTCGCCGTGACGCTGTTGCGCGATGTGCCCGAACACGATGGGCTACCGCCGCTGACGCCGTATTACATCATGCGCGTGGGCTATGCGCCGGTGGTGCCGTACGTCATGCCGGGCGATCCGGCGCTGGCGGAAACCGTCGGCCGGTACATGGCCGGTCGCAGCGTCTTGCTGCTCGCGCACCACGGTCCGGTTGTCGCCGGTGCGTCGCTCGACGACGCGGCCGCGACGCTCGAGGAATTGGAAGAAAACGCGCGCCTGTTCTTGCTGGTGCACGGGCTTGCATATCGAACGCTCGATCCTGCCGCCGTTGCGGCGCTGCGCGAACGTTATCCGACGGAGAATGCGTGATGCCGAAGCTCGCCGCGAATCTCAGCATGATGTTCAACGAGGTGCCGTTCTTGGAGCGCTTCGCGGCGGCGGAACGTGCCGGCTTCCAAGGCGTCGAGTATCTCTTTCCATACGACTTTACCGTGGACGATATCGGCGCA
>JBHEMQ010000020.1:35170-35736 GCA_046262475.1 Candidatus Velthaea sp.
ACAACGAGCTGCAACAAGTGCTCTTCAACATGCCGCCCGGCGACTGGAACGCCGGCGAGCGCGGAATCGCGGCACTGCCCGGGCGGGACGCAGAGTTTCGCGCCGGCGTCGAGCGCGCCGTCGCGTACGCGCGCGCGCTCCAGTGCCCGAGCGTGCACGCGATGGCCGGCATCGCCGACGACGCCGACGAGGCCACCGTCGCACGTTACGTCGAGAACCTCCGCTTCGCCGCGGACGGGTTGGCCGGCGCCGGCGCGACACTGCTGCTCGAGCCGATCAACCGGCGCGACATGCCCGGCTATTTTTTGCACACGACAACACAAGCGCGCGGTCTGATCGAGCGCATCGATCGGCCCAACGTCGCGCTGCAGCTGGATTTGTATCACGCGCAGATCTCCGAGGGTGACCTCGAACGCAAAATTCGCGATCTCGCGCCGATCACCGGACACGTCCAAATCGCGGGCAATCCCGCGCGGCACGAACCCGACGCCGGCGAGGTGAATTACGATTACGTGCTCGCGGTGCTCGACGATAGCGGCTACACCGGCTGGGTGGGATGCGAATAC
>JBHEMQ010000021.1:0-543 GCA_046262475.1 Candidatus Velthaea sp.
CCGCGTTCCGCGGCGGGCATTCCGGCGACGAGCGAACTTTCGGACGCACTCAGCCGCGACCTCAAGAAGCGCGGATTTACCTTTGTCGGCTCGACGATCGTCTATGCGTTCATGCAAGCCGTCGGAATCGTCGACGACCACGTGCGCGGGTGCATCAAATCAGCGCCGGTGCGCTGAGATTGATTCGCGCCGCCCCGTGCGCGTCCGCCGCGCGCGCGAGATCCTCGCTTGCAGTAAAGAGAATCGTCTGCGCCGTGCCGGCGTTGTGCATCACGATGGGCAGGCAGCGTTCGATGCGCGCGGCATCCCAATAGGCGAAGGGATCGTCCAGGAGCATGGGCGGCGTCTCGAGACCTTCCGCGAACATGCGCGCCATCGCGAAGCGGACCACGAGATAGGCCTGATCGCGCGTGCCGGCCGAAAGCTGATCGAGGTCGACGATCGCACGCGTTTCCGGAACGCGCACCCGGATCGCGAGCGACGACGGATCGACGAAGAGTTCGCCGTAGCGTCCGCGCGTGATCGTGCTGAGCGCGTGTGCGG
>JBHEMQ010000021.1:553-13554 GCA_046262475.1 Candidatus Velthaea sp.
GCCCCGCGCGGTCGCGCGGGTCGCGCACGATGCGCTCGATCTTGTCCAGGCGCTTGACACGCGACTGGGCCTGCTTGGCCTTCGTCGCCTTCGCGCGGAAGCGCTCCACGAACGCCTCGAGCCGCGCGATCTCGGCCTGCGTGCGCGCGAGCTCTTCGTCGAGCGCGGCGAGATCGGGCACATGCGATTCGGCATTCGCGCGTTCGCCCTGCAGGCGCGAAACGGTTTCGCCCGCAAGCCGCCGCCGTTCGGCCAGCGCATCGCGTTCCGCTTCGATTTGCCGCACGCTCGTGGGCCCCTCGCGCAGCGGCTCCGTGCCCGCCTCGAGTAACTCGCGAAGTTCGGCTTCGAGCGCATATTCGTCGTCTGGGACGAGCGTGGACCGCTGCATCTCCAGCATGCGCAAGCGTGCGTCGAGACCGTTGCGCTGCGCCTTGCGCGCCGCCCGCGCCGCCGCCGCCGCGCGCAGCTGTGCTCGCTCGCCGGCGACGCCGGGCAGCATCGCGGCAGCAACCGCGTCGAAGCGCCGGCCGGCCTCCGTTGCCGCGGCTCGTGCGGTCGACGCGCGCTCGGCAAGCCGCGCCGCGTTGCGATCGCGCGCCGCGAGTTCCGCCAGGCGCTCCCGCCGGCGCGCGAGTTCCTCGACGCTGGGAACGTGCAGCGGCTCGAGAACCGCGGCGATGGCTCGCGCCGCCGTCTGTTCGGCAGCTGCGGCATCGTCGGCGACACGCTGACGCCGGTCGGCTTCGCGGCGCCGCGCGGCACGTTCCCGTCCCTGCGCGAATGCGAACACGAGCAGCACGGTCGCAACGGCGAGCGCGGCGATGGCCGCCGGCCATAGGTGCGCGATGGCGAACGCCACGGCGGCCGCCAGCGCGCCGGCGCCCGCCGCCAGCACGCCGCCGAGAATGCCGCTTACGCCGCCGCCGGCGCCGTCGCGGCGCGCCGCGGCCGCGTCGTTCGCAGCGGCGGCGGCAGCTTGGCGTGCGCGTTCCGCGCCGGCCGACGCGTCCGCCAGCGCCGCGAAGGCGACGTCATCCAAGGCACCCGCGTCGCCGCGGCGGGCGTCGAGTTCGTTCCGTTCCGCGGCGGCCGGCTCGGCGTCCGCCGCCGCCGCGGCGGCGTCGGCGGCGCTGCGGTCGGCACTTTCCCACGCGTAATACGCATCGTTGAGTTCGCGCTCGCGCTCGGCCGGAAACGTCGCGACGTCATCGTATGCGGCGAGCTCCGCCTGTACGTGCGCCGCGTCGTCGCGGAACGCCCGAAGCGCCGCGAGCTGCTTTTCGATCGTCGCCGCACGCACCGCGCGCAGCTTGCGCTCCAGTTCGCGAACGGCTGCGCCGGCCGCGTCGCGTTCCTCACACGAGCGCACGATGCGCGCGCGGAGATCTTCGAGCGACGCCAGTTGCCGCCGCGCCCCAGCGATCTCCGCTGCTTGGGCATCCGCGCGGTCGCGCAGCGCGCGCAGCGGCGCGCTTTTGCGCATGCGGTCTGTCCCGACGTGCGCGCGCAACGCGTCGTCGAGACGCTGGAGGGCGTCGAGCGCCGTGTCTTCTTGCGGGCTTCCGTCGAGCGCCTGTGCGAGATGCGCCGCGAGCGGCTGCGCCGGCTTGCCGGCCTCGATCGCCACGAACTGCTGCTTGACGCACGCCGCATTGACGAACACCTCGAGCGGCATCTGTAAGTGCGCGTCGCCGGGAACGAATTTCTTGCCGTTGCCGCCCTTCGCGGAAACGTCGTTACCGGCGCGGTCGTACGCGCGCAATCCTTTCGCGTCGCGCTCGAAGTCGCGCTGCACTTCGATGCGCTCGCCGTTTTCGAGCTCGTAGACGAGCGTCGTGCCGAACGGTGCCGCGGCGTTCCATGGGCGCCACGCCTCCTTCCGCCGCTCGGCGCCGTACAAGGTCGCGACGATCGCGTTCGCGAGCGTCGACTTACCGCTCTCGTTCAGACCGAAGACCACGTTGAGTCCCGGCGCGAAGGTGAAATGCCGGTCGACCAGCCGGCCGAAGCCCGCAACGTCGAGCGAGACAAGTTTCACGGCGCGATGTCCGCGCCGACGAAGGCGGCCACGACATAGCGCAGCGCGCGCTCCGCGTCACCGTCGCCGCCGCGCGCACGTTCGCGAAGATCGGCGACCACGTGTCCCAGGACGTTCTGCCGGCTGCCGAGGGCGTCGTAATCGGCGAATAGCGTCTTGTCAATGACTTCAAGCGCGCCGACGTGCGCACCGCAGCGTTCTGCGAGCAGGTCGCAATCCACGCGCGTTCCGCGGTCCACCGCGCCCTGCAGCCGCGCGCGCACGTAGTCGCCGCCGCGGTATTCGCTGAGCGCGGCATCGAGCGCGGCGATGACGGCATGTTCGCTGCTCGCGCGGTCGAGCCGCACGTCGATATCGACGAGCCGCGTGCGCGCGAGCGGAACCGGCTCCACGTGCACACGCTCGTCGTGCACTTCGACGACGAGTGCGCCGTGCGCGCCGCGCTCACCGAATCGGATTGGTTCGGGCGAACCGGGATACGCGAGGATCGGGCGCCCACCCTCACCGGCGACATACCCGCCGTGGTAATGTCCCGATAGTGCGACGGTCGCGCCGGAGCGCACGATTTCTTCGATGCGGAACGGCGCGGTCGCGCGTTTGCCGGGCGGGCAGCGATCCTCATCGCTGCCGTGCACGAGCGCGATGCGCACGCCGTCGCGGTCGAAGCGTGCGGTGCCGAACGGCCGGCCCGGTTCGACGGGCGTATGGCCGAAGCCGTAGAGCGTGATGCCGTCTCCGAGCGGAAACGCGCGCCACGCCGCTTGTGCGAAGACGCGCACGTTGGGCGGCAGGTCGTCGCGCGCGTAGGCTGCGCGCGACGAATACGCATCGTGGTTGCCGGGCGCGACGAACACCGGCTTGCGGAAACGTGCAAACTGTTCGAAGAGAAAGCGGGCCGTCTGCGGGCCGGCGCGCTCGCTCTCAAAGAGGTCGCCGCCGAAGGTGAGCACGTCCGCGTTGCGCTCGAGCGCGAGATCGACGATTCGCACGAGCGCCTCGGCCAGTGCCGCGCGCCGCCGGTTCCCGCCGCGCACGTCGGGAAACGTCGTTTCGAGATGGAGATCCGCCGCGTGGACGAGCGTGAGCATCAGGCCTGCTTCAGCGTGATCCCGCCGCCCATGCTGAATCCGGTGATGCCGACCTTGGATTGCGCCGCCTTGCTGTGAATCCAATCACGGCCGGCCAGCAAATCGCCGGCGACGACGTCGTCTTGTAGGGCGCTTGCCGGCGCGCGAAACGGGTTCATGTCGCTCGTATTCGCGCCGCTCGGCGGATTCGTGCATGAGAAGAGCGCCGGCGCGATCGTGATGAAGCCTTTTTTCGCGTAGCGGCGCGCGGTATCGCGGATCTGCGCGTCGACGCCCCCAGTGTGCTGCACGATGACGACGCCGGGTGTCGTCGCGGTGATGGTTCTCGGGCATGCGGCGTAGGCATCGATCGTGGCGTCAGGCCGCGTTAGCTTCACGTGCTGCGACATCTCGGGCAACTCCTATAAGAACGAAAGGTCGGTCGCGGAAGGAACGAGTTCGTTTTCTTCAAGCCATGCGCGCTCGTAGATGCGCGAGCGGTAGCGGTCGCCGCCGTCACACAGGATGGTGACCACGCGGCTGCCCGCCGGCAGCGTTCGCGCGAGACGCGCGGACGCCGTGACGTTGAGCGCGGCGGAGCCGCCGAGAAAAAGCCCTTCTTCGCGCAAGAGCCAATGCGCCATCGCGACCATCGCACCGTCGTCGACGCGCTCCGCGGCATCGATGCGCGCGCCCTTGAAGTTGGCCGTCAGACGTTTGATGCCGATCCCTTCGGAAATGGAATCGCCCGCGGTGGTCAACTCGCCCCGGGTCACGTAATCGTAGAGCGCCGAACCGTACGGATCCGCCAGCACGACGCGAATTTTCGGATCGCGCAATTTCAGCGCCCGGCTGACGCCCGCGATCGTCCCGCCGGTGCCCGCCGCCGCGACGAACGCGTCTAACACGCCGCCCGTGTCTTCCAATATTTCTTGCCCCGTCGTGCGCTCGTGCGCATCGCGGTTCGCCGTGTTCTCGAATTGGTTCGCCCACACCGCGCCCGGAATGGATTCGGCCGTCCGGCGCGCTACGTGATAGTAGTTGGCGTCGTTCGTGAAGGGGACCGCCTCGACGACGTGGAGTTCGGCTCCGTACGCGCGCAGGAGCGCATATTTCTCGGGCGCCTGGTCGTCGGGCATCACGATGATCGTGCGGTAGCCGCGCGCATTTCCGATCAGCGCAAGTGCGATGCCGGTGTTGCCGGCCGTTCCCTCGACGACGACACCGCCGCGGCGCAGCCGGCCTTCCGCCTCGAATGCATCGATAATCCCACGAGCGGCCCGGTCTTTGACCGAGCCGCCCGGATTCAAATACTCCGCCTTACCGAGGATCGTCCGCCCGAGCTCGGCCGAGAGCTTGGGCAATGCGATGAGCGGCGTGGCGCCGATCGCGCCGGCGAAGCCGTCGCGAATCACGATCTACCGATAGAGGTGTCCGCACGCGACGGCATGCGCGTTTGACTGCGTGCCGCTGTACACCAGCACGGAGTAATTACCGGACAGCAGCTTGTCCTGGCTCATCTTCACCGTCGAACGGCTGCGGCCGTTTTTGAGATCCGTTAGGCGCATCAGCGCCTTGGGATCGACGGAATCGCAATCCCTGCCGCGATGGATCGTCACGGCTTCGACGCGCCCGGGCGGGACGGAATCGAGCGCGACCACGAGATTCGTGGTCGCGCCGTGATTGAACAACGTGACCGCGCCGATTTGTCCTGAATTGTTGAGCTGCTGCATGCCGAGCCGGTCGCCCGCGCCCGTGTCGTCCGGCGACTGAGCCGATGCGTACGCGCCGAGAGCGGAAACGAGCGCGAAAGCAAAGACGGCTGCAAAAATGCGCTTCATGTACGTGCATTTGGCAACGCGTCCGCCCGCGGCCTGCGCGCGAAAAGATGAAGGCCGCGAGCGCCGCTCGCAGCCTTCATCAGAGCAACCGGTAGGCGTTAGAAGGCTGCGGTACCGATCGGCGTGCCGTTTCCGGTGGGTCCGTCATAACCAGTTTCCGCTTGGCAGAAATAGGCAACCGAGCACGTGCCGTTGGAACCGGCGGTCACGTCGTTGAGCGACGAGGTGTGGCTGTACCCGAACGACGCATCGCTGACGGTGGTCCCCGCCAGGCCGTAGATTGCGGCGATCGCTGGTGCGCCGACGCTCGTTCCGCCGAACACGAGCCAGCCGGAAACGCCCTGATACCGCGTGCTGTCGTAGACCGCCACGCCGGTCGACGGATTTGCGTCGTACGAGACGTCGGCGATCATGCGGCGCGCGCAGCTCGGGTCGTGCTGCCATAACGGCTTAGCGATGAACGCGCTGCAGCCGCTGCCGGATCCGCTCCACACGGTTTCCGTCCAGCCGCGCGCGTTGCTGCTGCGGCTGAGCGACGTTCCGCCCACGGCCGTAACCGTATTGAATGCGGCCGGTGATTGCGCCCCGAAACCGCTGTCGCCGGCGCTCGCGGTGATGGCGACGCCGTTATGTGCGTACGCCGGGGCGATGCTCGTTTCGCTGGAGGATTCGTTGCCGCCGTAGCTGTTGCTGATCGCGACTGCGCCGAGCGCCGCTGCGGTGTTCACGCCGGTCGAAAGATCGGCGAAGCTCGCCGAATTCGTCTCGACGACGAGAATGTGACAGAGCGGGCAATTCGCCGACACCATGTCGACGTCGAGCGACGTTTCTTGTCCCCAGCTCGCGTTGTTGGACGGTAGCGTCGTACCGCCGTTTTGATTCACTTTGCGGAAGCAGCCGTTCGCGGTCGTGCATGGGGGAAGACCGAAGTGCGAGCGATACACGCCGAGGTCCGCTTCCAGCGTCGCGGCGTTGTACGCATCGACGATGGCGATCAGACGTCCCGCGCCGCCGGTTGCCGCCGCCGTCCCGGTTCCGTACGCGGCTTGCAGGTCGCTTGGGCCATAACCGCTGGCCGTCGAGGCGCTGGTGCTGCGGAATCCGAGCGCTTCGCGGCCCTTGTCGGTAACGACGTACGCAAAGCAGCGCGCTTCGCCGGGCGCCGCCGTGTCGCACGAGGGTGCGATGTGGCCGGCGGCGAGCGCCGCGCGGAAATCATCGAGCGGCGCGCTTTGGACGGGCGCGACGGTGCTCGGAACCGACGACGAACCGCCGCCGCATGCACTGAAGACGATCGCGCTAAAAAGCGCGCCGCCGATGACAAAAAGTCGCCTCACGATCAACCCCCGGTGAAGACGCTCAGGAAATTAATAAACTTCAAATCGTGAGGCGCCGCGAGCCTTCCTGCGGACTATCGGGGGAGCGGCCCAACCTTTCGCGCTAAGTTGCTGTTGGAACAACCACGCAATGGATACGTTCGCTTCTCTGCAGCGGCTGGGCTTTTCCGATTATGAAGCCCGCGCCTACGTCAGCCTCGTGCGGCAAAATCCCCTCAACGGCTACGAGCTCGCACGCCAGTCGGGCGTCCCGCGCGCCAACATCTATTCGGTGCTCGATAAGCTGGCCGGCCGGCGCGCCGTCATGCGCCTCGACGGACCGGCGGGCACCAAGTATGCGCCGGTGCCGCCGGCGGACCTGATCCGCAACCTCGGTGACGAGTACACCGCGACGCTTCGCGAGGCGACCGCCGCCCTCGAGTCGCTCGCGCAGCCGCGCGACGTCGAGTACGTGTGGAACGCGCAGGGCTACGCCGCGCTCGTGGAGCAAGCGGCGAACGCAGTCGCGCGCGCGCAGTCCACGCTGACGCTGGCGGTATCGCCCGAAGAGATGAGCCGGCTCGCCGGCGACATCGCGTCCGCAGACGCGCGCGGGGTCGCGATCACCACCTTGTGCGTGGCCGCCTGCGAGCCCGAGTGCGGCGGCTGCCGCGGCGCGCTGTTCCGCTACTGGCTGGCCGAACCGGGCGACAAGCGATGGTTCATCGTGATCGCGGACGGCCGCGAGTTCATCGCGGGCGAGATTCGTTCGGACGAGGACACCATGGTGCTGAGAACGCGCCAGCCGCTGCTCATCGAACTGGCAACGTCGTACGTGCGGAACGCGATCGCCCTCTGCACGCTCATCGCCGACGGCGGGATCGACCTCGAGGAAGCGCTGAGCCCGGCGACCCGCGAGGTCCTCGCGCGGCTCGGGCCCACCGCCGGCGGAGCCGATTTTTTGAAGCATCTCCGCGAGGTCGTTCGCGCCAGCCCGCAGGGCTGATGCTTGCTTTTCAGGCGGTCGAACCTGATGATCTCATTCGCTCGCACGCGCTTTCGCGCGTTCGCCGCGCCGCTGTTCACGGTCGCCGCGGTTGCCCTCGTCGCCGGCGCGGTGGCGGCAGCCGACCCGCACGCCCGGTTTAGCAGCGCCACCGCATATACCGGTGCGCCGGATCTCTCGCTCACGCTCTCGATGATCGTCGCGGGCGGCGGCCTCGCTCATTTCGACTCGACCAAGCTCGTCGGTACCCTCGCCGGACCGAACACGAAAGCCGAAGTCGCCGCGCTGACCAAAAAATTCGGAGCTGCGAACGTCAAGTCGTTTCTCACCGTCTTCAACTTCGTCGTTTCGGATTCGCTGAAGATCGTGACCGAGAAGAAGGTGCCGCTCCCGTCCAAGCCGGCACCCTCGCCGAGCGACGGCAAAGCGCTCGCGGCCGCGCTGTATACGGCGGGCGTCAATTCGGAGAGCAAGTACAACGTCGAGGTCATGCTCGACAAGCTGGTGTCGCATCCGATTCACGACACAGTGATGGACGATATCGACGCCAAGTTCGGCCAGAAGGCCGACGCGAACTATTACATCGTGCTGACGCAGGCGATGACGGATTTGAAAGCGGCCTACAAGCTGTAAGCGTTCACTGGAGGTTGCGGGCGCGGACATGCTCGGCGCTGCCGTGCGTGTCCGGCGCCCTGCGCTAAATGGTGAAGTTTTCCCCAACGGCTTGACTGCCCGCCGCGGCGACGTGTCCCCCCGGCATCGGACCGTTTTCTACTGGAAATTGCGGGCGCGGACATGTTCGGCGGTGCCGTGCGTGTCCAGCGCCCAGAAGCGCTTGCCGAGCACGTCGATGCAGCCTTGCTCTTTCTGCAGCGTTCCTTCGACGACGAGCGCGGTCGACTGGCGGATCACGCGGCGGTAGCGTTCGTACACGTCGGGGCGCACGATCACGTTGACGAGTCCGGTTTCGTCCTCGAGCGTGAGAAACACGAAGCCTTTCGCAGTGCCGGGACGCTGACGCGTGATCACCATGCCGCCGACCTTGCACACGAGGTTGTTCGGCATCGCGCCCAGGCGATTGGCGGCGAGCACGTTTGCGGCATCGAGTTCGCGGCGCACGTGCGCGACCGGCTGCTCGCGGCTGACGCCGGTTGCGTGAATGTCCAGTTTCGTCGCCTCGACGGGGCGGAGCGGCGCGAATTGCGTTGCCGGCTCTTCGATATCCATGCCGCGGCCGAGCTCGCCGCGCGCTTCGCGTTCGTGCAGGCCGCGCAGCGCCCACATCGCTTCGCGGCGTGAGTCGAACCACGGCCGGAAGGCGTCGGCGCTCGCGAGGTTCTCGAGGCCTTCGCGGCCGAGCGCGGTGCGCCGCGCGAAATCGAGCATGTCCTCGAACTCGCCGTCGCGCAGCGCGGCCTGCAACTTCTCGCGCTGCGCTTCGCCGAGGCCGCGAATCAGATGGAAGCCCAGGCGCAGCGCGCCCTCGCGGTCGACAAAACTCCACCACTCGCTTTCGTTGACGGCGATCGGTTTCACGACGACGCCGTGGCGGCGCGCGTCGTTGACGAGCACTTCGGTCGCGTAGAAGCCCATCGGCTGGACGTTGAGGATGGCCGCGCAGAACACCGCGGGCTCGTGACATTTCACGTATGCCGAGGCGTACGCCAGCAGCGCGAAGCTGGCGGCGTGCGATTCGGGGAAGCCGTAATCGGCGAAGCCTTCGAGCATGTGAAAGAGCTGCTCGGCGGCGGCGCGGTCGATCCCGTTGTGCATCATGCCGGCGATCAGCTTGGGATAGATTTCCGCCATGCGCTCGCGCGAGCGCTTGTGACCCATCGCGCGGCGCAGCGTGTCGGCTTCGCCCGGCGTGAAGTTCGCCGCTTCGATTGCCATGCGCATGCCCTGCTCTTGAAAGAGCGGCACGCCGAGCGTGCGTTCGAGCACCGGTTTCAATTTCGGATGCGGGTACGTGACGGGTTCGAGGCCGTTGCGCCGGCGCAGGAACGGATGGATCATGTCGCCTTGAATGGGACCGGGCCGGATGATCGCCACCTGCATGACGAGATCGTAGAAACAGTGCGGCCGCAGGCGCGGCAGCATCGACATCTGCGCGCGCGATTCGATCTGAAAGACGCCGATCGAATCGGCGCGCTGCAGCATCTCGTAGGTGGGCCGGTCGTCGGGCGGAATCGTTGCGAGGTTCAACGGCGGCCGTTCCGGATAGCAGCGCTTGAAGAGCACGAAGGCGTCGCGTAAGAGCGAGAGCATGCCCAGGCCGAGCAGATCGATCTTGATTAAGCCGAGATCGTTGAGATCGTCCTTGTCCCACTGCACGATGGTGCGGTCGCGCATCGTCGCCCATTCGACCGGCGCCACGCGCACGAGCGGTTCGCGCGTGATCACCATGCCGCCCGAATGGATGCCCATGTGGCGCGGGAAGCCGTCGATGCGCCGGCAGAGTGCGAGAATGGCCGCGCCGAGCGCGCCGCCGACCGGGCTCTCGACGTGCGGGTCGGGATCGGCGCCGAAATCTTTCGCGATGAAGCCGTACATGTGCGAGGGATGTGCCTTTACTTTCGGCACGATGGCCTTGCGCGGATCGGTCCGCGAACCGTGCGGCGGAATGACGCCGCCGGGCGGCGCCTTGAACTGTTGCTCGCGGACGGGAACGCCTCGGAGCGCGCGGCGCTCGCGCTGTTCATCCGCGTCCCCAAAGCCGGGAACGACGTCGGTGCGCGAGCGGAATTGGTTCGAGCCCGCATCGAGGTCGCGCCGCTTGACGACCGACGGCGGCAACTCGGCATACTCTTGCGGTTCGGTGCCGAGCGCGCCCGCGAGTGATTCGCGCGCGTCGTATTCCTGCACGATGCGCTCGACGTGTGCGAGCGTGAGGCCCATCGCTTTGCCGATGTCGCGAATCGCTGAGCGCGTGCGGTAGGTGATCACTTCGGCCGCCATCGCCGCGTGCTCCCGGCCGTAGCGGTCGTACACGTACTGAATCACCTTTTCGCGGTCCTGATGCGCGAAATCGATGTCGATGTCGGGCACTTCCTTGCGCTCTTCCGAGAGAAACCGTTCGAAGAGCAAGCCGTGCCCGACCGGATCGACCGCCGTGATGTGCAGCGCGTAGCACACGGCCGAGTTCGCCGCCGAACCGCGCCCTTGGCACAGCACGCCGATCTCCTCGGCCGCGCGTACGATGTCCCACACCACGAGAAAATAGCCGGCGAGATCCATGCGCGCGATGATGCCGAGCTCGTATTCGAGCTGCCGCTCGACCTTGGGATCAAGCGGCATCGGATAGCGCTTCGCCGCGCCGCGGTAGACGAGCGTGCGCAGATACGATTGATGGCTCGTCTCGCCCTCAGGAATCGGGAAGTGCGGAAATTGACCGCTCAGCGTATCGAGTCGAAACGTGCAGCGCTCCGCGATCGCCAGCGTGTTCGCGATTGCGAGCGGATACGGCGCGAAGAGCTTGGCCATGCGCTCGGGCGGCTTGAGATCGTGTTCGTGGTTGGGGCGCAGCAGCGTTCCGGCGTTCTGCAGCGTGGTCTTGTAGCGGATGCACTGCAGCACGTCGGCGAGCGCCGCATCGTCGCGCCACGCGTACGCCACGCCGTTGGTTGCGACGTACGGCACGTCGAGCGTCGCAGCGAGCCGCACCGACGCTTGCACCAGCGCACCGTCCTCGGGCCGCGCGTGATGCTGCAGTTCGAGAAAGAACGCGTTCGGAAAGAGATCGCGCAGCTGCGCGCCGGCGGCGACCGCGCCCGCTTCGTCGCGCGCGAGCAGCGCGCGCTCGGGCAAGCCGTTGCGCCAGCCGGAGAGCGCCACCAGGCCGCGCGTGCGTCCGGTGAGGTCCTCGAGGCGCAGGCGCGCGTCGCGTTTGCGCCCGCGCAACTGCGCGACCGAGATCAGGTGCGCGAGGTTCTGATAGCCCTCCCACGTCTCGGCGAGCAGCACCAGGCGCGGGGAGTGCGTAGGGACCTCGTGCGCCGGGCGCGCGCTTTTGTCGCGGCCGCGCGAGGCCGGCGGCGGCGCGGTTTCCACGGTCAGCTCGGCACCGACGACCGTCGCGAGCTTCGTATTGCGGGCCGCCTTCGCGAAGCGGACCTGCCCGTAGAAGCCGTCGCGGTCGGTGAGGGCGATGCCGGCTAGGCCGAGCTCGAGTGCCCGCTCGACCAGCTCTTCGGGGTGCGAGGCTCCCTCGAGGAACGAGAAGTTCGACCAGCAGTGGAGTTCGGCATAGCGCCGTGCGGCAGGCATGGGAGGCCATGATAATCGAACATATGTTCGAACGCAATGGAGCGCACGCGGCCGGTTTTATCTATACTCGAAAGAGGCCGCCTGCCTATCAGTTAGGTCGCTTATATTGTATTTCATGATCGATTACCGTTTGGCTGAGAATCGCCACGAAGCCGACTGGAACGACACGCGATCGTACGTGAAGTGTGGTAAAACGCAATGCGCCCGAACGCGGCGACATTGTGTGGCTCGATTTCGCCTCGCGGGGACACGAACAGGGCGGACGCCGTTCGGCGCTTATTCTTTCACCGCGCTCGTACAACGCCCAACGCGGCTCGCGCTGGCGTGCCCGCTCGCGAGCCGGCGCAAAGGATACGCGCGCAACGTCGAGACGATCACGCGCGCCGAGCCACGCGTCTGCGACGCGGTCGCCGCGCGGCTTGCGGCGCTGTTCGGCAGTCATTGAGTGCCGCCGGCGCGCACGCGCCCGGTCGCTACATTTTCATTGTCGCGTGCTCGCCGTGATCGCTTGTCTGCGCCTTGAACCAGGCGTGAACGGCGGCAACGACCTTGGGATCGCGGCTCGCGTACGTGATGCTGCCCCCGGAGGGCGTGTCCGCATAGCGAACGGTCAGCTTGCGCGCGTCGCGCCGCAATTCGGCCAGACCCGGCATCGTCGGGTCGTGGATCGCGACCGGGTCGGAAAAGTTGCCGCGCGCGAAGGCCGCGGCTTCCTTCCGCAAGTGTCCCCGCACGAGCGCGATTTGTTTGCGGTCGCCGGTATGCACCATGACGGTTTGCACGCCGCCGTCCGGTTTCGGATCGAAGGCGTGCATCGTTGCGTTCATGTCAAAGGGCATCACGCGTTCGCTCTTGCGCTCGACCTCCGCTTTCCGGCTTGCGGAGATCTGCGCGAGGGCTGCGACGGGCGCGGCGACTGCAGCGGCGAGGCCGGCGACGATTACTGTGCGGTTCATGTGGTTCCTTTCCGAAGCTGCCACCGGCAACTCCGCGACGACTGTTGGGGTTTCCACGAGCGGCTCTTGCGTTACGCTACTAGGTAAATCGCATGAAGTTGCGGAGCGATGTCCTCGCGAGTCCCGTCGGCGACGTGCTCATCGTGTGCACGGAGCAGGCATTGTGCGCCGTCGATTTCGGCGGATACGACGCGCGCATGCACGCATTTTTGCGGCGGCGGTTCGACAACTACACGCTCGAGCGTTGGGACGATCCGCTCGGCTCGACCTCGATGCTGCGCCGGTATTTCGCCGGTGACGTCGCCGCGATCGATACCGTCGCCGTCGAGGGCGGCGGCTCGCCGTATCAGGAACGCGTCTGGTCGGCATTGCGCACGATCCCGCACGGCCGCACCCGCACGTACGGCCAGCTTGCGATGCAGGTCGGCGGCACGGTCGCGCGCGCAATCGGATACGCGAATTCGCAGAACCCGATCGCCATCGTGGTGCCGTGCCATCGCGTCGTGCG
>JBHEMQ010000021.1:13564-21558 GCA_046262475.1 Candidatus Velthaea sp.
TCATCGGCGCGGACGACTCGTTGACGGGATACGCGGGAGGCCTCGAACGCAAACGCTGGCTGCTCGAACACGAACGCACGCACGCCGGCCCGCCGTCGCTGTTTGCAATGTGATTTTTCCTCCGTCGCCGCAGCGGTATGTTCCTAAAGGTCGACAACCCAGCGCAACACGCCAAAGATAGCGGCGAAACACGCGAGCGATACTAGCAACGCAAGAGCTATGCCCAGTCTGCCGACCAGCGCGACCGTTAGGATCGGTGAGCCGACGATGAGTCCGAGGCGAATGTAACCGCGAACGACAATCGGCCGCATTGCCCGCCGCCGTTCGACAATATCCGAAAGCGCGCGGGCTGCGCGGAGCTGTTGAATGCGCCGTTCCGCGAGTGGCGAAAGCCGTGGCGGCTTGCCGCGGGCCTGCGCGAGCACCAAACGTATGGTGTACAGGGATGACACTGCGAACATCACGGGGAGGACGAGCGTATCGACGCCGTGCTGCCAAGGGCCCTCAAAAAGGAGTGGAACGCCCTTCGCTATCGAGTAGAGCCACCACGCAAGCACGACGGATGAAATAATGATCGGGGCATACACCGCCGGCACTGCGGTACACGCAGGAGAGCCGGTCGCGATGCGGCCGTTGCGAAGTACTCGCGCGCGCCAAAGGACGACCGCAGCGAACCCGCCGCCGCACATAATGAGGAGGGCAAGAACAGTCGTGAGCTCAGGCGAAAGGTGTGCAAACCTTCCGAATATCACCGCAAGAGCAACTGCTGCCATGACGCCAGCAAGGATCGCCAGCATGCAGGCGGCGTAACGGAGTTCCGCAGCAAGCATTTACTGCGTTACGTGCGGAGCTTACGGTACGGGGTGAACGTCGTCGGCGGCTTGCGGCGGGGTCTTGATGGAAATTGCTTTGAAGCGGCCCGTCGTTGCCTGCGAACCGGCGTGATTCGTTCCCTTCGGGATGATGATCATGTCGCCGGGATGCACGTCGCGGACGCTGTCGCCGAGCCAGAATTTGCCGGAGCCCTCGAGGATGTACTGAATTTCGTTCGCGTCGGCGTGATAGTGCTTGATGACGTTACCGCTCTGCACGGCGACCGTCGCTCCGTCGGCGACCGCATACGTTTTCGAGCGGGAACCGGTCGGCGCGGGAGTTCCGAGATCGCTATCCGTGAGCGTGCCGACATCGACGATTTGCGCGGTCCAGGGCGCCGCCGCAGCGTGCACGACGGGCATGCTGCGAGCGCAGAAAAAACCCGCTGCGAATACGAGCGGCAGCGCGGCGAGACGGATGATGCGACGCATGAAAACCTCTTTCGGCGAATCGGGTAATGGCGGGTATGGCAACCGTCACCAAAGCGATGCACGCCGTCGCCATCGACGGCTTCGGCGGCCTCGACCAAGTTCAGTATCGCGAGCTTCCGTCCCCCGAGCCGCAGACCGGTGAAGTCCTCATTCGGATCCACGCCGCCGGCGTCGGCATTTGCGACGCGAAGCAACGCACCGGCGAATTTTCGAGCGGTGACGCCGCCTTTCCGCTAGTTCTTGGCGCCGAGTGTGCGGGCGTGATCGTGCAGGTCGGGCCGGGCGTCGAGGCCGACCTGCATGCAGGCGATGAGGGCGCGTCGTCGGCGCCAAAGTGGCCGCGACGACCAGTGCGAAGAACGTCGACTATTTGCGCGAGCTCGGTGCACTCGACGCGATCGATTACACCACCGGCAACGTCGTCGATGCCATCAAGTCGAACGTCATTCCGGCCGGTGTTGATGCAGCGCTCGACTTCATCGGCAAGGACGAGGACGCCAAGAAGATGATCGGCGCTTGTGCGCGACGGCGGCCACTTGTGCGAGCTCGTCGGCGAGGACGTGCCGGAGCAGCGCGGTATCCGCATCTTCCACACGCAGTCAAAGCCGAGCGCGCAGCGCTTGAGCGAACTTGCCGGCTACTTCGAGGCCGGTACGCTGCGCGTCGAAATCGCGCGGACCTTTCCGCTGTCGCAAGCGCGCGAGGCGCACGCGATGGTCGAGCAGCGGCAAACGCGCGGCAAGATGGTCCTCACCGTCGACTGACGCGGCGGCGAGCGGACGAACCGGCTCCGGCCGCGTACAAGCGTCCATGCCGACGTCGGACCCGCATCCGCGCGATTTCACCGGTTACGGCGCAGCACCGCCCCACCCGCAGTGGCCGGGCGGCGCGCGCCTCGCGCTGCAGATCGTGATGAATTACGAGGAAGGCTCCGAATACGCGATCGGCGACGGCGACGGCGTTTCGGAAACATACCTGACGGAAGTACCGGGTGCGACGCTCGGGCCGGGCATGCGCGACCTCATCGTGGAGTCCATCTACGAGTACGGCAGCCGTGCGGGTTTTTGGCGGCTCATGCGGATGTTCGCCGAGCGCGCGATGCCGATCACCGTGTTCGGCGCTGCCCTCGCGCTCGAGCGCAATCCGGCCGCCGCACGCGCTATTCGCGAGGCGGGCCACGAGGTATGCTCGCACGGCTGGCGTTGGGTCGGCTTTGCAAACATGCCCGAGGACGAGGAGCGCGAGCAGATGCGGCGCGCGATTGCATCGATCGAGCGCACGATCGGCGTCCGGCCGTACGGATGGTATTGCCGTTATGCGCCCAGCCTCAACACGCGCCGGCTCGTCGTCGAAGAGGGCGGTTTTTTGTACGACTCCGACGCGTACAACGACGATTTGCCGTACTGGACGCGCGTCGAGGGCAAACCGCATCTCGTCATCCCGTATACGCTCGACAACAACGACATGAAATTTTCGATCGCGCCGGGATTCACGTCCGGCGAGGGGTTTTTCGCGTACTTGAAGGACGCCTTTGACGTGCTGTATCGCGAAGGCCGCACGCATCCGAAGATGATGTCGCTGGGATTGCACACGCGGCTCGCCGGCCGGCCGGGCCGCGCAGCGGCCCTCGAGCAGTTTCTCGATTACGTGCGCACGCACGATGATGTGTGGATATGCCGCCGTATTGACATCGCGCGGCACTGGATCGCGACGCATCCCGCGCCGGAGCTGTCGTGATCGAAGTTCCACTGGCGTTCCGGTTGCCGAAAGCAGAACTGCACCTGCACATCGAGGGAACGTTCGAGCCGGAGCTGATCTTCGCGCTCGCCGAACGCAACCGCGTGGCCTTGCCGTATGCCTCAGTCGACGCACTTCGCCGCGCGTATCACTTTACCGACCTGCAGTCGTTCCTCGACCTGTATTACGCGGCCATGACGGTGCTGCGCGAAGAGCGCGATTTCGCCGAACTCGCGCACGAATATTTCGTCCGGGCGAAAGCCCAAGGCGTGGTGCACGCCGAGATCTTTTTCGATCCGCAGGCGCACACCGCGCGCGGCGTGCCGTTCCGGACGGTCATCGACGGACTGTGGTCCGCGGTCCGCGAGAGCGAAGCGCGCTACGCCATCACCGCGAAGCTCATCATGTGCTTCTTGCGGGATCAGAGCGCGGATTCCGCAATGGTGGCGCTCGAGGCGGCGCTACCGTACGGGGAGCGCATCGTCGCGGTCGGTCTGGATTCCGCCGAGATCGGTCACCCGCCGTCAAAGTTCGCGCGCGTGTTCGACCGCGCGCGGGCCGAAGGTTTTCGCACCGTCGCGCATGCCGGTGAGGAAGGGCCGCCGGCGTACGTTTGGGAGGCGCTCGATCTCTTGAAAGTGTCGCGCGTCGATCACGGTGTGCGCAGTCTCGAGGATCCGAAGCTCGTCGCGCGCTTGCGCGAGGACCGCATTCCGCTCACGGTCTGCCCGCTCTCTAATGTGAAGCTGCGGGTGTTCGATACGCTGCACGACCACCCGCTGGCGCGCATGCTCGAGCGCGGCCTCGTCGCTACCGTGAATTCCGACGACCCCGCATATTTCGGTGGGTACGTCGGCTACAATTACGCGGCGGTCGCGAAGGCGCTCGATCTGCCGTCCGATGCCCTGCTGGCGCTCGCGCGCAATAGTTTCGAGGCGTCATTCATTAGCAACGAACAGCGCGCCGCGTACCTGGCGCGCGTAGACGCGACGGCGGCGCGCGCGTGAAGGTTCACGAGCGGCTGGCCGAACTCGCGACGCTCGGCGCAACGGACGCGGGCATCGACCGCGCCCTCTTCACGCCGGCGGAACATGCGGCGCGCAGCCGTTTCGCCGCCTGGGCGCGCGCGAGCGGCTTGCACGTCGAGCAAGATCGGGCCGGCAACGTATTCGCTCGACTTCCCGGCAGCGACGATATTCCGCCCGTACAGTGCGGTTCGCACTTGGACACGGTTCGCAACGGCGGCGCCTACGACGGGGCGTACGGCGTCATCGGCGGCCTCGAAGCGCTCGAACGCATCGCGGCTGCGCTCGTGCCCGGGGAACGGCTACGCCGGCCGCTCGAGGTCGTCGCGTGGGCCGGCGAAGAGGGCAGCCGGTTTCCGCTCGGCTGTCTGGGAAGCGCCGTCTATGCGGGCCTGACACGGCTGGCTGAGGCGCGCGCACTAATCGCCGACGACGGCATTTCGTTCGCGCACGCGCTGCACGGCGCGGCCGGTTTGCTCGCGGACGTTCCGGTGCGCGCCGATTTCCCGCCGCCCGCCGCCTACGTCGAATTGCACATCGAGCAAGGTCCCGTGATGGAGCGCGAAGGCGTGCACCTCGGCGTGGTCACGGCGATCGCCGGCCAACGCCGCTACGCCGTCGAGATCGCCGGCGAAGCGGGCCATGCCCGAACGGTGCCGATGCGGCACCGCGCCGACGCGCTCTGCGCCGCAGCCGAATTCACGCTGGCGGTCGAGCGCGCCGCCGTCGAGGTCGGGCAATCGGTTGCAACGATCGGGCGGCTCGCCGTCGATCCGAATCAGACGAACATCGTGCCGGGCCGCGTGACGCTGCGCATCGACGCCCGTTCCGTCGACGATGCGCGGGTAGACGCGATGCACGCTCGCTTTCTAGACGCCGCGGCGAGGCTCGAGCGCCGGCGCAACGTGCGCTTTACGATCGAGCCGCTGGAGACGCGGCCGTCAACGCCGATGAACGAGCATTTGCGTAACATCCTGCATCTCGTGTGCGGCGCCTGGGACGAGCGCGCGATCGATATCGCAAGCGGTGCCGGCCACGACGCCATGTGCGTCGCGAACGTTGCGCCCGCAGCGATGATCTTCGTGCCGAGCGCCGGCGGGCGCAGCCACGTAGGCAGCGAACGCACCGCGCCCGACGATCTGGAGCTCGGCATTCAGGCGCTCACGTCGGCGCTGCTCGCCATCCACGACGACTTGGACTCCACGAGGTAACGAACGGCATGCTATTTTTCATCTGCGGCTCCGCGCTGCGCGGGCAGCCCGATCACGGCAACTTGAGCGGCGCGCGCTTCGTGCGCGAGGCGCGCACGAAGCCGATCTACCGGCTGCATTCGGTCAACGACCAGCATCCCGGCATTTATGATGTGCCGAGCGGCGGCGTCGCGATCGCCGGCGAGATCTACGAGATGAGCGACGAGCAGCACGCCCATCTCCTCGCAACGGAGCCTCCGGATGTCTACGAAGCGCCGGTCGAACTCGACGACGGCACGCAAATTCCGGCGATGGTCTACCCGCGCGAACTGATCGAGCAGCGTAACTTCAAAGACATCTCGCACTTCGGCGGCTGGGCCGCGTACAAGCGGTCACAAGACCCCGGCGGTTAGCTTCCGCGGTACGTTGAATAGCTCCAGGGCGATACGAGCAGCGGGATGTGATAGTTCGCGTTCGCGTCGCGTACGTCGAAGCGGACGGGGACGACGTCCCACAAACCTTCGCCGCCGAAATACGCGCGCACCGCGAAGCGCAGCTCGTAGCTGCCGGTGCGCAGCGTGCCGTCCGCGACGAGCGGCGCATCGGTGCGGCCGTCAGCATTCGTCGTTGCCTTCGCGATCGGAATGACGGCCTCGCCCGCGACCTGAACCAGCTCGACCGCGATTCCGGCGGCAGGTACGCCGCGGGCGGTATCGAGGACGTGCGTCGACAGGTTCGCCATCAGCGCAGCTTCGCTCCGCCGGCGATCCATGCGCCGAGCGTCGCGCGTTCGTCGTCCGTCATGCCCGTGATGTTCCCGAGCGGCATCGCGCGCGTGCGCACGGCCTGCTCGTCGATTCGTTGTGCCATCGCTGCGATGCGTTCCGGCGTATCGAGCATGACGCCTTGCGGCGGAGCGCTGAAGCCGGGCTGCGTCGGATTCGCGGCGTGGCAGACGGCGCAGCGCTGTGCGACGATCGGGCCGGCTGTTGCGAACGTTGCGGAGCCGGCCTGGAGGGCGCCGCCGTGCGGCGCGAGCGCGACCGCGACGCCTACGATGAGGACGGCCGCGGCGGCGAGCAGCGCCGGGACGTAGCGCCGCGCGTGCGTGAGGATAAAGAAACGCCGCACCAAGACGCCGGCTGCGCCCAGCGCCGCCAGGACGAGCCAGGCGTACGGCGCGCCGTAGGTCATCGGATAATGATTGCTGATCATGATGAACAGCACGGGCAGCGTTAGGTACGTGTTGTGTACCGAACGGATCTTGCCGAGCCGTCCGGGCCGCGGATCCGGCTCTTCGCCGGCCCGAATCTGTGCGAGCATCGCGCGCTGTCCCGGAATGATGACGAAAAAGACGTTGGCGACCATGATCGTGCCGATGATGGCGCCGACATGAATGTAGGCCGCGCGGCCGCTGAAGACGTGAAACAGGCCGTACGCCGCGGCGACGCCGGCGGCATAAATGATCGCGCCGAGCACGACGGGGCGTGCGAACAACGCGCGGCACAGCGCGTCGTAGACGAGCCAGCCCACGACGATCGATCCGATGCTCACCGCGATGGCCGCGGCGGGACCGATAGCAAGGACGCTGCGGTCGATCAGGAACGTGCTCGCGCCGGCCCAATAGACGATCGCGAGCATCGCCATGCCGGAGAACCACGTCGCGTACGCTTCCCACTTGAACCAGTGCAGGTCGTGCGTGAGCGGCTCGCTGCGCGGTCCCGTCAAGTATTTCTGGTTGTGATAGAAGCCGCCGCCGTGCACGGACCATACTTCGCCCAGAACGCCGTCGCCGGCGTCGGCCGCCTTGCGCGGCGGCGTGAGGTGATTGTCCAGCCAAACGAAGTAGAACGATGCGCCGATCCACGCGATGCCCGCGGTGATGTGAAACCAGCGCGCGACCAGATTCAGCCAATCGAGGGCGTACGCGCTCATGCCTGCACCGCATCGGCGAGGCGCAGCCGCGCGATCTTGGCGATCTCGGCGAGCGCGCTTGCGACTTCCGCCGCGCGGTCGTTGGCCAGCCGCGCGCGCAGCGCGGCGAGGATCGTCGCGGCGCTCTGTTCTCGCGCGCAAATCACGAACGGAAACGCGAAGCGCTCGCGATACGCGGCGTTGAGGCGCGCCAGCTCCGCCGCATCCTGCGCGGAGAGGGCGTCGAGGCCCGCTGCCGCTTGTTCCGCGCGCGATGCCTGCGCGAGCGCGGCGCTGCGCGCGGCGCGCGCGGCAAGGTCGGGATGCGCCGCGATCAGGGCGAGGCGCCGGTCCGGCGGCGACTCGTCGACCACGGCGCACATCGCGGCGTGGAGCGCGTCGACGCTCGGGAACGGCCGGCGCTGCCACGCGCCCGCGGCGACCCAGGGCGAATGCTCGAAGATGAAGCCGAGCGTTGCGACGAACGAGCCTTCATCGGCCGCGTTGAGCGTGTCGAGCTTCGCCGGCGAGGTGGATTCCATCGGCACACTCCCGATCCGCGATGCGGCGCTCGTCGCGACCTTCGACGACGGCGAACGTGAGATCCGTGACGGGTCCGTGCTCGTGGTCGACAACGCGATCGCCGCGGTGGGGCCGGCCGCGTCGTTACCGCAGACGGCCGACCGCATCGTCGATGCGTCGCGCATGGTCGTCATGCCCGGACTCGTCAACACGCACCATCACTTTACGCAGACGTTGACGCGCGCCATTCCGGCGGCGCACGATCCCGGCCTTTTCGACTGGCTGATCGCGCTCTATCCGGT
>JBHEMQ010000021.1:21662-35565 GCA_046262475.1 Candidatus Velthaea sp.
CTGCGCGATTCTCAGCGCGCGATCCAAGCGTTTCACGATCCGGCGCGTTTCGCCATGACGCGCGTCGTTCTCGCGCCTTGCTCGCCGTTCTCCGTATCGCGCGACTTGATGCGCGAAAGCCTCGCGCTGGCGCGCGCGTACGGCGTTCACGCGCACACCCATTTGTGCGAAACGCTGGATGAGGAGCGCTACTGTATGGAGCGCTATTGGACGCCGCCCCGTCGAGCTCGCCGAAGAACTGGGCTGGATCGGCGCCGACGTGTGGCACGCGCACGTCGTGCATCCGTCGCACGCTGAAGTCGCGCGCATCAGAGCGTCGCACACCGGCGTCGCGCATTGTCCTAGTTCCAACATGCGCCTCAGCTCCGGTATCGCGCCCGTGCGCGCGCTGTACGAGGCCGGAGCGCGCGTCGGTCTCGGCGTCGACGGTTCCGCCTCAAACAACGGCGCGCATTTGCTCGGCGAGGCGCGCATGGCGATGCTCGTTGCACGCCTCGCGAGCGGCGCGCCGGCGATGTCCGCGCGTGCGGCCTTGCGCCTCGCCACGCGCGGCGGCGCCGCCGTTTTGGGCCGCGACGACATCGGCGCGCTCGCGCCCGGTATGGCGGCGGACCTCATCGGCTGGCGGCTCGATTCGCTCGTCATGGCGGGCGCGGCGGTTCACGATCCGCTGGGCGCACTGCTCTTCACCGCGCGCCGTGCGTCGACTTGAGCGTTATCGACGGCCGCGTCCGCGTCGAACACGGCGTGCTGCTCGACGTGGACGTTGAACGCTTGGTCGCGCGGCATAACCGCATCGCGCGCGCTCGTCGCCTAGGCGTCGCACGGTGCTGCGCGAACTGCGTGTGCATGACCGCCGCCCTGCTTCTCGTCGCCGCTCTCGCCGCCGCCGTCGCCGAACCGACGCCGGCGCCGACAGCGGTGCCTGACCTCAATCTGCCGGAAATCGGCCGCGTGCGGTCCGTCACGCCGCCCTGCGCCGTCATGCGCGATATCGTCGTTCCGTCTTGGGCGGCCGCGCGGAAAGCCGACGAGCGGTTCGCGCAGGCCTCGAAGAAGCTGCCTGACTACGCGCGCACGGTCGACGACAACTT
Organism: Candidatus Velthaea sp.; assembly: GCA_046262475.1. GTDB lineage: Bacteria > Vulcanimicrobiota > Vulcanimicrobiia > Vulcanimicrobiales > Vulcanimicrobiaceae > JBHEMQ01. Next base: position 22,757 of record JBHEMQ010000021.1, read on the forward strand.
CACACGTTGGAGCGTGCAGCGCGAGATGCAGCTCTCACGCTTGGACACCGCCGTGTCGCAAATGATGGAAGACGCGATGGTCATCAACAAGGCGCTCGGCGACCCGCGGATCGCAGCCAACGTGAACGACCCGCAAGTGCGCGGGCAGCGCGATCAATTGCAGCAGGTGTATGCGACGCAGATGGCACGCGCGAGCGTGCTCAACGAGTTCGTGCAGCGCGAACGCTACGCTGTGATGACGCACGATCTCAACGTAGGCAGCGCGTTCAACGGGCACGGAACGAGCTTTACGCCCACGCCGACGCCGCAGCCCGGGCAGACCGCGAGCCCGTTCGGACAGCCGGCGCTCAACGGCATCTGGCTGAACGATCAAGAGTCCATGCGCAATTGGACGACGGCCATCGCAACCGCGGTGCGCGCCAGCGAGAACAAGGCGGCGCAGAGTTTTCTCGAGGTCGCGCGCGACTGCCGCTGACGTGCCGGAATTCGTCTATGCGATGCATCGCGTCGGCAAAACGGTGCCGCCGAAGCGTCAGATTCTCAAGGACATCTCGCTCAGCTTTTTCCCCGGCGCCAAAATCGGCATCCTCGGGCTGAACGGCGCCGGCAAGTCGTCGCTCCTGCGCATCATGGCCGGCGTGGACACCGAATACGACGGCGAAGCGAAGGCGCTCACCGATCTGAGCATCGGGTATCTCGAACAGGAACCGAAGCTCGATCCGGATAGAACCGTGCGCGAAACCGTCGAGGAGGGACTCGGCGAAGTACTGGCCGCGCGCAAACGGCTCGATGCGGTGTACGCTGCGTACGGCGATCCGGACGCCGATTTCGAGAAGCTGGCGGACGAACAGGCGAAGCTCGAAGCCGTGCTCTTCGCGCAAGGCGCGGACGACCTCGAAGCGCAGTTGGAAATCGCCGCCGATGCGCTGCGCTTGCCGCCGTGGGACGCGCGCATCGGTCCGCTTTCGGGCGGCGAAAAACGGCGCGTCGCACTCTGCCGCCTGCTGCTCTCGAAACCCGGCATGCTGCTGCTGGACGAACCGACGAACCATCTCGATGCGGAAAGCGTCGAGTGGCTGGAAACGTTCCTCCAGCAATTCCCCGGCACGGTCGTAGCGGTGACGCACGACCGCTACTTCCTCGACAACGCGGCGGAGTGGATTTTGGAACTCGACCGCGGCCGCGGCATCCCGTGGAAGGGCAATTACAGTTCCTGGCTCGACCAGAAGCAGGCGCGCCTCGCGCAGGAAGAAGCAGCGGAATCGGCGCGCCAAAAAGCGCTCAAACGCGAGCTCGAATGGGTGCGCTCCGGTGCGAAGGCGCGCCAGTCGAAGAACAAGAGCCGCATCGCGCGCTTCGAGGAACTGGCCAGCTACGAGTACCAGCGTCGCAACGAGACGCAAGAAATCTTCATCCCGGTGGCCGAGCGGCTCGGCAGCGACGTGATCGACTTCCGGGCCGTACGCAAAGCGTACGGCGACCGCCTCTTGATGGACGACGTGAATTTCCGCATTCCAGCCGGGGCGATCGTCGGCATCATCGGCCCGAACGGTGCCGGCAAGTCGACGCTGTTCCGAATGATTGCGGGCAAAGAAACGCCGGAGGCGGGCACCATCGCGATCGGACCGTCCGTTCGTCTTGCCGTCGTCGATCAGACGCGCGAAGCGCTGGCAAACGAGAAGACGGTCTTCGACGACGTTTCGGGCGGCCGCGACGTGCTGCTGGTCGGGAAGTTCGAGATGCCGTCGCGCGCCTATCTCGGGCGCTTCAATTTCAAAGGCGGCGACCAACAGAAGATGGTCGGAACCCTCTCGGGCGGTGAGCGCGGCCGGCTGCATCTCGCGAAGACGCTGGTGACCGGCGCGAACGTGCTGCTGCTCGACGAACCATCGAACGATCTCGATGTCGAGACGCTGCGCGCGCTCGAAGACGCGTTGAGCGAATTCGGCGGGACCGTGCTCGTGATCAGTCACGATCGCTGGTTCCTCGATCGCATCGCGACACACATCCTCGCGTTCGAGGGCGATTCGCGCGTGTTCTTTTTCGAGGGCAATTATCACGAGTACGAGGCGAACAAACGCGCGCGGCTCGGCGAAGAGGCCGCGCGGCCGCACCGCATCCGCTATCGGCCGCTGATGCTGCCGTAACGCAGCGCGCTTAGACTGCTACCGAAAGGGGCGCGATGGCCGAAACGATCGAGAAGCACCGGTTCATGCGCGTGAGCCGCAGCACGCGCGAGACGTTGCCGATGTCGGCCGCCACCACCGTGAAGCCGTCGCCGGCGAGTTTGCGCAACCGGACGAGGGCGCTGATGATCGTCGAATCGATGTAGCGGCACTCGGAAAGATCCACGATGAGCGTGTTGCCGGGAACGATCGCGCCGGCTGCCGTCGAGTGGAAATCGTCGGCGTTGTAGACGTCGAGTTCGCCGAACACGTGAAGGATTTCAGCGCGGTCGGTGCTCCCGACGACGAGCGCGGCGTTGGGGGACGTTGAAAATCAGCACTAAAGACGGGGTAAAGCCCGTTCACCGCAGGGCCAGGGCGGCCGCGACGGCGCTCTCCCGCGTCCGCGCGACGGCGCGGAGCACCCGCTCCGGGGTCATCGGAAGGTCGTTGAGCCATGCTCCCGTCGCGTCGTAGATTGCCGCGGCGACCGCCGGCGCAAACGGTACCAGCGGCATCTCCGCCACGCCGCGCGCTCCGAAGGCTCCGTTCGGGTCGGCGAACTCGAGGATCACCGGCACGATGTCAGCCGGCATGTCGAGGGCCGTCGGCAGCAGGTAGGTGCTGAAATGCGGCGTGAGGACCTTGCCCTCGCGCACCAGGAAATTTTCGGTGAGCGCGTAGCCGAGCGCTTGCGCGAGGCAGCCTTCGATCTGGCCCTCAACCTGCTGGCGGTTCACCGCGCGGCCGACGTCGTGGACGCTGATGATGCGCAGCACGCGGGTGACCCCGGTGGTGACGTCGACCTCCACTTCGACCGCCTGCGCGCAGTAGCCGTAGCAGTAGTTGGGGCGGCCCGCGCCGGTTTCGGGATCGAGCGCCGTCGACGCCGGCGGCCGGTATTGGACGGTCGCTTCCGGAGCTTCGCCGGCGGCGAAGTTCGCGCGCGCGGCGAGCGCCGCGTCGTGCACGGCACGCCCGGCCATCAGCGTCAAGCGTGACGCCGACGCGGAGCCGGCGTTCGGGACGAGGGCACTGTCGTCGCTGACGAGCGCGACCGCCGCGAGCGGCAGTTCGAGCGTTTCGGCGGCGATCTGGCGCAGGATGAGGTGCACGCCCTGACCGACGTCGGCCGCACCGGTGCGCACGACGGCGCGCTCGACCCGCGCCGTTCCGACCAGCTCGACGGTCGCCGTCGACTGTTCCGGGAAACCGAAGGAGTACCCGACGTTCTTCATGCCGCTCGCAAAGCCGATGCCGCGCCGCCTCGAAGATCCCGGCGCCGGCCGTTCGCGCCGCCCGAAACGGATCGCGGCCTCCTGCGCGCAGCGCTCGAGTACTGCGACCGCGCTGACGCCGGCCGGCAGCACGTCCTGCGTCGCCTCGCGGTCGCCCTCGCGGTACAGGTTCTTGCGGCGGACGTCGACCGGATCGATTTCGAGCGCGTGCGCGATGCGCGCGATCATCGACTCGGCCGCCCAGTGCGCCTGCGGCGAACCGAATCCTCGGAATGCGCCGCTCGGAACGTTGTTCGTGTACGCGACGATTCCGTCCGTTGACACATTCGGCACGCGATACGGGCCTTGCGCGAAGATGGTCGCGCATTTCAGCACTTCGACGCTCGTTGACGCGTAGGCGCCGCCATCGGCAACCGTGCGCGTTTGCACGGCGACCACGGTGCCGTCGCGCTTCGCGCCCCACTTCGCGGTGATGTGAAACGGATGCCGTTTGTGGTGGCCCACGATCGATTCTTCGCGGCTCCAGACGATGGATGCGGGCCGTTTCGTTTTCCATGTCGCCAGTGCGACCAGCGCCTGCACCGAAAGATCCTCACGGCCGCCGAAGGCGCCGCCGATCTTCGCATAGCGCACTGCGACGGCGTCCTCGTCGAGGGTCAGCATCGCCGCAAGCTGACGGCGATCCTCGTGCAGCCATTGGCCGGCCGTCTCGACGACGAGCGTCGCACCCTCGTAGTATGCGATGCCGGCATCCGGCTGCAAATACGCGTGTTCTTGCCACGACGTGGTGAACGTCGCTTCGAGCACGATGTCCGCATCCGCAAACCCCCGGTCGACGTCGCCTTTGCGAATTTTTTGATGCAGCAGCACGTTCGTGCCGCGTTCCGGATGCACGAGCGGCGCGTCCGCTTCCAGTGCGGCGAGCGCGTCCCCCACAACGGGCAAATCATCGTATGTTACGGCCACACGCGCGGCGCCGGTAGCGGCGGCCTCGACGGTCTCGGCGACGACGAGAGCCACGCGGTCGCCGGTGAAACGAACGCGCTCGCTGCAGAGCACTTCCTGATCGGCGCAGATGAGGCCGAAGCGGTTGTACGGCACATCGGCTGCTGTCAGCACCGCCACGACGCCCGGCGTCGCTCGCGCGGACGCGGCGTCGAGCTCGACGATGCGCGCGTGCGCGCGCTGCGCGAAGACCGCTTTGCAGTGCAGCATATCGGCGCGCACGAGGTCGGCGGGGTACCGCGCGGCGCCCGTGACCTTCGCCCGTGCGTCGGGGCGCGGAACCGCCCGCCCGATCAGGCTCACACGCGCACGGTTTCCGGCAACGGCTCGCGTTCGTGCAGCACGCCCGCCGCTGCGCTCATGGCGTCGAGTATTTTGCGGTAACCCGTGCAGCGGCAAATGTTGCCGCTGATGGCGGCTTGATGATCCTCGAGTGAAGGCGATCGCCGTTCCTCGAGTAGCTTCGCGCCCGCCATGATCATGCCGGGAATGCAGAATCCGCACTGCACCGCGCCCGCATCGATGTACGCTTGCTGCAGCGGATGCAGCACGTCGCCGTCGGCGAGGCCTTCGATCGTCGTCAGCGTGCCACCGTGCGCCTGAACCGCGGGCACCAGGCACGACATCACCGCTGCGCCGTCGAGCCACACGGTACACGCGCCGCATTCGCCTTCGGCGCAGCCTTCTTTGGCGCCGGTGAGCCCGTCCGCGCGCAACGCGTCGAGCAGCGTTTTCCCTTCGGCCTCGCGCAGCACGCGCCGGCGGCCGTTGATGCCGGCGACGATGTCGCCTTCGAACGGCGGCGGGGCGGCGGCGCGCACGGGCGTTTGCAGCAGCACGGGCGCCTCGGGAAATCCGTCGGCTTCACGGCCGGCCGCAAGGCGTTCGAGGCCTTGCGCAACCAGCGCGGACAACGCCGCGCGGCGATAGTCCGCCGAGCCGCGCAGGTCGTCGATCGGCGCGGCATCGTCGAGCGCCGCTTCGGCGGCGGTGGCGCAGGCCGCCGCGTCGAGGCGGCGTCCGGTAATTGCCGCTTCGGCGTGCAGCGCGCGCACCACCGTGGGCGCCAGACAGCCGAGCGCGATGCGCGCGCTAAAAACGGTGCCGTCCGGCGCGAATTCGAGCACGAACGCGACGTCAATCACCGAAATGGCTTGCGCGCGGCGCAGCCCGAGTTTGAGGAAGAGACCGCGCCGCGCGCCGCTCAGCGCGGCAAAGCGGATCTCGCGGATCAGCTCGTCCGGGCGCAGCTGCGTCCGGCGAAAGCCCGTGAAAAATTCGCCGAGCGGCACCGTTCGTTCGCCGTGCACCGCGGCGAGCGTCAGCGTCGCGTCGAGGGCGAGGAGCGGAGCGATGGTGTCGTTCGCCGGCGAGGCGGTGACGAGGTTGCCGGCCACCGTGGCGCGCGCGCGAATCTGCGGCGCGCCGACTTCGATGCAGGCCTGTGCCAGCGGCAGGGCGGCGTCGCGCGCGAACGGCGCCGCGAGCACGTCGTTGTGCGTCGCGAGGCCGCCGAGCGCAATCGCGGAGCCCTCACGGCGCACGTACTTGAGTTCGGTCAAGGCCGAAATGTCGATGAGCGTACCCGCCGGCTTGACGCCGCGCTGGAGTTCCACGAGCACGTCGGTCCCGCCGGCCACAATGCGGGCGTCGCCGGCCCGTTCGGCGAGCACGCGCAGCGCAGCAGGGAAGCCCGTAGGGCGAATGACACTACGCCACAACATCCGGACCGTTTCGGGATGCGGCGCAAAGGCTCTTGCGCGCTTTGCGCCGTTCGGCTATGCTCGTCCCTCGCATTTCGCGTGAAGGGCCGCCCGTGAGTATTGGGAACCTGATCTTCGACGAGACGCCGCTCGGCGCGCCGGTCGCGCCGCCGCTCTCGCGCATGGAAGCGATGATTGAAGCGAACCGGTGCTTGAATTGCTACGACGCACCGTGTATCGCCGCGTGTCCCACCGGAATCGACATTCCGGCGTTCATCAAGAAGATCGTCACCGGCAACATGGCGGGCAGCGCACGCACCATATTGGAAGCGAATCCGCTGGGGGCGAGCTGCGCGCGGGTTTGTCCCACTGCCGAGCTATGCGAGGGAGCGTGCGTGTACCATCACGACGCGACGCCCATTCGCATCGGCGACCTACAGCGCTACGCCACCGACTGGCTGATGGCGAACGACCGCGCGCTGTTCGAGCCGGGGCCGCCGACCGGCAAGCGCGTCGCGATCGTCGGCGGCGGGCCCGCCGGCCTATCGGCGGCGCGCGAGCTCGCGCGGGCCGGTCATGCCGTCACCATTTTCGAGCGCCGCGACGAAGCGGGCGGACTGGATACGTACGGCATCGTTCCCTTTCGGCTGCCGGTCGATATCGCGCGTTGGGAAAACGCGCAGGTCGCGCGCTTGGGCGTGCACATGCGGACCGGCGTCGCCGTGGGCGATGAGATCGCGCCTGAGACCCTGCTTGCGGAATACGATGCCGTCGTGCTCGCCGTCGGCATGGGCGCGGTGCCCCAACTCGGGATCCCCGGCGAAGAATTGCGCGGCGTCGAAGATGCGCTCGACCTCATCGAGCGCGCGAAGTTCGGACGCCCGGTCGCGCTCGGTCAGCACGTCGCGATCATCGGTGCCGGCAACACGGCGATCGATGCGGCGACGACGGCGCGGCGGCTCGGTGCCGAATTCGTGACGATATGGTACCGCCGCGGCGAACCGGAAATGACCGCGTATCCGTTCGAGGTAGCGTTCGCGCGCAGCGAAGGCGTCGCGTTCCGTTTCCATCGCATACCGTTGCGCATCGAGGGCGCGGGCGGTGAAGTGCGCTCGATCGCGTTCGCGCGCAGCGCCGTCGCGAACGGCGTTCCGGTGGCGGTGCCGGGCAGCGAAGAGGTGGTGCGCGTCGACACCGTGATCCGGGCCATCGGCCAAACCAAGCTCAGCCGCATCTTCGAGGCCTTCGGAGTGCGGCACGAGCGCGGCGTCGCGGTGGTCGACGAGGCGTTGCGCACGACGAACCCGCGCGTGTACGCCGCCGGCGATTGCATCTTCCGCAGCGGACTCACCGATGCGATGGTAGTCGTCGCCGCGCAGCAAGGCAAAACCGCGGCGGCGAGCATCGACCGCGCGCTGCGCGCGGCGGAGGTTTAAGTGGCGGATCTCTCCATCGATTGCGCCGGAATCCGTTCGCCGAATCCCTTCTGGCTCGCGTCGGCGCCGCCGACGAACAGCGGCTATCAGGTCATGCGCGCCTTTGCCGCCGGTTGGGGCGGCGCCGTCTGGAAAACGCTCGGCGATCCCATCGTCAACGTCACCTCGCGTTTTGCGGGGCTCGATCACAAGAACGCGCGCATGGTCGGCATGAACAACATCGAACTGATCACCGATCGGCCGCTCGAGGACAACTTGCGCGAGATCGCCGAGTGCAAGGCGGCCTATCCTGACCGCGCGATCGTCGGATCGCTGATGATGGAAATGAAGCGCGAACGCTGGCACGAGCTCGTCGAGCGCACGCAAGCGGCCGGCGTCGACGGCTTCGAGCTGAATTTCGGCTGTCCGCACGGCATGTCCGAACGCGGCATGGGTTCGGCGGTCGGCCAAGACCCCGAACTGGTCGAACTCGTAACGCGCTGGGTCGTGGAGGTCGCGCGCGTCCCGGTCATCGTGAAATTGACCCCGAACGTGACGGACGTGCGCATGACCGCGCGCGCGGCGGCACGCGGCGGCGCACATGCGGTCAGCATGATCAATACGATCAACAGCCTCATGGGCGTCGACATCGACACGTGGAATCCCATTCCGCACGTCGACGGTCTCGGCGCGCACGGCGGCTACTGCGGACCGGCGGTGAAACCGATCGCGCTCAACATGGTCGCCGACTGCGCGCGCGATCCGGACGTGCGCAGACCGATCAGCGGAATCGGCGGCATCGCCACCTGGCGCGACGCCGTCGAGTTTTTGCTGATGGGTGCGAGCACCGTGCAAGTATGCACCGCCGTGATGCACCACGGCTTCCGGATCGTCGAAGACATGATCGACGGCTTGAACAACTATCTCGACGAGCGCGGGATCGGCTCGGTGCGCGAGCTCGTCGGCAAGAGCGTGCCGAAGTTCGTGAACTGGAACGATTTGAATCTCGATTACAAAGTCGTCGCTCGCATCGATCCGCTGGCGTGCATCAACTGCAACAAGTGCTATATCGCGTGCGAGGACGCCGCGCATCAGTGCATCGAGCGGGTGCGCGATTCGGCCGGTGCCGAGCAGCTCGTCGTCGACGAAGAGCATTGCGTCGGCTGCAATTTGTGCGCGATGGTGTGCCCGGTCGAAGATTGCATCACGATGGTGCGCGTCGACGACGGGGCACACAGCACGACGTGGCGCGAGGTCGAATTGACGACCGCCGCAACCTGATACGAGGGGGTACGTCATCGGCACCTTGATTCGCGGCGGCACGGTCGTCACCGCTACCGACGTCGCGCACGCGGACGTGCTGCTGGAAGGCGACGTCGTTTCGGCCCTCGGAACGAAGCTCGATACGGGCACGCACGCGGTAGTCGACGCCGCGGGCTGCTTCGTTTTTCCGGGCGGGATCGATCCGCACACACACTTGGACATGCCGTTCGGCGGCACCATCACGGCGGATGACTTCGCGACGGGGACCGTCGCCGCTGCGCTCGGCGGAACGACGTCGATCGTCGACTTCGCGCTGCACACCAAGGGCGACACCCTGCAAAACGCGCTCGACACTTGGAAGAAGAAAGCCGCGGGCAAAGCGGCGATCGATTACGGCTTTCACCTCACGATCGCCGACGGGCGCGACGACACGCTCAACGAGATTCAAACGATGATCGAGCGCGAAGGCGTGAACTCGTTCAAATGCTTCATGGCGTACAAGGGAGTGCTGCAGGTCGACGACGAGACGATTTTCCGCGTCATGAAGGCCGCCAAAGCGTTCGGCGGCCTCGTCCAGGTGCATGCGGAGAACGGCGACGTTATCGCGGTGACCGTCGAGGAGGCACTCGCGCGCGGTGACACGGCGCCGAAGTATCACGCCTCGACGCGACCCGTCGAAGCCGAGGGCGAAGCGACGCATCGCGCCGTACGCCTCGCCGAAATCGCGGAGGCGCCGCTGTACGTCGTGCACGTTTCCAGCGCCATGGCTGCCGACGCGATTAGCGACGGACGGAAGCGCGGGTTGCCGATTTACGGAGAGACGTGCCCTCAGTACTTGGTCTGTTCGGACGACGATTACGAGCGCCCCGGCTTCACTGCGGCGAACTACGTGATGTCGCCGCCGCTGCGGCCGAAGTGGAATCAAAACGTGCTCTTGCGCAAGCTGAAAAACTTCGAGCTGCAGACGTTCGGCTCGGATCACTGTTCGTTCAACAACTGCGGGCAGAAAGAACTCGGCAAGAGCGATTTTTCCAAGATACCGAACGGCGCCCCGACCATCGAGGATCGGTTCAGCATCCTCTGGCACTACGGCGTGAATGCGGGCGTTATCGGCATCAACCACTTCGTCGCCCTCGCGTCCACCAATGCGGCGAAACTCTTCGGTCTTTTCCCGCGCAAAGGCACGCTCGCGGCCGGTTCCGACGGCGACGTGGTCGTTTGGGATCCCGCTATCGCACGCACGATTTCGGCGCGCGACCATCATATGAACGTCGACAACAACATCTTCGAGGGACTGCAAGTGAAAGGTAAAGCACGCCACGTGTTTTCGCGCGGCCGCCACATCGTGCAGGACGGCACGTTCCGCGGGGAAGCCGGCGCCGGCCGGTTCGTCAAAGCCGATCCGTTTTTTCCGGTGGCATTATGAGCGCGTACGCGAGCGACCGCGTCACCATCGGTCTCGTGCAGGCGCACCACGAAACGGACGGCAGCGAGCCCGTCGCGGTGCACAAGACGCGCGCCGTCGAGAAGCACGTGCGCCTGATCCGCGAGGCGGCGCAGCGCGGCGCGCAGATCGTGTGCTTGCAAGAGCTCTTCTACGGACCGTACTTCTGCACGGAACAGAGCCCGAAATGGTACGACGCGACGGAATCCATTCCCGATGGTCCGACCACGCGCATGATGCAAGACCTGGCGCGGGAACTCGGCATCGTGCTCGTGGTGCCGATCTACGAGGTCACGATCAAGGGTGTGTACTACAACACGGCCTCGGTGATCGATGCCGACGGCACGTACCTCGGTAAGTACCGCAAGCACCACATTCCTCAGGTCGCCGCGGGCCCCGCCGGGTGCGGCTTCTGGGAGAAGTTTTACTTCAAGCCCGGCAACAGCGGCTACCCTGTTTTTCCGACCAAATTCGCGCAGGTCGGCGTGTACATTTGCTACGACCGCCATTTTCCCGAGGGCGCGCGCATGCTCGGCCTGAACGGCGCTGAGATCGTGTTCAATCCGTCCGCTACCGTCGCGGGCCTGTCCGAATATCTTTGGAAGCTGGAGCAGCCCGCGCACGCCGTTGCGAACGGGTACTACGTCGGCGCGATCAACCGCGTCGGCGTCGAGGCGCCCTGGAACATGGGCGAATTCTACGGTCAGTCGTATCTCGTCGATCCGCGCGGGCAGTTCGTGGCGGTCGGCAGCCGCGACCAGGACGAGGTGGTGCTCGGCGAGATGGATCGCGCCGTGATCGCGCAGGTTCGCGACACCTGGCAGTTCTACCGTGACCGGCGCCCCGAGACGTACGGCGCGATGGTCGAGATCTGAGGTGAGCGCGGCCGTGCGCGTTACGCAAGTGCGTCACGGCGACATCGTCACCCTGACCCCGGCCGCCGCGAGCGCGGCCGCCGCCGGCCGATCGCTGTGGAACGACGACCTGCGGCCGTGTACGCTGGACGAGCACGATTGGCCGGGCGGGAAGTTCGCGTTCCTATGGATCGGAATGTGCCTGTGCATTCCCACGTACTCGCTGGCGAGCGGCATGATCGCCCTCGGCATGAATTGGGTCGAGGCCGTGCTCACAATTTTTACCGGCAGCGTCGCGGTACTGATTCCGATCTTGCTCGTTTCGCACGCCGGGACCAAGTACGGCATTCCGTATCCGGTGTTCGCGCGGCTGTGGTTCGGAACGCGCGGCGCGCATCTGCCGGCGCTCGCGCGCGCGATCATCGCCGCCGGCTGGTTCGGGATCAATAGCTGGTTTGGCGGCACGGCGCTCGACGCGATCGTCGCGCGCACGGTGCCGGGCTGGTCCGCGTTGCCCGCGCACGTGGGGATTGCATTCGGCGTCTTCTGGCTTGCCAACGTCGCGGTCGCGATGCGCGGCCCGCAAGCCATCGGGCGGCTCGCGCAGATTGCGGCCCCGACGGTGGCGCTCGGCGCCTTGGCGCTGCTCGCGTGGGCGGCGTCCGGTGCGGGCGGATTCGGACCGATGCTCGCGACGCCGCCCACGCTGCACGGCGCGTCGTTCCGGGCGGCGTTTTTCCCGTCCGTCATCGGCGTGATCGCCTTCTGGGCGACGCTCGCACTCAACATTCCCGACTACACGCGCTACGCGCGCACGCAGCGCGGACAACTGCTCGGACAGGCAGCGTCGATGCCGTTCGCAATGGCGGGTTTCGCGTTCATCGGCATCGCGGTCACGTCGGCAACCGTCATCTTGTTCGGAAAGGCGTTGTGGAACCCGGTCGAGCTCATCGTGCGCTTCCCGACGCCGGTCGTCATCGTCGCGGGCGCCGTGGTTATGCTCTCATCGATCACGATCAACGTCGGCGCGAACGTCATGGCGCCGGCGCGCGCGTTCGAAAACTTGTGGCCCGCCCGCATCACCTTCGCGACCGGCGCCATCATGACCGGATTGCTGTCGCTCCTTATGCAGCCGTGGTACGTGCTCGCCGAGTTCTCGACGTACATCTTCACGTGGCTCGGGACGTACGGCGCGCTGCTCGGCCCAATCGACGGCATCGCCATCGCGGATTACTGGATCGTGCGCTCGCGGCGGCTCGACCTCTCGGCGCTCTATACGCCGAAGGGACGCTACGACTATCGCGGCGGCTTCAATCTGCGCGCGCTCATTGCGGTCGCGATCGGCTGGGCCGTCGCGCTGCTCGGCCTTGCGGTGCCTGCGCTGCGTGTGCTTTGGACCGGCGGCTGGCTCTTCGGCCTTGCCGGCGGGCTGATCGCATACGCGCTACTGATGCGCGGCGACCCTTCCGTCATCGACGTTCGCGAATATGCCGCCATGACCGCCGGCGAGAGCGCGGGCGGCACGGCGCCGCGCGCTGCGGAAACCGTTCCGCTCTAAGCAGGTGCGACTCACCGACGTCGAACGCGACAAACTTCTGCTGAGCTACGCCGCGGAGCTCGCGTGGCGGCGGCAAATCTTTGCGCATGAAGCGCAAACGAAAGGATTCCGATGACGATTCCAATTTGACGCTCGAGCAGCGAACGGCCTTTGCCGAGCTACTC
>JBHEMQ010000022.1:0-34704 GCA_046262475.1 Candidatus Velthaea sp.
GTGCACGCCTATGGCGTTCCGCGCATCATCGAGAACGCCGGCGCGGTGCTTCAAATGCTGCGCGCGCTCGTCGACGACAACGAGCGTGCCGCCGCGTCAAACTGGACGATCGAGGCGCTGCCCGAACCGTATCTGCGCCGGATGCTCGGCGGCATCGTCGCCTTCGAGATTCCGATCGCGCGCCTCGAAGCGAAGGCGAAGGTGAGTCAGAACCGGCCGGCGGCGGACCGCGCGCGGGTCGCGGCAACCTTTGAGCGGTCAGCCGATCCGGCGTTGCGCGAGATGGCGGAACTCGTGCGCGGCGGTGGGCTCATGCCGCGCGGCTGAAGAGGCCGTCGATCAAATCGGCGTAGCGTTGTTCGACCGTGCGCCGTTTGATTTTTTGCGTCGGCGAAAGCTCGTCGTTCTCGATCGTCTGAAGCCAGCCGTCGACGATCGCTGCGGACGTCGCCGCGTCATCGTGATAGTAGCCCTTCATCACGTTCGGCCCGCGCACGAGCAGCTCGCCGTCCGCCGCGAGTTTCACCTCGACGTTTGCGATCGGCGGCCCGACCGTGCCGACGATCGCGCGATCCGGATGCGCGGCCGTGACGACAGGCGAGCATTCCGTGAGACCGTACCCTTCCACGATCCGCACCCCGAAGCCGAGAAACGTCCACGCCGTGTCGGGGTGCAGGGGCGCACTGCCGCTTCCGAACCACGCGAGGCGGTCGAGCCCGAGCAGCGTCGGGATCTTCCGGAGAACGAGCGCCCGCGCGATGCGATAGCCCAGGGTGCAGCCGAGACCGGCGTGGCGGCGCGTTCCGCGGGCTTCCATATACTTGCGTCCGGCGTCCAGCGCCCATGGCACGAGCCGTGCGCGCAGGCCGCCTTGCGCGCGCGCCCGCGCCCGGATAGCTGCGAGCATGCGCTCGAAAATGCGCGGGACCCCGAACATCAGGACCGGCCGCACCTCGCGCAGATCCTGCAGCAGCGCGTCGATCCCGCGGTTCACGTAGATCGTGCCCTCGTGCAAAAAGTAGCCGAAAACGTTGGTGCTTTCGTAAATGTGCGCGTACGGCAGCACCGACAACACGGGATCGCCGGGCCGCACCACGTCCTCGAGCAGCGGATACGGATCGACCACGTTCGAGACGATGTTGCTATGCGAGAGCATCACGCCTTTGGGCACACCGGTCGTGCCCGATGTATAGATGAGTACGGCGAGATCGTCCGGCGCAACCGTTGCCGCAATTGCATCGAGCGCGCCGGGCTCGGCCGCCGCGGCCAGCCGGCCGACGTCGTCGACGGCGCGGGCCGTTCCGTCGCCTTCACCGTCAAACGAGATGGTGCGTGGCAGCTGCACGCCGCTCGCGGCGAGCGCGTCGCGCAGTGCAGGCGCGTCGACAACGAGCAGTTTCGCGCCTGAATGCATGAGGATGTGGCGCACCTGATCGTGCGCCTGGGTTGCGTAGATCGGCACCGTCACGCCGCCGGCGAACAAAACCGCAAGGCTCGTAACGATCCAGTCGATCCGGTTCGGCGACATCATCGCGACCCGGTCGCCGCGCCCCACGCCCGCCGCGCGCAGGCCCATCGCGCGCTGCTCGATACGCTCCCGCAGCCGTGCGGAGCGCATCATGTCCCAGCGACCGGCTGCATCGCGCTCCGCGAGGATGTCACGGTCGGGCCCTGCCAGCGATCGCCGGCACAGCGCAATCAATGTTTCGATGGCTGTTCCTCCGCGCGGAACGCTTTCTGGGTGACGAGGAGGATTCTTTTCAGTAATACGATGGCCGGCGGCGCTTGTTGCGCGCTATGCGCCGGCGTGCACGACGCACGCTTTCATCGAACGCAATCGCCCGGAAACGTTCAGCCGTCCGTTCTCGTCACTCGCGGCGACTATCGGATGCCGTTCGCACTGTGCACCGGCACGCTAGAGCGTGAACTCAAACGTGCCGGCGTACGACCGCCGGCGGCGCTTAGGCCGTAACGCCGGCGGCGACGCGTTCGGGGGCGATCTCGAAGCGCTCGTGGCGCCAAGAGTACGTGCCGAATCCTGCCGTCGCCGTGCGCAGCTCGGTAATGTAGCGCGAAAGTTCGGACTGCGGCACGAGCGCGCGCACGCAATCGTAGCCGGCGCGGTCGCTCGCGTCGAAACCGAGTATCTGCCCGCGCTTGGCAGTGAGTTGCCCGACGGCGGCCGACACGTATTCACTCGGGACGAGCGTTTCCACGCGGACGAGAGGTTCGAGCAAGACCGGATTGCATTTCGGAATGCCGTCACGAATGCCCATCGACGCCGCGGTTTTGAACGCCGCTTCGCTCGAATCGACGGCGTGATACGAACCGTCGAAAAGTGTCACGTGTACGTCGACGATCGGGAAGCCGCCGACCGGCCCGTGCATCAAAGCCTCCCGCACACCCTTCTCGACAGCCGGAAAGAAGTTCTTCGGCACGACGCCGCCCACGATGTGTTCCGAGAACGTGACGCCGTGGCCGCGCTTGCGCGGCTCGATGCGCAGCCACACGTCCCCGAACTGGCCGTGACCGCCGGTTTGATGCTTGTAGCGCGAGTGCATTTCGGTCGGCGCCGTAATCGTTTCGCGATAAGGCACCGTCGGCGGATGCGTTTCGAGGGCGAGGTGATACTTGCGCGACAGACGTTCGGTCGCCGTGGCGACGTGCATTTCGCCGTTGCCGAGCAGGTGCAGCTCGTTCGTGAAATCAGCGCGCACGACGCGCAGCGCAGGGTCCTCGTCGATGAGCCGCGCGAGCATCTGCGAGAGCTTCGACTCGTCCAGCTTTTCCTTCGGTTTGATGGCGACCGCGTACACCGGTTCGTTGAGGGAAACCGTCGGCATCTCCACTTTCGTGCCGGTGCTCGCGAGCGTATCGCCGGTCGAAACCCCTTCCAGGCGCCCGAGCGCGACGATGCTGCCGGGACCGGCGCTCGTCACTGGTTCCTGTTTCTTGCCGAAGAGCCGGAACAGCCCCGACGGTTTCAACGCTGCGTTGCCGCGCGTAACGTCCACCAGCTGCGTTTGACCGTTGATGGTGCCGGTGAAGACGCGCGCGACCGACAGCCGCCCGGCCTGCGGGTGAATCATCGTCTTGAACACTTGCGCGATGACCGGGCCGTCCGCGCGCGGCACGACTTCGCGGCCGTCGAGGTCGCGGCGCGGCTGCGTTGCCGGCGACGGAAACAATCGTTCGATCGCGTCGACGAGCGCCGCAGTGCCCGCGCCGCTTTGCGCGGAACCGGCCAGCACCGCGACGATTTGATCGTGCGCGCAATCCTCACAGAGATCTTTGCGGATCTCGTCCTGCGGCGGCTCGATGCCTTCGAGCAATTCCTCCATCAAGTGGTCGTCGAAATCCGCCAGCGCCTCCAGCAGGATGCGGCGGCCCTCGTCGACGTCCGCGCGCATCTCGGCTGGAATGTCGATCGAATGTTCTTTGCCGTCGGCGTCGTATGCGCACGCCGTGCGTTCCGCGAGGTCGACGTAGCCGCGCAGGCGCTCGCCGCTGCCGAGCGGCAGATGCTCCGCGACGACGTGCGGGCCGTACGCGGCGCGTAGCGCGGTCAGGGTCGCGTTGAAGTCGGCCCCCGGACGGTCCAGCTTATTGATAAAAAAGAGGTGCGGCAATTTGCGCACCTCCAGATGTTCCACCAGCGCCGCCGTTTGGGCGACGCGGCCGGGTTCGGCGTCCACGACGATGACGGCGGCGTCCGCGGCCAACAGCGCGAGCTTCGTCTCTTCGAAAAAGTCGATGAAGCCGGGCGTGTCGATGACGTTGATGTCGACGTCGCCGCAGTTCGCGTGCGCGAAGCCGATGCACACGGACTGAACGTGATCGATTGCTTCCGGCTCGCAATCGGTGGTCGTCGTTCCCTGCTGCACGGAACCGCGCCGCGGGATCGCGCCGCAGCGCGCGAGCACCGCCTCGACCAGGGTCGTTTTGCCCGCGTGGTGCGGGCCGACGAAGGCGACGTTCCTGAGGCGCGAGATATCCGTCATGCCGGACTCCTCAAAGAAAAGTCGCCGAGCTTTCGCCGTTCAGCCTGCGAGTCATGCCGGGGGAAGCCGCACCCACGACACCGTAGCGGACGAACAATGATATGCCGCTGACCGCCGATCTGAGCGGAACGACCGTTCTCGTGACCGGCGCCTCGAGCGGCATCGGCGCGCATTGCGCGCGCGTGCTCGCAGCGGCCGGCGCGCGTGTCGTGCTTGCGGCACGGCGCGCGGAGCGCTTGGCGCACGTCGCGGCCGCCATCGCCGAGCGCGCCCGCGCCGTCGTGATGGACGTGACCGATGAGGCCGGCATCAGCGGCGCATTCGACGAAGCGGAGCGTGCGTTTGGTCCGGTCACCGCGCTCGTGAACAATGCGGGGATTGCGACCGCGGCGCCCGCGCTCGAACTCGATGCGCGCGCGTGGCACGGCGTACTCGCAACGAATGTGTCCGGTCCGTGGTTCGTCGCGCGCACCTTCGCGCAGCGCGCGGTCGCGAGTGCGCGCGGCGGCACCATCGTCAACGTCGCATCGATTGCCGGACTTCGTCCCGCGGGCGGCCTGAGCGCGTACGGCGCGTCGAAAGCCGCGTTGATTCACCTCACGAAAACGCTTGCGCTGGAGTGGGCGCGCTACGGCATTCGCGTCAACGCGATCGCGCCGGGTTACATCAAGACGGACCTAAACGCGGCGTTTTTCGATTCGCCCGCGGGCGAAGCGCTGGTGCGGCGGGTTCCGCAACGGCGGTTGGGCCGGCTGGAGGATCTCGACGGAGTGCTGCTCTTGCTCCTATCAGATGCGAGCGCGTACATGACGGGAAGCGTCATCGCGATCGACGGCGGGCATCTTCTGTCGAGCCTGTGAGCGCTGCTAACAGCTCGTACTCTGGCTACGGCTTCCCAAACGGTATTGAACCTGGGTGAAACCGTCGGGCACCACCGACGAATCATGACGGCGACCTCCCGAGGTGCTCAAAGTATACGGCGGTGCGCGCGGCGGGCACAAGGAGTGGCCCGCGGACGCACCGAGAAACCGGGGCCGGGATGCCGACTATGAACGCCGCCGGCTATGCGCGCGGCGCTGCGGCGGTTTTCGCCGTCGTCCTTGCGGTCAGTTGGCTGCTGCCGTCGTACTACACGGGCTTGCTGACGCTGATCGGCATCTATGCGCTCGTGACGCTCGGGCTCAATCTCTTCATGGGATACGCCGGCCAAGTTTCCCTCGGTCAAGCGGCATTCGTCGGGCTCGGCGCGTACACGTCGGCGGCGCTCGCGGTGAAGGCACACGTCACTCCGTGGCTGGGTCTGCCGGCGGGCGCCGCCGTCGCGGCGCTCGCCGCCTACGTTCTCAGCTTCATCGCACTGCGGCTTCGTGAAAACTTGCTCGCCCTGGCGACGCTCGCACTCGGCATCGTCATCAACGTCGTTTTCAACGAATGGGAATTCATCGGCGGCTCCTCGGGGTTCAAGGGCATTCCCGGCTTCACGCTCGCGGGGCGCACGTTCGATTTGCACGCGTACGCGGTGCTCACGTGGGCGTGCGTCGCACTCGGCGTGTGGTTTGCGGCCAACCTGGTCACCTCGAATTTCGGCCGCGCACTCATCGCGATTTCGGCCGGTGAACTCGGCGCGGCAACGCTTGGTGTGAACGCAGAGCGCCTCAAGCGCCAAACGTTCGTTCTCAGTGCCGTCTATGCCGGCGCGGCGGGCGCGCTGTACGCGTCGTACGCGTCGTACATCGATCCGTCGTCGTTCAATTTCTTGCTGTCCGTCAATTTCGTGCTGATGTCGGTCATCGGCGGCATGCGCAGCCTGTGGGGCGCCCTTATCGGCGCCGCGATCGTCGTCGCGCTCGGCCAAGCGCTGCAAGCAGTCGTGCCGATGGTGCTGCCGAGCGCGCGCGGCGACTTTCAGTCGTTCTTTCTCGGCGTCATTCTCATCGTGATGTTGATCCTGCTGCCGCGTGGCCTGACGAGCCGGCTGAGCGAAGGACGCGCCGCGTAGTGGCGGCGCTGTGGCAGTACGTCCTTGCGGGTCTTGTCGTCGGCGCAATCTACGCCTTGATCGCCGCAGGATTCGTGCTCATCTATCAAGTCACCGGTTTGATCAATTTTGCACAGGGCGAGTTTGCGATGATCGGTGCCATGACGGCCGCCGCGCTGAACGCCGGTGGAGCGCCCGCGCCCGTCGCGGCCGCGGCTGCGATCGTCGTCGCCGCGCTGGTCGGCGGGCTCTCGTACGTGCTCGCAATCCGTCCCGCGCGCGCCTCCACCGGCGTGACGCTGATCTTCATTACGCTCGGTCTGGACGTGGCGCTGCGCGGGGCCGCGCTGTTCGTATGGGGGACGAACCCGTACAGTTTGCCCGCATTCAGCGGCGGAAGTTCGGTCACGATCTTCGGCGGCGTGCTGCCGCCGCAAGCACTGTGGGTCTTGCTGACCGACGTGCTCGTATTCGCCGCGCTCTACGTCTTTTTTCGTCACACGTACGCCGGCACGGCGGTGCGCGCAGCCGTCGCAAGTCCGGCGATCGCGTCGACCTTCGGGATTCCGCTGGCGCGCTTCGGATTTTGGAGTTTCGTCGCGGCAGCGGCGATCGGCGGACTCGGCGGCGTCGTCATCGCGCCGATCACGAGCGCGACGTACGACATGGGATTGACCTTCGGCCTCGCCGGATTCGTCGCGGCGGTGCTGGGCGGACTGGATAGTTTGCCGGGCGCGCTGCTCGGCGGCTTCGTTCTCGGCATCCTCGAGAAAGTGTCGGGCGGCGTGTTTTCGACCGGCTGGGAACAGGGCGTCGGCTTTTTGATCCTCGTCCTGGTACTCGTGCTGCGCCCGCAGGGCTTGCTCGGGCGCGCGGTACGGCGCGCATGAACGCGGCGACACTCGAGGTGCGCGGCGTGACCATGCGCTTCGGCGGCGTCGTCGCGCTCGACGACGTCTCGTTCAGCGCGCGCAGCGGCGAAGTGCTCGGCATCATGGGACCGAACGGCGCCGGAAAGACGACGCTGTTCAATGTGATCAGCGGCGTACAGGCGCCCACGAAGGGTGACGTCCTGCTCGACGGCGTGCGCCTCACCGGGCGCAGCGTCGATGGTGTTGCCGCGCTCGGCGTCACGCGCACGTTTCAAACGCCGGTGATGTTCTGGGGGCTGAGCGTCCGGGAAAGTTTGGCCGTTGCGCTGGCCGCGCGCGAGTTCGGCGGAACGTATCCCCCGGCGCCCGGCCGCATTCTGGTGCCGAGCGGTTTGGGGGTAACGCGGCGCCGGCGGACGGATGCGCGTTTGCGCGAACGCGCCGACGCGCTGCTCGGCGCGACGCCGCTCGCGCAGATGGGCGAACGCCCCACCGAATCGCTGTCGTTCGGCGAAGAGCGTCTGCTGGAATTGGCACGCGCCCTCGCGGTCGCGCCGGCGATCCTGCTGCTGGACGAGCCGCTGTCCGGCTTGAATCCGGATGAAGGCGGCGCGGTTCTCGATTCCATCCGTGCGGCGCGCGCGGCCGGTGTCGGCGTGCTGCTGGTGGAGCACGCCGTCGGCGAATTGCTGTCGGTCGCCGACCGCGTCGTGGTTCTCGATCACGGCAAAACGATCGCGCACGGCACCGGCCGCGAGGTGGCGGCCGATCCCGTCGTCATCGACGCGTACATCGGCGACGAACTGACGTGAACGGCATACCGATGCTCGAAGTGGAGCATCTTTCGACCATGCGCGGTCGCGTGCAGATTCTGTGGGACGTCGGCCTGCACGTGGGTCGCGGTGAAACGGTTGCCATCGTGGGCCCGAACGGTGCGGGCAAATCGACGCTCATCGGCTCGATCACGGGACTCATTCCCCCGCGGTCAGGCTCCGTGCGCATCAACGGTGCGGACGTTACCGGCAGCCCGCCCGAGCGCCTGGCGGCGCGCGGCGTCGCCCTCGTGCCGGAACGCCGGCAGGTCTTCGCGCCGCTCAGCGTTCGCGAAAACCTGCTGATGGGCGCGTATTCGCGGCGCGCCGGCCGCGCGGAATTGGCCGCCGACATGGAAGATGTCTTCGCCTTGTTTCCCGGCCTCGTACGCTACCGCACGACGCTGGCCGGTTCGCTCTCGGGCGGCGAACAGCAGATGGTCGCGATCGGGCGAGCGCTCATGGCGAAGCCGGAACTGCTGCTGCTCGACGAGCCGAGCCTCGGGCTTGCGCCGAAGGTGCGCAGCGAGAACTTCGGCGCGCTGGCCCGGCTTGCCGAACGCGGCGTTACCTTGCTGCTCGTCGAACAAAATCTGCGGATGGCGGCGAAGATTTGCCGGCGCGCCTATCTCATGCAGCGCGGACGCATCGTCGGCACGGCGACGTCCGAAGAACTTGCGGGTTACGCGCGAACGTTCTACTTGGAGCCCCACGGGTGAGCTCACCGGCCGCCGCAGCCGCACTCTCGACCATCGGAGGACCCTCACGTATGCGCTCCTCAATCGTCCGCTCCGGAGCCGCCGCGCTGGCGCTCGCGCTCTGCGCCTCCGCTTTGCCGCCGCGCTCGGCGCGCGCCGCCGGCGAGCCGTATGTCATCGGCGCGGTGGTCTCGGAAAGCGGTCCGGGCTCCTCGCTCGGGCGGCCCGAAGCCGACAGCATGCAACTCGCAGTCGACGAAATCAACAAGGCGGGCGGCGTCAACGGGCACCCGCTCCAGATTACGATCATCGATGACGAGTCGAATCCGACCACCGCGGTCAACGCGGTGCGCAAACTGTTGGATCAACATGTGATCGCGCTGTTCGGTTCCTCGCTCACGCAGACGTCGCTGGCGATGGTGCCCATCATGACCGAAGCGAAGGTCCCGCTCATTTCGTTCGCGTCCAGCGCGCAAGTGATCCAGCCCGCGGCCGAACGCAAATGGATCTTCAAGATTCCGATTACGGATTTCCACGTGGCGCAAGTGATGCAAGAGTTCATGCGCAAGCACAATGAAACCAAGGTCGCCGTGATCTATCGCAACGACGACTACGGGAAGACCGGTCTCAGCCACTTTCAAGATGCCGGCCGGAAGATGGGCTTCGACGTGGTTGACGCGGAGGCGATCGCAGCCACGGCGAGCGACGCAACGACGCAGCTCACCAAGGTGAAGGCGGCGAATCCGCAGGCGATCGTGGTGTGGAGCACGCTCCCGTCGGTCGCCGTGGTGATCAAGGGCTACCGCGAACTCGGCCTGACGACGCCGATTTACTTTTCCGACGGCGCCGCGAACGGCGCATTCCCCGTGCAGGCCGGCGATGCCCTGAACGGTGCGTACATCGCGAGCACGAAAATTAACGTGGCGGACCAGATTGCGGCGAGCGACCCGCAGAAGAAGGTGACCGTCCACTACATCGATGCGTTCCTGAAAAATTATCCGAAGGATGCGCCGGTCAGCATCTTCGGCGGCTTCGGCTACGACGGCATCTATGTATTGAAGGAAGCGCTGCAGCAAGCGCGCGGAACGCAGGCCGACAAGCTGCGCGACGCGCTCGAGCACGTCACGTACAACGGCGTGTCGGGCACGTTCCGCATCACGCCGGGGGACCACAACGGCCTTTCGGTCTTCTCCGCAGTCATCACGCAAATCGCCAACAAACAGTTCAAGCTCGTGCATTAACCGCTGCGCCGATGATGACGGAGAGCGAGCTGCGGCGCGCATATCGCGCCATGTCGCTCGCGCGAGCGCTCGACGAGCGCATGTGGCGGCTCGCACGCGCCGGCCGTGCGCATTTCGCCGTACCGTGCGCCGGTCACGAAGGCGTCGGAGTGGGGTACGCCATGGCGATGCAGCCCGGCGTCGACTTCGTCGCGCCGCACTACCGTGATCTCGCAGCGCTGCTGGTGCTCGGCATGCCGGCGCGCGACGTCATGCTGAATTTCTTTTCGCGGCCGGCTGATCCCAACGCGCACGGCCGCCAGCCGTACGCGCACTTCGGCTCGAAGGCCTTGCGCATACTCTCGCAGCAGGGGCCGCAGCCCAATCACGCCTCGCACGGCGTGGGCGCCGCGTGGGGCTCGCAGTTGCTGCGCGAGCCCAGCGTCACGGTGATCGCGTTCGGCGACGGCGGCGCGCAAAAAGGCGAAGCGCACGAGTGCATGAACTTTGCCGCCGTGCAAGATTTGCCGTGTGTTTTCGTCATTCACCGCAACGGCTACACGCAGTCGGTAAAAAGCACGCTCGAATACAAACCACAGAAACTTTCAGCGCGCGCCGCCGCCTACGGCATGCCGGGCGTCACGGTCGATGCGATGGACGCGACCGTCATGTACGCCGCCGCGAAAGAAGCGATCGACCGCGCGCGCGCCGGCGGCGGACCGTCCCTCATCGATGCCGTCTGCTGCCGTTTCATGCCGAACACCTCGAATGACGACGATACGCGGTACCGTTCGCCGGCGGAAGTCGACGCCGGCCGGGCGCGCGACCCGCTCGGCTTACTCCGGGCGAACGTGGATCCGGCATTTGCGGCAGCCGCCGATGCGGAGAACGCGACGACGGCGGGCAATGCAGCCGAATGGGCGGAAGCGCAACCGCACGGCGATCCGGCCACCGCGATGGAGCACGTGTATGCGTGAGCTCAGCGTCGTTGAAGCGGTGCGCGAAGCGCTCGAAACGGAGATGGCGCTCGACGACCGCGTGCTGGTCTTCGGCGAGGACGTGGGGCAGCTCGGCGGCGTCTTTCGAGCCACCGACGGGCTGTTCGCGCGCTTCGGTCCGGAGCGCGTCGTCGACATGCCGATGGCCGAACTCACGATCGTCGGATTCGCTGTCGGCCTAGCGATGCGCGGGCTGCGCCCGGTCGCCGAAATTCAGTTCGCCGACTTCATCCACGCCGCCGCCGATCATCTGATCGGGGAAGCCGCCAAAATACGATATCGCACCGGCGGCGAATGGACGTGTCCCATGGTGGTGCGGACGCCGTACGGCGCGGGGTTCCGCGGCGGCCCGTATCATTCGCAAAGCATCGAAGCGTTCTACGCGCACGTTCCGGGGCTGAAGGTCGTCGCGCCGAGCACGCCCGCCGACGCGAAGGGACTGTTGATCGCCGCGATTCGTGATCCGGACCCGGTGCTCGTACTCGAGCACAAGCGGACGTATCGAGCGATCAAAGGTCACGTGCCGGAGGGTGATTTCACCGTTCCGCTCGGCGTGGCGTCGATCGCCCGCGCCGGCCGCGATGCGACGGTGCTCGCGTACGGTATGATGCTGCACGAATCGCTTGCGGCCGCGGACAGGCTCGCGCTGAACGGCATCGACATCGAGGTCATCGACCTGCGCACTTTGCTGCCGCTCGATCGCGCAACGATTCTCGGCTCGCTCGAAAAAACGCGGCGCCTATGCGTCGTTCACGAGGACACCCTGACGATGGGCTTCGGCGCGGAATTGTGCGCCATCGCCGCGGAGGCCGGCGTGCTCGACGTCCCGCCGGTGCGCGTTACGATGCCCGACGTCGCCGGCATTCCGGTTGACGATGCGCTCGAAGACGCGTTGCTGCCAAACCGGCATACGATTGCGAACGCGCTCGCGACGCTGGTCGCGATGCGCAGCAGCGTCGCGGCGCCCAGCGCCTTCGATCCCGCGACCCCGCAAGCGGCAAGCGTCGTGGAAGTTGCGATGGACCACGACCATCTCGCGACCGCCGTCGATGCGGTGGTCGCCGCCTGCCGCGCCGTTCCGCGCTGCAATGCGACGTTCACGTGGGACCGCATCGTGGAGCATGCCGACGTTCGTGTGGACCTCGATCTGGGACCGCACGCGCCGCCGAGCGGACGCGGCACGATCACGCTGGTCGACTTCGGTACCAACGGCGCGCATCTCGCGATTCCGTTCGTACGTCCGGGGCAAACGGCGGCGATACGCATCGGCGCCGTGCGCGAGGGCCGCGCATACGTGGCGTGCGCCGTCGATCACCGCGCCGTCGACGGCGGCGACGCCGGCCGGTTTCTCACGCAGTTCAAGCGCACCGTCGAGGAAAAGCGCCTTGTACGACGTTGAGTTTCCGCGCTTGGCCGATACGCTCGTCGAAGGCATCGTCAGCGCCTGGTACAAGCGCCCCGGCGACGCGGTGACGAAGGGGGAGCCGCTGTTCGCGGTCGAGACCGACAAAGTCAACGCCGACGTCGAGGCGCCGGCGGCCGGGACGCTCGGCGAAATTCTCGTCGCCGAAGGCGCGGTCGCGCAGGTCGGTCAGGTGATCGCACGGATCGGCACGCCGAACGGCAGCGCCGCCGGAGTGCACACCGCGGTGACGGCTCCGTCGGCACTCGCGGCACCACCGCAGGCCGACGCGCTCGGCCCGATGCGCCGCCGCATTGCCGAACGGATGCTCGAAGCGCGCGCGACGATCGCGCAAGGCGCGTGCACGCGCATCGTCGACCTGTCGCGCATCGACCGCGGCGAGCGGAGCTGGACCGCGTATTTCGTGAAGGCGCTCGCCGTTGCAGCAAACGTTGCGAACGTCGGGGTAGCCGTCGAGATTCCGGGCGGTCTCGTCGTTCCGGTGGTGCATGACGCGCAGCGCCTTTCGGTCGACGCGATCTCCGAACGCATTCGCGACACCGCCGGCCGCGCACGCGAGCACGCGCTGACGCCGGCGGATGTGACGGGCGGTGAGTACACCGTGACAAACGTCGGGGCGAGCGGAACACTGCTCGCGTTTCCGCTCGTCAACCCGGGCCAGCCCGCGATCTTGGCGCCGGGTGCGATCGTGGACGGCTGCTGCTGGCTCACGCTCTGCTACGATCGTGCGCGCTACGACGAGTACGCGGCCGACGAGCTGCTGCGCCGCACCGCGGACGAATTGGGCGACGCCCGGTGAGCGATCCCGAAACGGCGATCGAGCGCGCGACGCAGCTCGGCCGGGCCGAGGACCGTTCGGCGGCGTTGCGCAATCACGGCGCATGATCGACGCGGCGGCCACGACGAGCCGGGTTACGGAAGCAGACGAGCGTGCGTATATCGAACGCGCGCTCACGCACGTCGGCGTGAGCACGGCGCAAGCGCGCGACGTTGCGGACCTCCTCGTCGCCGCGGACTTGCGCGCGATCGAGTCGCACGGCATCGCGCGCTTGCGCTGGTTTTACGTCGACCGCGTCCGCGTCGGCACCATCAACGCGGCACCCGAATACAAGGTCGTGCGCGAAACGCCGGCGTCATACTTGCTCGACGCCGACAACGGCCTGGGTCACCCGGCATCGGTCGCGACCATGCGCCGAACGATCGAGAAAGCCAAAAAAAACGGCATCGCGTTCGCCGCCGTTCGCAACTCCAATCACTACGGAATCGCCGGCTACTACGCGATGATGGCGCTCGAACACGACATGATCGGCATGTCGTCGACCGACTCGATTCATTTCGCGACCCCCACGTTCGGCGCTGATAAGATGCAAGGCACCAATCCGTTCGCGTTCGCGATCCCGACCGACCGCGAACCGCCGTTCGTGTTCGACTTCGCGACGACGACGGTCACGTACGGTAAGCTTGAAGTGTACGGGCGCAAGGGTTGGAAGCTGAAGCCGGGCTGGGCCGTCGACCGGCACGGTAACGAAACCGACGATCCAAAAGAAGCGCAATTTCACGGCGCGCTGCTGCCGCTCGGCGGCTTCGGCGTCGAGGGCGGCGGCCACAAGGGCTACGGGCTCGGAGCGCTGTCCGAAATCTTCTGCGGCGTGCTCGCCGGCGGCGCGTTCGGCACGGCGCTCAGCATTCCCGAAGGCACGACGAACACCGGCGGCGTGACGTCGCATTGGTTCGGCGCGATGCGCATCGACGCGTTGCGCGATGTCGCCGACTTCAAGCGCGACATGGATCGCGAACTGCGGCAATTCAAAGACAGTGCCGGAGCGCCGGGCGAAAGGCGCGTGTACGTCGCGGGCGAGATCGAACACGAGAAAACAATCGAGTACCGCCGCGACGGTATCCCGCTCTTACCGAAAGTGTGGGAGGACCTAGACGCGATGGCGGACGAGATCGGCATCGCCAAATTGGAGAGATTCAGCGTTGCCTGAAGCGGTCGTCGTCGACGCCGTTCGCACGCCGCTCGGACGGTACGGCGGCGCGCTCGCGCACGTGCGCCCCGACGATTTGAGCGCGGTCGCGATGAAAGCGCTCGTAGAGCGCACGAAGGTCGATCCGGAAACGATCGAAGATCTGTTCTGGGGCGCCGCCAATCAAGCCGGCGAAGATTGCCGTAACGGCGGGCGCATGGCGCTCTTGATCGCGGGTCTGCCGACGAGCATCGGCGGGACGACGGTCAATCGCTTGTGCGGCAGCGGGCTGCAGGCGATCAACTCGGCGTTTCACGCGATCAAAGCCGAGTGCGCCGATATCGTGATCGCCGGCGGCGCGGAATCGATGACGCGTGCGCCGTTTGTCATCTTGAAAACGGAAAAAGCCTTCGACCGCGCACCGGCCATCCACGACACGACACTCGGGAATCGCATGGTGAACCCGGCGCTCGCGGCGCTGTATCCGCCGATCTCGCTCGGCGAAACCGCGGAGAAGGTTGCCGCGCAATTCAACGTCACCCGCGACGATCAGGATGCGTTCGCGTACGACTCCCAAACGAAGTGCAAGGCCGCGGTCGACGCCGGCCGCTTTGACGCCGAGTTGACGCCCGTCCGCGTGAAGCAGGGGAAGGCGGAAACGGCCGTGACCGTCGACGAGCCGCCGCGGCCCGAGACGACGCGCGAGATGCTCGCGAAGTTGAAGCCGGCATTCAAGCCGGACGGCACCGTCACGGCCGGGAACTCGTCGCCGCTGAACGACGGCGCGTGCGCGCTGCTGATGTGCAGCGCCGGGACCGCCGAACGAAACGGCTGGCAGCCGCTGGCGCGCGTCGTCACCAGTGCGGTCTTCGGGGTCGACCCGAGCGTCATGGGAATCGGCCCCATCGGTGCGGCCCGCCACGCGCTGCAGCGTGCCAAGCTGACCGCGTCCGACCTCGACCTCGTGGAATTGAACGAAGCGTTCGCGGCGCAAAGCGTCGCGTGCGTGCGCGAACTGGAGATCGATCCGGCGATCGTGAACGTCAACGGCGGTGCCATCGCCTTGGGGCACCCGTTGGGCTGCAGCGGCGCGCGCATCTCCACGACGCTGCTGCACGAACTGAAGCGCCGCGGCGGCCGGTATGGCCTTGCGACGATGTGCATCGGCATGGGCCAGGGCATCGCGACGATTTTCGAGCGCCTTTAATTCGCGGCGCTGCGGCATGCGCTATGCTGGCGTCATGCGGATAACGGAAATCGGCCTAGCATCCATGCTGACGGCAGCCGCTTGGAGCGCAGCGCCCGCGGCTTCGGCGGCGCTCGATGACTCGCCCGCGATGGGTTCCATGTCATCGCACGACATGCACCATCACATGGCGCTCACCGCGGCGCGTCCGGACCATCCGGGCGACCGTGCGCGGGCCGACGTCGTTGCGGCCGCCGCGCGTGCGGCGATGAAGCGCTGGCCCGACGTCGCCGCCGTCGAAGCCGCCGGCTTCAAGAAATTTTTGCCCGGCGTACCGCTGCCGATCGAACACTACACGAACGACCGGTACGCGGCCGAGGCGTGGGGCGGAACGTTCAACGCGGACCATCCGACGTCGATGATTTTCGAGCGGCGCGGCAGTGCGTTGACGCTGGTCGGCGTGATGTATACGGCGGGGCCGCGCATTGCGGAAAACGATCTCGATGCGATGGTGCCGCTGAGCGTCGCACAGTGGCATCGCCACGTCGATTACTGTTTTCCGCCGGCCGGCACGCGCAACGACGGCCGATTCGGTTTCCTCGGTACGGTCGAAACAAAAGAGGCGTGCGACGCTGCGGGCGGCCGTTGGACGCCGCAAATTTTCGGGTGGATGGTTCACGTGTGGCCGAACGAGCGCGACCCGCACGCGGTGTGGGCGGTGGACGCTCCGAAATAGCACGCGATGTTGCATGAGGGCGCGCGCTTGTAAGCATTTGCGGTCGGTCCCGTGGTCACCGGGCCATCACATCCGCGAACATCGCGCGGTCGATGTTGCCGCCGGTCAGCATGACCGCGACGCGGCGGCCGCGCATGACGGCGCGCTCCTGCAGCAGCGCTGCCAGCGCGGCCGCGCCCGCACCCTCCGCAACATTGTGCGTGTCTGAGAACAGGACGCGCATCGCATCGCAAATCGCCTCGTCGCTGACCCGCACGATGCGCGCCAGGCCATGCTTCAAGACGGCGAACGCCGCGGGATCCGGAACGCGGCAGGCGACGCCGTCCGCAATCGTTGCCGCGGTTTCGGTTGCAATCGCGCGGCCGGCCTCGAACGAACGCGCGTACGCGTCGGCTGCCGCGGCGACGACGCCGATGATGTGCGTGCGGAGTCCGAGCGCATCGCGTGCCGCGATGAGAGCAGCGGCGCCGGAGCCTTGTCCGATCGGTACGTACACGGCATCGATGTCGTGCACGGCACCGAAGAGCTCCAGCCCTGCGCTGGCCACGCCCCGTACCAGCGCAGGGTGATATGACGGAACCAAGTGCGCGCCGCGCTCCTCTGCAAGCCTGCGCGCCGTCTCGAGCGCCGCATTGAAATCCTCGCCGGCTTCGATCAGCTCGGCACCGAGCGCGCGCATCGCCGCGTTCTTCTCGGCGCTGTTGCCGTGCGGCACGACGATGGTAGCGGTCATAGCGTACCGCCGCGCGGCGAAGGCGATGCTCTGTCCGTGATTGCCGCGGGTGGCGGCGATGACATCGCGGACGTGCGGCCGGCTCCGCCGCAGTTCGGCGAAGTACACGAGACCGCCGCGCACTTTGAATGCCCCGATCGGCAGATGGTTTTCGTGTTTCACCCACACTTCCGCGCCGGTGCGCGCGCCGAGCAGCGGCCACGCATACTGGGGCGTGCGCGGGAGCACGTCGTGCACGACCTCAGCCGCGGCGTGCAGTTCGTCGAGCGCGCTCGTCGCGGTCGTCATCGCCCGGTGAACGCGGGCGCGCGCTTCCCACGAAAGGCTTCGACGCCTTCCGTGAAATCCGCCGTTTCGCCGGCGACGCTCTGCATTTCCGCTTCATACACCAGCGCGTCGCGGAACGCGCCGAGGCCGTTGCGCACGAGCTGTCGTTTGATGAGGCCGAGCGAACGCGGCCCCGCGGCCAGACGCGCCGCGAAGGCTTGCGTTTCGCTGACCAGCGATTCGGGTCCCGTTCGCTTCGTGACCAAGCCGAGCTCATCGGCGCGCCGCGCGTCGATCTTTTCCGAAAGCATGCAGAGCTCCAGCGCACGCCCATAGCCGACCATGCGCGGCAGCAAGTACGAGACGCCGCTATCGGGCACCAAGCCGATTTTCGCGAAGGCGGTCGTGAACGATGCCGTTTCCGCGACGAAGCGAAAGTCGCAGGCCAGCGCCAAACCCATGCCCGCGCCGGCGGCTGCGCCGTTAACTGCGGCGACGATCGGTTTTTCCATCGTCAGCAGCTTCTCGATCACCGGATTGAAGCCGGTGGTCACGACGGCAAAAAAATCCGGGCGCTCGCCGGCACGCAGTGTCGTCGCGTCGTCGAGTGCCTGACCGGCGCAAAACGCTTTTCCCGCGCCGGTGATCACAACGGCCCGGACGGCGGCGTCGCGTTCCACGTCTTTCAAGGTGATCAAGAGCGATTTCAAAAGCGCGCTCGTCACGGCATTGTACGCGTCCGGACGATCGAGCGTGATGATTGCAACGGCGCCGTCGACCGCGAGCCGATGGTCGATGCGTTCGTTCATTTGCCGCTCCACGCCGGTTTGCGCTTCTCGTTGAACGCGGCGACGCCTTCGCGTCCGTCCGCGGTGGACAGAAGCGCGCGAAAGGTGCGGCGTTCCGCTTGCAGACCGGCCGCGAGGGGCTCTTCGAACGCCGCGAGCACGTGGCGTTTTGCGGCGCGCACGGCGAGCGGCGCTTTGCGGGCGAGCGTGTGCGCGGCGGCGAGCGCTTTCGCAAGCACGCGTTCCGGCGGGACGCATGCGTTCGCCAAACCCCGCGCGTACGCTTCGGTGCCGCTAAGCTGGCGTCCGAGGAGCACCATTTCCATTGCCGTCGTCTTGCCGAGCGCGCGCGTGAGGCGCTGCGTGCCGCCCGCGCCCGGAATCAAACCGAGCTCGATTTCCGGCTGACCGAGCCGCGCGTCGTCGGCGACCACGAGGAGATCGCAGCTCATCGCCAGCTCGAGCCCGCCGCCCAGCGCGAGGCCGCGCACGGCCGCGATGGTGGGCAGACCGGCAGCCCACAAACGGTCCCAGACGTCGAGTTGCGGCCCGCCCGGTTGACTGAGTTCGCCGATGTCGGCGCCCGCCGCGAACGCGCGGTCGTCGCCCGTGATGACGACGGCGCGCGTACGTGCATCACCGTCGAGTGCTTCGAGCGCATCGGCAAGCTCGATCATCAACGCGTCGTTGAGCGCGTTGAGGCGTTTAGGGCGGTTCAACCGCAGCAACGCGACGGGCCCGGCGCGTTCGAGGACGATCGTTGTTTCGCTCATCGTGCACGCTTCCGTTGGTCGAATACGCGTTTCGCTTTACCGGCTTCGACACGCTCGATCGTTCCCGGCGCGACGACGCGCGTTTCGCCGGAGACGAGGAGCACTTCGGTCAGCCGCGCGTTGACGGTTCGCTCGAGTGCGCGCAAATCGCCCGGATGCGCGTCGCGGTGATGCTCCACCTCCACGAGCATCGTATCGAGTCCGCCGGCGGGCCGGTCCACGAAGATGCGATAGTTCGGCGCGAGTTCCGTGAAGCCGAGCAACACTTCCTCGACCGCTGTGGGAAAGACGTTGACGCCGCGGATCACGAGCATGTCGTCCACGCGTCCCGTCAGCCAGTCGATGCGCGCCGTCGTGCGGCCGCAGGCGCACGGTTCGCGCCACATGGACGTGAGATCGCCGGTACGATAGCGCAGCACGGGCAGAGCTTCGCGCGTGAGGGTTGTGAGGACGAGTTCGCCGCGTTCGCCGTCCGCCAGCGGTGCCAGCGTCTGCGGATCGACGATCTCGGGCAAGAAGTGGTCGTCCTGTACGTGCAGACCGTTCTTGTGAAGGCACTCGTTCGCAACGCCGGGGCCGATAATTTCGGTGAGTCCATAGATGTTCGTGGCCGTCACGCCGAGTTGATCCTCGAGCTCTTCGCGCATTTCTTTTGTCCACGCTTCCGCGCCGCAAATCGCGATTCTCAGCGCCAGCGGTTTGCGGCGCTCGGCACGAAAACGTTCGGCGAGCAGCAGCGCGTAACTGGGCGTCGCGCCGATGCCGGCGACGGGCAGCGCTTCCAGGAGCTGCATCTGCCGCGCCGTGTTTCCGCTCGAGGCCGGTATCACGCATGCGCCGAGCCGTTCGCCGCCGCCGTGCATCCCGAGGCCGCCGGTGAAGAGTCCGTATCCCCACGCCACTTGAAACATTTCTTTCGGCCGGATGCCGGCGAGTACGAGACTTCGCGCGTTCACCTCGCCGAAGATGCGCAAATCTTCCGCCGTGTACGCGCCGATGGTTGGGTTTCCCGTCGTTCCGGACGACGCATGGATGCGCGCGAGGGAGTCGCGCGGGACGGCCAGCATCCCGAGCGGATACGCGTCGCGGAGATCCGCCTTCGTTGTGAAAGGAAGGCGCGCAAGGTCGTCCAGCGACTGGGGCGCGGCGACGCCCGACAGGCGTACGCGATAGACGGTATTCGCATCGCGCAACCGGTCGACCAGCGCCTGCAAACGGTGTAATTGTAGCCGCTCGCGTGCGCCGGCGTCCAGCGACTCCAGCTCCGGCTGAAAGATCATGCGCTTCGCAGGTATCCGAACTGCACCTTGGGGGGCTTCGACGTCCGGCGAGGGGGCCTTCGTTTGGCATCCTCGCGTGCGGGTAAACGACGGGCGATGGCCGTGAGCGATGTGAAAAAATGTGATAATCTCGCGTGTTTGTGCGAGATGCCGTTGGCCCAGGCCGTCTGCGGCGACTACTGCGACTCGCCCGACGGCCGCGATCCGGCGAACGTCCGTTGCCGTTGCGCGCACGAACCGTGCGAAACCCAAATGGACGCGCAATTGCGCGGCGGCATTGGGAAGGAAAGCCTGAGCTAAGCGCCCTGCAATGAGTGCGGCGGCTCGCCTTTATCCGTACGTCCTCGTGCCGAAAGAGACCCCGGCGATTTGGGGCGGCGACGCGCTGGTCACACGCTACGGGAAGAGCGCCGACCCGACGGCGCTCATCGGCGAGTCATGGGAGTGCTGGGACGGCAATCGCGTCGGCAACGGCGCGTTCGCGGGCGCAACGCTCGCCGAATTGCGCGGGCGCCTCGGCGCCGAATTGATGGGACCGCTCGACCCGGCGCATCCCTTTCCCGTGTTGACGAAATTCATCGACGCGCGCGATGCGCTCAGCGTGCAGGTGCATCCCGGCGACGAGTACGCGCAACGCGTCGAGCATCAGGCCAACGGCAAGACCGAGTGCTGGTACATCCTCGCCGCTGAACCGGGCGCCAACCTCATCTTGGGCTGGTCGCGCGAGACCGGCCGCGCGGAGGTGGAGCGCCGAACCGCGGACGGAACGCTCGGCGACATCTTGCGCCGCGTAGCCGTGGCGCCCGGCGATGCATTTTACCTTCCCGCCGGAACGCTGCATGCGATCGGTGCGGGCATTCAGTTATTCGAAACGCAGCAAACCAGTGACCTGACGTACCGGCTCTTCGATTGGAACCGGCTTGGCGCCGACGGCAAGCCGCGTGAATTGCACGTCGCGAAAGCCGCCGACGTTCTCGACTACCGCGCCACATTTCCCGGCGCGGTGCGCGATCTGTCCTTCCGGGATTCGAGCGGCGCGGAACGTGCTTTCCTGATCGCGGACCCGCGCTTTCTCGTCGAACGCGTGCGCTTCGCGGGACGCGTCGAATTGCCGACGGCGCAGTTGCCGGTATCGATGACAACCCTTGGTATTCCGCTGCGCGTCGAAGCCGGCGCCGGTGCGACGACGCTCCGCCCGTACGAAACGATCGTCGTCCCGGCCGCACTCCCATCCGTCACGGTCGCGGCCGGCGGCCGCGACACTGCCGAGGTGCTCGTGGTGCGGCCGGCGCCGCGCTTGGACGCGGCGCGCGACTTGGCGCTCCGCGCGGGTTGCACCGCCGCGGCCGCCGATGCGTTCTTCGCGCAGTTCCCGGCGTGGCGAGCCGGTTCGTCGGGGTGATTGCGGGAACGTACTTGGAGAGGCACGGCGCTTGGTGAACATCGACGCGTTGCGTCGCCGATGTATTCGATCGCTAGCGACGGAGTATGGCCGTGAGCACTGAACTGCAGCGCGACATTACATACTACAACGAAGAGTGGAGTAAAGAAGAACGCTTTTTCGCGAACGCCTGGCAACTGACGCGCGCCGCAGCGATTCTGCGCGCCATCGCGGATGCACGTTTGACGCGTCCCGCAATTTGCGAACTCGGTTCGGGCACCGGCTGGCTCACGAGCATTCTCGGGTCCGTAGGCGACGCGACGGGCGTCGAGTTGTCGACCGTGGCCGTGGAAAAGGCGCGCGCCCGGTATCAACACGTCGACTTCGTTTGCGCCGACGCGCTGACGTGGGATCACCCGCGGCACGTTTTCGATGTCGTCGTCAGTCACGAGTCGATCGAGCATGTCGACGATCAGCAGCGCTATGTCGACCTCTGCTGCGGGCTGCTCAAGCCGGGCGGATTGCTGGTCTTGACAACGCCGAACGCGCGCACCGTCGCCGCGATCCCTGCGGCACTGCGTTCGCATCAGCCCCACGAAAACATCATGACGGCGGCGCAGCTCAGACGCTTGCTGCGCACGCATTTCCCTGACATCCGAATCACCACGAGCATTCTGGCGGGCGGAACGAGCGGCGTTTACCGGCTCGTCAGCTCTGTGCGGTTGCGCAAAGTGGTGCGGCGGCTGCGACTGGAAAGCGCGTTCGACGCGCTCGCCTTACGAGCGGGATTCGGCCTCCACCTGATCGCGATCGCCCGAAAACACTAAGCGGCTGATACCTGCTACGTGCAGCCGCTGAACCAAAAGTTGGATTGCCCGGTGCCGATCGCGGCCTCGTAGCGACCGAACTGTTCGCCGGGCGTTCGCCATGCTGCCCCGCCGAACGCGCCGGCGAGAACGAGATAATGCGCGAAGCGGCCCTCCGGCGCGCACGTGCGGCGAAACTCGTCCGCGCCGGCGATGACCGCGGCATGATCGCCGGACCGCCACAGCCCCATGATGCGCTCGTCCCAGGCACGCGCCGTTTCCGATGAGATATCCGACGGATCGGCGCTCGCCCGCTGACGGATCGTCGCGAGCGGCCAAAAACGATGTGACATGCCTCCGCTCGCAATCAGCAGCACGTTGCGTTCGCTGCGCGCGGCCGCCCGTGCGATGGCGCCGCCCAAGGCGAGGTTCGGTTCGATCTCCGCCGTGTCGCAAACGCTAATCGGAAGAACGCGCCGTTTTCGCGGCGGAGGATTGTAGTAGTGCATCACGTTGAGCGAGCCGTAGTGAATAGGCAAGCCGCGATGTGCCGATGCCTGCGCCGGTATGCCGGCGCTCGACGCTTCCTCCGCAATCAGCGCCGCGAGAACGGGATCGCCGGGATAATCGTACGCGTACTCGTGAATCATCCACGGGATCTCATCGGACGTGTAGATGCCGGCGTGACGCTCGTGCGCGTTCAGGACGAATTCGAGCGTGGTGTGCCAGTGCGTATCGATGATGACGAACGTATCGAAATGAAGCGCCGCTATCCTTTCGCGCCGGATTTGCTCCAGGGCATCGTAGAAGGTCGTCACGTTGCGCCCCATGTACGCGGCCCGCTCCTGCGAATCGAAAATCATCAGCCGGGGCACGTGCGTGGAGAAAAGGCCCGCGACGAGCGAACCCACGCGCTACGCGGCGCCCGTCGTGCGGTCCGTGCCTGGGCCTTTGAAGCGGATCGGCGGCAAGTTGCCGATTTTCGAGCGGAAGATCAAGTATTGGCGGAAGCCTTCTTCCTCGAACGTCGCCTTGCTCTCGATCATGCCGGCGTCGTACAGCGACTGGGCGATGAGCGAATCGCGCCCGAGCTTGCGAATCGCAATCGGGAGCAGCTTTTCCTCGAGGTCAAGAATGCGGAAGGTCGCCTCGTCGGGATCCGGGGACTCGTCGATGGCTTCGCGCACGAGGCGCAGGCCGGTACCGATGTGCCGCACCTCGTCGCGCATGACGTGCTCGTACGTACACGCCGTCGCGAGGTCGCCGTGCTTTTTCGCAAGGTCGATGATCGAGTTGAAGAGCACGTGCGCCGAGTACGACTCAAGCGTACACACTTGACCGTAAACGATCTCGACGAACGTCGGTAAGCCGTTCACGAAGCGGAACAGCTCCGTCTGCTCGCGCGGCACGTCCAGCGACTCCGCAAGGTCGAGGTCGCGGATGCGGCGCCATTCGATCTGCGTGTGGCGCACTTCGTCGAGGCCGTGCGTCGCGTAGAAGTACTGTACGCCCGGCTTGTTCGTCTTCGTCACGATTTGCGCGACTTGGGACATCGTCTGCGCTTCACCCCAGCACGTCGTGACCATGATCGGCCGCATCGCGTTACGGTATTCGGCGCTGAGCGTCGGATCGTGCACTTTTGCCGCGCGGTAGCGCTCCAGCAGCGCACGCGTGTCCCGGTACTGATGCTCGATGTAGTCTTCGTACGATTCGAGCGTGCCGAACGTCTTCAGCGATTCGCCGGACACGTGCGCCGGAATGACGGAAACGGGACTGACGTAGGCCATCGGCGACGCTCCTAATACGCGATGCAGACGAGTTTTGGCTCGGTGAAGAAATCGAGCGACCAGCGGCCGCCTTCGCGGCCGAGCCCGCTCCGGTTCACGCCGCCGAACGGCTGGCGCAAATCGCGCAGAAAGTAGCCGTTGATCCAGCACATCCCCGCGCGCACGCGCTCGGCGAAACGCATGCCGTTCGCGAGATCGCGCGTCCAAATATACGACGACAGCCCGTAGCGGGTGTCGTTCGCACGTGCGATCGCCTCGTCCAAGTGCTCGAAGCGGAATAGCGAAAGCACTGGGCCGAAAACTTCCTCGCGCGCGACCGTCGCGCCGTCGTGCGACGGCGCAAAAATCGTTGGTTCGTGATAGTTGCCGCGCGCGAGCCGCGGATCCGTCGGACGGCCGCCCCGTACGAGCGCCGCCACGCCTTCGTTCTCCGCTTGCGCGATGAACGTTTCCACGCGCTCGCGATGCAGGGGCGAGATAAGGGGCCCCAAGTCGGAGTCGCGCGATTGGGGCTCGCCGACCCGCAGCGCTTCGACGCGTGCAACGTACTGCTCGACGAAACTGTCGTAAATGCCGGTCTGCACGTACATGCGCGTGCCGGCCAGGCACACTTGACCGCTGTGCCGGAACATCGCGAGCACGCTGCCTTCGACGGCGAGATCGAGGTCGGCATCGTCGCACACGACGTTCGCCGACTTGCCGCCGAGTTCGAGCGTTACTTTCTTCAGCGTCGCGGCGGCCGCGGTATTGATGGCGATACCGGTCGCTTCGCTTCCGGTGAACGCAACCGCGTCGACGCGCGGATCGGCGGCCAGCGGCGCGCCGGCGGCCGGCCCGAACCCGGTCACGACGTTGACGACGCCGTCGGGGATGCCCGCCTCGCTGCACAGCGCCGCCAGTTTCAGCGTCGAGAGCGGCGTGAGTTCCGACGGTTTGAGCACGCAGGTATTGCCCGCGGCGATGGCCGGCGCGATCTTCCACGTGGCTTGCATCAGCGGCGAGTTCCAGGGCGTCAGCAACGCGCACACGCCGACCGGTTCATCGCGCACGATGCTGGCGATTTCGCGTTCGCGGCCGAGGAACGGACGGCGCTCGAAAAACGCTTGCTGTTCGCGCTGCTCGATCGCGGATGCGAAGAACGCGCAATTCTCCGCGGCGCGCGGGACGTCGCGCTCCGCGGTTTCGCGGAAGGGCTTGCCCGCATCGCGCGACTCCAGGCGGGCTAACTCGTCCGCATTCTCGAGCAGCAGCGCAGCGAGGTTGCGCAGCGCGGCGGCGCGCGTCTTGATGGAGGCGCGGCGCCATGACCCGTCGTCGAAGGCCGCACGTGCGGCCGCGACCGCGCGCTCGATGTCTACGGCTCCGCCGGCCGCGACGTGCGCGATCACCTCGTTGGTGGCCGGATCGAGCGTTGGAAACGTCGCGCCGTCCGCGGCGTCGACGTAACGACCGCCGATGAAAAGCTGCGTCGCGATTGAAACGCCGGTTTCGATCACGGCACCGCGACGAAGGCCGCGCGCTTTTCTGGTTTCATCGCCGGTACGAGGTCGTACAGCTCGGGCAGGCGTTGCTCGATGCGCTCCGCGGCGTCGTCTGGAGCGAGATACGGCGGCCGCACCGGGCCCATCTCGATGCCGGTGACGACCGAGGCGCACACCTTGGTCATGCCGATCGCCCCGAGCGCCGCTTCGCCGCCGCGCGGAAACACGCGGTTCAAGCGCCGTTGAATCTCCGCGGCGGTCCGCACGTCGCCGGCCGCGAACGCGCGATCGATCGCGACGCAGGCGGGAATGGCGAAGACGTTGATCTGCCCGCCGTTCGAACCCAGCAGCCGTCCCGTCAAGTAGGCGCGGAACGTCTGCGTGTACAGCGCCTGGCCGGCGAGCGCGTCGGCCACCGCCTCGAGGTGCTGCAAGTCCGTCTCGACCTCTTTCATCATCACGACGTTGTGGAGCTTCGTCACTTTATTGACGAACGCGGGCGACATGTGAAACTTCGAGAGCGCCGGATTGTGGTACACGCACACCGGCATCAGATCCGCTTCGGCGATCGCCTTGAAGTGATCGTAGACTTCGCGTTCGCCGGCTTTCCAATAATATGGCGGGATGACCACCGCACATTCGTAACCGAGCTCGGCGGCGCGCTTGGTCCATCTGAGTGCCTGCAGCGTCGTCGCACCCGACGTCATTGCGAGCGCCGCTTTGCCGGGGTGCTTGCGAATTTGATCGGCGGCAATCTCGAAGACGCGCTGCCGTTCGCCGTCTTCGAGATGTAAGAACTCGCCGATGCTCGGCGTGGCGACGATACCGGTGGCGCCGTTGCCGAAACACCAGTCGATCTGCGCCCGCAGCGCGCCTTCGTCAAGTGCGTACGTCGCATCGAACGGCGTGACGACGAGTCCGATGACGTCTTTGAAGCGCTCGCGATAACGGTCCGCCTGCATGACTCACTCCACCTCGAAGATGCCTTCGATTTCGACCGCGGCGTCGCCGGGCAGAGACGCCATTCCGACGGCGGCGCGCGCGTGCTTGCCGCGGTCGCCAAATACCTCCACGAACAAGTCCGATGCGCCGTTCATGACGCGGGGTTGTTCGGTGAACTCGGGGGTGCCCGCGATCATGCCCGTCAATTTGACGACACGCGCGATGCGCGTCAAGTCGCCGAGATGAAACTTCAAGGTCGCCAAGATGTCGATTGCGACCGACTTCGCCGCGGCATAGCCTGCGTCGACCGACACCTCCGCGCCAAGTTTGCCAGTGACCTCGCGGCCCGGCTTCGTCGACGTGTGCCCCGACACGAAGACGAGATTGCCGGTCTGCACCGCCGTCACATAATTAGCGAGCGGCTGAGGTGTCTCCGGCAGCGCGATGCCCATGGAGCCGATGCGTTGCTCGATATTCATCGAACGCGGGTTCGCCGCGCAACTGCGCCGACGCTTCCGCGGTCGGAATACGCATGGCCGGCCTGTTCGATTCCTTTACCATCCGAGGCGTGCGCTTGCGCAACCGCATCGCGGTATCGCCGATGTGCGAGTACTCGAGCACGGACGGGTTCGCCGGCGACTGGCATCTGGTGCATCTCGGGAGCCGCGCCGTCGGCCGCGCCGCGCTCGTTCTCACCGAGGCGATCGCCGTGACCGCCGACGGGCGCATATCACCGGCCGACCTCGGGATCTATCGCGACGAGCACGTCGAGGCGCTCGCGCGGATCGTGCGGTTTTGCGAGGGCCAGGGCGCCGTGATGGGCACACAGCTGGCGCATGCTGGGCGCAAGGCGAGCACGGCGCCGCCGTGGCTGGGCGGCGGGCCGGTCGCTGAAGCCGACGGCGGATGGCGCCCGATTCATGCGCCGAGCCCGCTGGCGTTTTCGGCCTCGAGCATCGTTCCGAAGGAGCTGGACGAGGCAGGCATTGCGGAGATCGTCGCCGCCTTTGCCGCCGGTGCGAAACGCAGCGCTGCCGCCGGCTTCCGCGTCATCGAACTGCACGGCGCACATGGCTACCTCATCCATGAATTTCTCTCGCCTATCTCCAACCGCCGCACGGACCGCTACGGCGGTTCGTTCGCGAACCGCACGCGCTTTCTGCGCGAAGTGGTCGACGCGGTTCGCGTGGTTTGGCCCGAGCGCAACCCGTTGTTCGTCCGGCTCTCCGCGACCGATTGGGTGCCGCAGGGCTGGGATATCGAGGAGTGCATCGAGCTGGCGCGCTCCCTCCGCGAACACGGCGTCGATCTCATCGACGTTTCTTCCGGCGGCACCGTAGCCGACGCCAAAATTCCGGTCGGACCCGGCTACCAGGTGCCGTTTGCGGAGCCCATCCGCCGCGAAGCGGGGATTGCGACCGGCGCCGTCGGCATGATCACCGAGCCGCATCAAGCGCAAACGATCGTCGCCAACGGCCAGGCCGATATCGTTCTGCTCGCGCGCGAACTGCTCCGCGACCCATATTGGCCGATGCACGCGGCGCAGGCGCTCGGCGTTGAACTCGAATGGCCGAATCAATATTTGCGAGCGAAGCCCCGGCTGCCGCAATTGACCGGCTCGCGGTAATGCCGTGGCACTCGAACTTTCCGCAGACTTGCAGTACCGGCTGACCGAGCTTGTCGTTCATGCCGTCGAAGTAACCGCAGAAATCGCGTTCGCCGGTTTGCCGACGCGCATTTCCTTCACCAGCGGAACGCTCAACGGTAACCCGATGAGTCTCTCGGGATGGTCGCTCGAGCAAGTCGCGATCGGCGAGGAAAGCGACGTCGCCTGGGAGATCTCGCTCAACCTCGACCAATACGACGCGGTTGATTGGAGCACGGACGGCGCGCTCGTCTTTTCGAAGAACGGGCACCTGCTGACGCTCTCGTACGCACTGGCCGACCCGGACGGCGCGGACCCCGGCTAGGAGCCTACATCCGCCGGACGAGGGTCGCGCGGCCTATCCCGAGCCGGCGGTGGGCAAAGTTCGCTATGAAGGCGCCGGCGATCACCAGCGCGGCGATGACCGCGGCGACCAGCACGATCTTCACGATGAACAGGCTGGCGACGATCGCGACGATGGCCAGTGCCACTCCGATCGTAAGCCGGACGAAGAGCGCCATGAATGAGATTCCTCCGGGCACATGTACTCCCGGCCGCACGCAGTGTTTCGCCGGCGTTCACATGCAGAACCGGGCCTCGAACGTTTGTTCGCCGGGCGAAAGGTGCGGGCGGCGCGCCCGCGCGAAGCGGCGCTGCCGGTGAACGACGTCTTTCGGGCGCTCCACCCGACCGTCGCGGCCTGGTGCGACGAGCACCTCGGGGTCCCGACCCCGCCTCAAGCCCAAGCCATTTCCCTCGCCCAGAACGGCCGCAGCGCGTTGATTTGCTCGCCTACCGGCACAGGCAAGACGCTGGCGGCGTTCTTGCCCGTGATGTCGCGCCTCGCCGAGCGCCGCGACGCCGACGAACTCTACCCGCGCCCGTTCTGTCTGTACGTGTCGCCGCTGCGCGCGCTCGCGTACGACGTCGAGCACAATCTCCGCCGGCCGCTGCGTGAAATGGGT
Source organism: Candidatus Velthaea sp. (assembly GCA_046262475.1). Classification (GTDB taxonomy): domain Bacteria; phylum Vulcanimicrobiota; class Vulcanimicrobiia; order Vulcanimicrobiales; family Vulcanimicrobiaceae; genus JBHEMQ01. Next base: position 28,740 of record JBHEMQ010000022.1, read on the forward strand.
CTGCTCGAGCGGCCGAACAGCGAGCGGGCGAAATTGCGCCGCGGCCGCATTCGCGAGGCGTTCGTGCGCACGGGGGTGCGCACCGGTGATACGCCGGTCGAGGAGCGCCGTTTGATGATCGCGCGGCCGCCGCACGTCCTGATCACGACGCCGGAATCGCTCGCGCTGATGCTGGCGATGGAATCGTACCGCAAGACGCTCGCTTCGGTCGAAACGGTGGTCATCGACGAAGTGCACGCGCTCGCCGGCAACAAGCGCGGCGCCCAACTCGCCTTGCTGCTGGAGTCGCTCGAGGAACTATGCGCGCATCCGCTGCGGCGCGTCGGCCTGTCGGCGACGGTCGCGCCGCTCGAGCGCGTCGCCGCGTACGTCGCGGGCGCGCAGCGTGACTGCGCGATCGTCGACTGCCGCGGTTTACGGGCTATCACGCTCGGCGTGTCCGCGCCGTTCGCCGGCGCCATGGCGCCGCTCGCCGTGGCGGCGCGCACGGCGCTCGCTATCACGCACGACGTTCGCACGACGCTCGTCTTTTGCAACGTGCGCAGCCAGGCCGAGCGCATCGCGCACGAGATGGAAGAAGCCGGCGAGCCGGCGGAGGACATCGGCGTGATCGAAGATGCCGCGCCGAAACCGGCGCGCGACCGCCGCATCGGCGTGCACCACTCGGCGCTCGAGCGCAACGTGCGCCACCGCACCGAAGCCCAGCTGCGCGCCGGTACGCTGCGCACCGTCGTCTGCTCGACCTCACTCGAACTCGGCGTCGACATCGGCTTCATCGACCGCGTCATGATCCTCGGCGGTGCGCGCGGCATGACCTCGACGCTGCAGCGTGTCGGACGCGCCGGCCATCGGCCGGGCGCCGTCGCAAGCGGCGTCGTCATCGCGCAGGACCGCGACGATATCATCGAGGCTGCGGCCACGAAACGCTGCATCGCCGACGGCGTTCTCGAAGAGCTCGCCATTCCCGAGGCGCCGCTCGATGTGTTGGCGCAATGGCTCGTGGGCAGCGTCGCGTACGATCGCCGCTTGCCGATTGCCGACGCGCTCGCGACGGCACGGCGCGCGTATCCCTTCCGCGACCTTGCCGAAGACGATTTGCGCCGCTGCATCGAGTATCTCGCGGGCGGCGGCGTCGGATCGGACGCAGCGCACGCGCGCCGGATCGGTGCGGACGGCGACGCGCTGTACGGGCTGGGGCGCGAGCCGTCGGCGGCGTTTTTTGAAAACGTCGGCACCATTCCGGACGAACAGACGGTGGCGGTCAGCGGCAAGGGCGGGCACCGAATCGGGCGGCTCGACGAGAAGTTCGCAGCCGGACTCAAAGAAGGCGACGTTTTTCTGCTCGAGGGGCGCACGCTGCGCGTCAGCGAGGTGAGTTCGAGCGGATTGCGGGTCGAACCGTTCGCGGGTCGTCCCAACGTGCCGCAGTGGTCCTCCCATATGAAAGGTGTGTCGCCGCCGCTCGCGCGTGAGATCGGCGTCCTCCGTTGCGGCGTCGCCGAGCGGCTGCGTGCCGGCGGCACGCAACCCGCGCTTGCCTATTTGCGCTCGCGCTACGCGCTCGACGGCGTTGAGGCGGCGCACGTCGTGCGGTACGTCGCACAGCAGCTGGCGCTCTCCGACGTTCCGTCGGAACAGCGTCCGATCGTCGAAATATACCGTATGGACGCTCGGCAGTCAGCGGTATTTCACACGTGTGCGGGACGCCGCGTGAACGAGACGCTGTCACGCATCGTCGGCGCGCGCATCTCGAAGCGCTTCAAGATGAACACGCAGATCACGAACGACGACAACGGTTTCCTGATTTCACTGCCGCCACACCGCTCGCTCGCCGATTCCATTTGGTCGGGCCTGCTGGCCGTGGGCGATTTCGAGGCTGATTTGCTCGACGGTCTCCGCGCATCGCATCTGTTGCGCCAGCATTTCAAATACGTCGCCAACACGGGTCTGCTCGTGCTGCGCCGCGCCGGCGGGCGCACGATCCGCCGCGGTGCGCTCAATTGGAACGCGCAAAAAATCTTCGATCGGCTGTTCGCGGCGGACCGCACCTTTCCGCTAGTGCGCGAAACCTTGCGCGTCGTCATGCGCGATCTGCTCGACGCGCCTGCCGCGCGACGGTATCTCGAAGCGCTCGTGGCCGACGTGCCCGTGTTCCACCCCGCCGCTGCAACGCCGTTCACGTTCGGCATCGTGACGTCCAGCTTCGGCGACTCGGTCGTAATCGACGATCGCGCCGGTATGGTGGAGGCGCTGCACGAGCGCGTGCTGGCGGTTCTCGGCGAAACCCGCGAGGACGAACTCGATTTGCTCGCGCGCGCCGCGAACGGAACGCTCGACGTTCCCGCGGAGCCGCGGCTCGACGAACATGGCGTTCTGCTGCTGCTGAGCGCGACGCGGTAATGCGCCCGCACCCGTCTGCGCTGGAGTTTCCGCTGGCGCCCGGCGTCATGGCGCTGGGATCCGGCTGCGCGTTCTTGACGCACTCGCGCGTGCTGTTGTGCGCCGATGCCCATCTTGGTTATGAAGACGTGATGGGCGGGGGCGCTGCGCTTCCGCTGTGGAGCACGGCGGAGACCGTGACGACGCTCGTAATCGCAGTGGAACGCTCGCGCGCGCGGGAGATCGTGTTTCTCGGCGACGCGATCCACGGCAGCAGCATGAACGAGGGCGCAGTGCGCGTGGTGAAGACGGCGCTCGATACGCTGCGCGAAAAGGTGCCGCTCACGTTCGTGGCCGGCAATCACGAAGGGCGTTCCGGCGGCGGCGCAATCTTGGGCGCAACGGTGGAAGCATGCGAACGCGACGGATGGCGCCTCCTTCACGGTGACAAAGGCGGTCCCGCCGGATCCCGTGCGATCATCGGGCACTTGCATCCAAGCTTGCACATGGGCGGCGGCGTATCGGCGCCGGCCTTCCTCGGATCGAACCGCGTCGTCGTGGTGCCCGCGCTCACCCCGTACTCCAGCGGGCTCGACGTTCTCTCGGACGGCTGCCTGGCGGCGCTGGCGCCGTGGGACGTGCAGCGTCGCGACCTCCACGTCGTCGCCGCGACGGCCGACCGCGTGTATCCCTTCGGGACCTTGTCGGCCCTGCGCGGCGCGCTGCGCCGCACGACGCCCGGCGACGGGCGGTTTCGCCGGTATTTGCGGCCCGACGGCCGCTGAAGGCGTTAGCGCGGCGCGAGCAGTCCGAGGTAATCGAGCGTCGCATAGATGCACGCCACGTGCGAGCCGGTGCGGATGACGCCGTCACGCGCCAGGCTGAGAACTTCCCGCAGGGCGGCGAACTCCACGGCGATGTCTTCCGTCGGGTCGAATCGTTGCGCGACGCGCGGCTCGGCGTTGCGCACGAGATAGACGTCGAAGCGGCCGTTGGAACTCGTGGGGTCGGCCAGAAACGTGCGGACGTGCTCGGGGGCATCGCCGGCGTACCCCGTTTCCTCGGCGAGTTCGCGGACGGCGCACGTTTCGGGAGATTCGCCTTCGTCCACCATGCCGGCCGGCAGTTCCAGAACTTCGCGTTCGGCGCCGTGCTTGTACTGACGCACGAGGACGACCCGGTCGTCGGCCGTGAGGGCGAAAATGACCGTAAAACCGCGGGTTTCGCGTACGTAATAGTCGTGGATGATGCGGCCGTCGGGTAACTCGATCACATCGCAGCGCAACCGTAGATATGGGGAGTCGACCGGATACGTCGAGGAAACGATGCGCCAGGGCACGCGGCGTTGAGCGTCCATCGGATGGGAATACGACATGCAGGCGCGAATTATTGCGTGCTGGCCCGACGTCCGACCGGAGAGACGGAACCATCGAATCGATCAAAATCGGACACCATTACGACACGACGTACGGAACACTCTGGAAGGACGGCACGTATTTCCCGCGCGGCACGCGCGTACTGGTGGTCGGGCTGCATATCGAGCAGGGCTTTTGCGTGCGATTTCCGGCCGAGATCGACGGCGAACCGCTCGAGACGTGGGAAGATTGGGACGAGGCGGAGTTTCTTGCCGAAGACGGCAGCATCGACGGAACGGTGACGCTTCCGGCTAGCGTCTTGGCCGAGGCGCGCGAGGTGCTCGACGACGCGGAAGACGGCTGTCATTTGCACCTTCATGAATCCGACGACGACTGACGGAATCGATGCGGATGCGTCCCGTGCAAAACGCGATCGCGATTCTCGCGACGTTTTGCGCGGCCGGGTCGCTGTTGCCGTGGAGCGCGCGCATGCGCCTCGCGTGCGCGGCGGGAGCCGGCGCGATGATCGCCGTGCTTCTGGTGTTGCGTCTGCAAGCGCACGCGCGGGCGCGCGAGCGGCGGGCCGCGAGTAACGCGAGCGAGCGCATCGCGCGCATCCGCGCCGCACGCGCACGACGCTTCGGGCGGCGTTAAGCGCTGACATCGTTGTGACACGCGGAAGTTGAAGCGGTACGTCGCCGACGAATGGCGGCGTAGTACCATGGTATCCCTCGATCGCGTTCCGAGCCTGCCGCTCATCGACTGTTCTGAAGTCGATAACGCCGGGCTTGCGAGTCGTTGCAAGATCCTCGACTTGCCCGTCTATGCGACCACGCTGGACGACTTTCTCGCCCGTTCCTCGGAGCGTCGCCAAGCGATCGTCGTGGCAACGAACGACACCACGACGGTACAACGCATCCGCCGTGCCACGGAGGCGCCGCTGATCGTTCTCGACCACGAACCGCGAGACGGCGCGGCCGTGAAGATGTTCGCCTGCGGCGCGGACGATTACGTCCCGGCGCCGTGCCGTCACGACGAAGTCGTCGCGCGGATCACCGCCGTTCTGCGCCGGGTGCGCATGTGGCCCGTGACCGTCCACGACTTGCATTTCGATCCGTCGACGCGGGTCGTGCGGCGCAAGGGAAAGACGATCGCGCTTACTCCTACCGAAAGCGCCATCATTTGTACGCTAGCCGAAAATCGCGGGAACGTCGTGTCGCGCGAGGACCACGTGCGCCTCGCCGCTCGGCACGGTGCGCGGTTGCGCGAAAATAGCGTGCCGGTGGTGATGCATCACCTCCGCAAGAAGATCGACGTCCCCTTCAGCGAGCCGTTGATCCACTGCATTCCGTTCTCCGGCTATTTCGTCGGCAGGTATCGTCAAGGTTTGCCGCCGGCGCGCGCTACGGCGCGTAAAGTCGCGATCGGCTAGGACAAGCGGCGCGCGCGCGCCTCGAGTTCACGCAGGCGGCGTAAGGCGGCACGGCGGGTTTCCCGACTGGGCTTCCGCGTAGCCCATGTGCGCCTGACAGAGAATCTCAAACCCGCTGCACCGCGCGAGCGAGGCGCGGCCTTCCTCGTACCGGCCGGCATGGATCAGCGCGAGGGCCCAAGCGGTAGCGCACGATTTCCGAATCTGGTTCCAGTTCGAGCATGCTGGACATCAACGCGATCGCTTTTTCGGGTTCGCCGCGATAGATGTGGCTCATCGCCAGCAGCAATTGCGGCTCGATGCCCCCGGGGTCGAGCGCGAAGAGTGCGTCGATGTGCGCGAGCGCGGTTGCAAAGTCACCGTAAATGAGGGCATACCAGGCCGCGTTGTTGCGGACGGTCGCGTTTGCGGGAGCAAAGTTGACGATCCGGGTGACCGTTTCCAGCGCTTTGCGCGCGTTGCGGTCGCCAAAGAAACTCAAGTCCGCCGCGGCGACGTGCGCCTCGACCAGATCCGGCTGAATCTCGAGCGCCTGCGCGATCGACGTGCGCGCGTGGCCGAAGGCGATTCGCGCGGATGCGTTGACGTAGACGGCCGCCGTCAAGTGAACGTCCGCGATACCGGCATGTGCCGGCGCATACGCCGGGTCGATTGCCAAGCACCGCTCGTACGCGTCCATCGCGGCGGCAAGGCTGGCAGCGTTGCGTCTACGCCAGAGCCGGCGGCCCAGACTACAGAGCGACGCCAACATCACGCGTTCGTCGTTCGGCGCCGCGGATGACGTGCGGCGGCGCAGCAG
>JBHEMQ010000022.1:34866-35204 GCA_046262475.1 Candidatus Velthaea sp.
CGTCCGATTCCAGTTCGTGGTGATGAAATCGGCGCAACAGGAGCCGAATGTCCTGTGCGGTGATACGGACGGGGGCCATCTACGAACGAATTAGGATGGCCGCCCGCGTCGTCCTTTCCGGCAGGGCTCCGGCGCTACGATGCCACAAAGATGGCACAAATCGCGATAGCTGCCGCTCCGCTCCCCCGCTTTGGTGCCCGAGCCTTAGCGCGCGACGCCTTCGCGGCTCAGCATTTCGCCGTAGATCTCGCGCGCGCGTTGGAGCGTATCCGCGTCAGCCGCGCGTTTGTCCGGGCGCAGCCGGACGATGCGCGGGAATCGCAGGGCGAAACCCGACT
>JBHEMQ010000023.1:0-657 GCA_046262475.1 Candidatus Velthaea sp.
GGTCAGGCTGATGACGGCTTTGCCAGGCATCTCATCTCCTCCTCGTTGGTTGAACGTTGTGAATGATCACATCAGGCCTTCGGCCCAGGAACGCATAGCCGTACACCTCGTAGGCCCGCGCGTTGGTTTCGCCGGCGGCGCCGCCGAACGCGCTGATCGCGCAGCCCGTCCCGGCGCACAGCGAAATTGCGGCTAGCGCGTAGCGCGCAAAGCGTGAGCCGAGGAGCCGTCCCGCCAGCAGCGAGCCGACGACGGCTGCGCCGCCGAACGCGATCCAGGCGATGCCGGTCTGCAGGTGCGTCGCGTGCCGCGCCGCGAGCAGCGCACCCGCGAACGTTGCGTACGAAATATAGCCGAAGCCGAATGCGGCGTAGGCCGCGATTAAAAAGAGCATACCGCGCGGGTCCAACAGGCCGCGCACGTCGTAGCGCGCGCTGCCCGCTGCCGGCGAGCCGCTGTCCGCAACGTGGGTCAAGCCGTAGGCGCCGGCGGCCGTAAACGCGGCCATCGCGAGATGCGCGATGCGCCAGGCGTGCGGACCGTCGGCAAACGGTGCGCCGATTCCGCAGCCGATTACACCGAAACCGAGTCCGGCGAAGAGCCAAGCGCCGGCGCTGCCGCGCAGCGGGGCCTTCACCGCCGACAGCACGAGCGGCA
>JBHEMQ010000023.1:667-23024 GCA_046262475.1 Candidatus Velthaea sp.
CGGCATGATGGCGACGAGCACGACGCCGGCGGCGAAACCGCTCGCGACGCGCACCGCGGCGAGCGCGGACAGTGAGGGCATCAGCGCCGACAGCGCAAGCGCCGCCGCGACCGCCGTTTGCGAGGCGACGGCGGTGCGCCGCGTTCCGAACCGTCGCACGAGCGGTGCGCCCGCGAGCGTGCCGGCGAGGTAGCCCGCCAGGTGCGTCGCGGACAATGCGCCCGCGAAGACGCACGCGCCGCCGAAATCGCTGCAAATTGACGGCAAAAAGATGCCGTAGCCGAGCCGCGCGAGGCCCACGTCCGCAACGAGCGCCGCGCATCCCCACACCACCGCGGCACGGGCTTGCGCGTTCAGCGCAGTTTCAAAATGTGCGCGATGTTCGCGCCCGCGTCCACGCGCGGCACGATCGCACCCGACCGCGACGTCAAAAGCGACGTGACGCCGGGACCGTGACCCGCGATGTTGGAGGCGCCGTGCGCGACGATGCCGATGCTCATCGCGCCGCGACGATAGATGCGGCCGAAGCTGTGGTCGGCATTCTCGATCGCCACGATGTCGCCGAAGCGCAGCGCATCCAGACCGAACTCCGCGACGGTCGGCGCATCGAAGGTCTGAATGTCGTAATCGCCGCGCGCGACGGTCGAACGCCCGAGTCCCGAGCCCATGATCGCCGCCGGTACGATCTTTGCAACGGGCAGGTGCAGCGCGCCCTCGCGCCACGCCGCGCCCATCTTCTCGAGAAAATGCGGGTCGCAGTTGAAGACGCGAACGTCGCCCGCCTCCTCGAGTTCCAGGCCGACGCCCACGGCGCGAATGCCGATGCGGTCGCCGAGCGCCATCTGCGCCATGACGTCTTCCGTGAAGTCGACCATGACATGCTCGATGCCGCCATGCTTGCCCGTCACCACGCCGGTCGCGCCTTTCGCCTCGCCGTTCAAGACGGTCGCCGTATTGCCGACACAGGCGAGCACGCAGAACGCGACGTTCGCGCGGTCGTCGGGATGGCGCACGCTGACGGCCGGCTCGATGTGATCGCCGGCGAATGCAAAGGCCCCGTCGCCCACGCGAACGTTCAAGCAGATGCCGCCGACGGACGGGCGGATCAAGGCGCGCCCGTCGGCCGCAACCTCGTAGATCGCGGACGGGATGGTCGGCGGCGCGACTTCCCCCTGCACGTGCATGGCGACGAGCGCGGCGCGGTTGGATCTCAGCATCGGAGGCCGCGTTCGCGCTCGGACGAAAGAACGCATGTCGTGCAGATCCGCAAACAGTTCACGTTCGAGGCCGCGCACGTGTTGCCGCACCACGCCGGCAAATGTTCGCGCTTGCACGGCCACTCATACCGGCTCGAGGTGGCGCTCGAAGGCGCGCTGCAGGCCGCCGGGCAGGCCGCGGGCATGATCGTCGACTTCGACGTCCTCGGTGCCGCCGTCAAGGCCGACGTTGTCGAAGAGCTCGATCACCGCTCGCTCAACGACGTGTTGCCGAACCCCACGTGCGAAAACATCGTCCTCTGGATCTGGCGGCGGCTCGCGCCGCGGTTTCCCGAGCTTGCGGAACTCGTGCTATGGGAAACGCCCACGTCGAACGCGCTCTTGCGCAGCGGCGATCCGCTGCTCGCCGGCGATGCCGATGCTGCAGCTCGCTGAAATCTTCTACAGCGTCCAGGGCGAGGGGACGTGGACCGGGACGCCGGCCGTGTTCGTACGGCTCGCGGGCTGCAACCTCGCGTGCGATTTTTGCGATACCGACTACGCCTTGAAGTTTCTCGCCAGCGTCGAGGACGTCGTGCAACGCGTTCGCAACGAGAGCGGCGCGTGCCCGATGGTCATTCTCACCGGCGGGGAGCCACTCGCGCAAACCGAATCGCTCGACCTCATCGCGGCGTTACGCGCCGACGGCCGCCGCGTGCACATCGAATCGAACGGGACGCTCGCCGCACCGTTGCCCGACGACGTGTGGCTCACCGTGTCGCCCAAAGAACGCCTACATCCCGCCGCGGCGGCACGCGCCGACGAGGCGAAGCTGATCGTCGACGGGCGCGTTCCGTTCGAGTGGACGGCCGCGTTCCCGCCGGGCACGCCGATGTTTCTGCAGCCCGAAGGCAACAAGCCGGCCAACGTCGCGCTGGCCGTCGCGGCCGCGAAAGCCGAACCGGCACGCTTCCGGCTATCGCTGCAAACGCACAAATTCATCGGCGTTCGCTGATGCGCGTGCGGCCGGCATGATCCTGGTGGTGTGCGCCGTGGCGCAGGAACTGCACGCCCTGGCGCCGCGCGCGGGCGTCGAGGTCGCCGCCGTCGGCGTCGGGCCCGTCGAAGCAGCTGCCGGCGCGGCGCGCGCGTTAGCGGCGCGACCGTATCGCGCGCTGCTGAACGCGGGCATCGGCGGTGGGTTTCGCGCGCGTGCGAAGGTCGGCGATGTGGTGGCCGTCGACATCGAACGCTACCATGAATTGCGCCGCGAAGACGGCGAACCGCCGGCGCTGCCCGGCGGCGTCACGCTCGTCACGGACGTTCGCAGCGATGCGGCACTGGTCGCGGCATATCGCGCCGCCGTCCCGCGCGCGAACATCGGCGGTGGTGTGACGTCCGCAACGATTACGACGACCGACGCGCGCGCGGCGGAGTTCGCGCGTTGGTACGACGCGGCGGTCGAGTCGATGGAAGGCTTCGCAATCTTGCGGGCGGCGGAATTGGCGCGCGTGCCGGCGCTCGAAATACGCGGCATTTCCAACATCGTGGGCGACCGCGCTTCGAGCGGCTGGGATTTCCGCGCCGGCACCGTCGCGCTCGCGGCTGCGGCCGGCGCCTTCCTCGACGCGCTCGCGGCGCGCGTGTGACGTACTCGCTTGCGTATTCGCCATGTCCGAACGACACCTATATCTTCGCCGCGCTTACGAACGGATTGCTGCCGGACGCTCCGCGCGTCGACGTGGTGCTCGACGACGTCGAGGCGTTGAACGCGGCCGCGCTCGAACACCGGCACGCGCTTACCAAAGTCTCCTACGGCGCCATCCCGTATCTGCTCGACGGCTACCGCATCCTGCGGGCCGGCGGCGCGCTCGGGCGCGGCTGCGGGCCGCTCGTGGTGGCGCGCGAGGCCCGCGGACTCGACGATTTCGACGCGGACGCCGTCTTCGCGATTCCCGGCCGCATGACGACGGCGTACATGCTGCTGCGCTTCGCGCTCGGGCGCGAGCCGCACGTGCGCGCGCTGCGTTTCGACCGCATCGTCGACGCGGTGGCAGCGGGCGACGTCGACGCCGGCCTCATCATCCACGAGTCGCGCTTCACGTACCGCCGCGCCGGACTCGCGCCGGTCGTCGATCTCGGTGACTGGTGGGAGCGCGAAACGGGCCAGCCGATTCCACTCGGCGCAATCCTCGCGCGGCGTGACATCGATGACGCGCACGCGCTCGCGCTGAACGCGGCGATCCGCCACAGCCTCGCCTTCGCCCGCACCAACGAGGGGCGTATCATCGAGTACGTGCGCGCGCACGCGTTCGAGATGGAGGACGCGGTGATGCGCGCGCACATCGCGCTGTACGTCAACGAGTACAGCGACGACGTCGGCAGCGACGGCATCCGTGCCGTCGCGGCGCTCTTCGAACGCGCTGCCATCGCGGGCTTCGTTCCGCGGGCGCAGCAGCCGGACTTTATCTAGGGTTCGTCGACGTCCACGCCGTCGCGCAACGGCAGCCCGCCCCTCACATCGACGACCGCGATGTGGCAGGCGCTCAGTTCCGCGTCGGCTGACCGTCGAAAATCGGCGCCCGCGTCCGCCCGCATGCGTCGTTTTCCAGACGCCGCCGTTGACCGCTGCCATAGAGAAGAGACTCGGCGTTCCCGGAACACCGGTTGTCGCGGCGGTGCGGCCGCCGCGGAACGGCCCGATCATGCGCCAGTGCAGGCCGGCGAAATGCCGCGGTCGCCGTCCGCCGCGGGTGCGGGCAGCACGCCTTTCCGGCGCGACGAAATCCGCAGGTTCGGCGTTGGCAACGACGTATGCGCTGCGCAATGTTTCAGCTCGTTCGCTCGATGGTCTTGGCCGCCGGGCTTGCGGCGCAGCCGCTGAGCGTGGCCGCGCAGCCCGTGCAGTCCGCGCAACCGCCCGCCGTGATCCTCGGCGACGATGCGTTTCTCAGCAAAGAATGGCGCGATCTGCACAGCCGCTGCATCGGCATCGTCACCAACCGCAGCGGCGTGACGTCGGCGGTCGAGAACTTCGTCGACGCCGTGCGGCGCAACCCGGCAATCTGCGTCAAGGCGCTGTTCGCGCCCGAGCACGGGCTCCGCGGCGACCGCGAGGCTGGCAAATACGTCGAATCGTACATCGACGCGAAAACCGGGTTGCCCGTGTACAGTCTGTACGGCGCCACGCGGCACCCGTCGGCGGCGATGCTCGCCGGAATCGACGTGCTCGTCTTTGACATTCAAGACGTCGGCGCGCGCCCGTACACCTACGTATCAACGATGGCGTACGTGATGGAAACCGCCAAGACGTACGGCAAGGAATTTTGGGTCCTCGACCGCCCGAACCCGATCGGCGGCACGCTCGTCGAGGGACCGGTGCTCGACCCGAGATTCAAGTCGTTCGTCGGCCTATATCCGATTCCCGAGCGCCATGGCATGACCGTCGGTGAACTCGCGCGGCTGTTCAACAACCGGTTCGCGATCGGCGCAAACGTGCGCGTGATCCCGATGAACGGGTGGCGCCGAGACATGGTATGGGCCGAAACAGGACTGCCGTGGACGCCGACGTCGCCGAACATCCCGTACGCGAAGACGACGCTCGTGTATCTGGCGACCGGGCTCATCGACGAAGCCGGCATCAATAACGGCGTCGGCAGCGACAAGCCGTTCGAGCGCGCCGGCGTGTTCGGCATGAACGCCGAGGCGTACGCCGCCACGTTGAACGCGCGCAATATTCCCGGCGTGCATTTTACGCCGGCGACGTGGACGCCGACAGCGGGCTTTTGGAAAGACAAGGTGCTGAGCGGCGTCGAAATCGACGTCGACGATCCGCACGCTTTTCCCAGCGTGCGCACCGCGGTCGAACTGATGTGCGCCGCACGCAGCCTCGGCCGCTACATCCGCATTCACACCGTGCGCACGATGGACATCGATTGGGGCACGGACACGGTGCGGACGGAACTCTTGAACGGCGCGTCGCCTGATGCGATCGTCGCCGCATGGCAGCCGCAACTCGCCGCCTTCAAAACCCTGCGCGCGAACTACCTCCTGTACTAGCGAATACTTGCTGTAGTCGAGCGAGGGGAATTCGAGCCCCTCATTCCCGCGCGGCGCGTTCGCGCAGCTGCATGACTTGCCAAACGTGAATGAAGCGTTGCAGCTCTTCTTTGGTGCGGTCGTCCACGTCGATGAATTGCAGGCCGTGCGAAAGCTTGCGCCGCCGCACGCTGAAAAACGTGATGACGACTTTGCCGCGCAGCGCCATGGCCTCGAACGGCGCGGGCGGCACCATGATCTTCTTCTTGGTAGTACCCAGCGGCGTTTTTTCTTCGACCTCGCGTTCGACGTGCACGCCGCTCACGAGTTCCGTCGGCAGCGTAAAGCGGACGTCCACGACGGTGGCCGCCGGCAAGTCCTCGTCACCGATCAAACGCAACCCGACGGCGCTCAAATCCGTAGCCAGCGCGCCGCGGCTACCGGCCCGGCCAGGCAGCCTGTAGACGACCGGAAATTCCACCGACGCGCGGTACGCCGTTCGCTTCTGCTCGACGACGCGGGCGCGCTGCGGCACGCGCGAAGCCTTTTTGCCCCAGGAAAACACGCGCAGGTCGGCTTCCAGGAACATGCCGCACGCCCTCCGTACGCCACGCGCATGGCGTCCAATCTCGGTCCGCGGCTGCTCGAAGCGCTCGGTGCCGCCGTGGTTCGAATGGAGCCCGAAGACCTGGCCGTCTATTCGTTCGACGGCTATCGCGAGGGCCGTTTACCCGCGGCCGCCGTCGTGCCGCACGACGTGCGCGAGACCGCGATCGCCGTTCGCATCGCACGCGAATGCGGCGAGCCGATCGTCGCGCGCGGCGCGGGAACGGGATTGTGCGGCGGCGCCGTACCGGAAAACGGCGGGCTGGTCGTTTCGCTCGTCCGCATGAACCGCGTGCTCGAACTCGACGTGCGCAACCGCCGGGCGCGCGTGCAGCCGGGGCTCGTAAATCTCGATCTGTCCAGGCAAATCGCGGAGCACGGCGTTTTTTACGCACCCGATCCGTCGAGCCAGAAGATTTCAACGATCGGCGGCAATGTCGGGACGAACGCGGGCGGGCCGCATTGTTTGTCGTACGGCACGACGACCAATCACATCCTCGGGCTTGAATATATCGATGCCGCCGGGGAGGTTCACCGCACGGCGCTCGACGACGCCGGCTACGACCTTACCGGCGTGCTCGTCGGCAGCGAAGGGACGCTCGGCATCGTCACGGAGATCGACGTTCGTTTGATGCGCTTGCCGGAAGCCGTTCGCGTGTGCGTGGCCGCCTTCGGAGACGTCGAATCCGCATCGGAAGCAGTCTCGGCGATCATCGGCGCCGGCATCGTCCCGGTCGCGCTGGAGATCATGGACAAGCTCATTACCGAGGCGGTCGAAGCGCATTTTCACGCCGGCTATCCAACCGGCTCGGGAGCCGTGCTCCTCGCGGAAATCGCCGGCGCCGCCGACGATATGGACGCCGCCGAAAGCATCATCGCGCGAATCGCACGCGAGCACGGTGCGCTTTCGTGGCGCACGGCGCGCGATGCCGCGGAACGCGAGGCGCTGTGGGCGTCACGCAAAGGCGCTGCCGGCGCCATCGGCCGCATCGCACCGAATTACTACATTCAAGACGCCTGCGTCCCGCGCACGAAACTGCCCGAAGTCATCGGTGCCATCGACCGCATCGCGCGCGATCACCGCCTGCCCGTCGGCAACGTCTTCCACGCCGGCGACGGCAACTTGCATCCGCTCTTGATCTTCGACCGCCGCGACCGCCGTCAGCTGCAAGCCGTCATCGATGCCGGCAGCGAGATCCTGCAAACGTGCATTGCGATGGGCGGAACGATCAGCGGCGAGCATGGGATCGGCTACGAAAAGCGCGAGACGCTGTCGCTCGTATTTTCGGCTACGGATTTGGCGGCAATGGCGCGCGTGCGCGAGGTATTCGATCCGTTGCGCGGCATGAACCCGGATAAGATATTTCCCTCCGGAGCAATCTGCGGCGAAGTGTCGCGAGCGCCGAACGCCGCATGATTGCAACGCGCGACTACGCGCTGAGCGACCGCGTCCCGGTGCGCATCGAGGAACCGCCGGACGCGGCCGGCGTGGCGACGATGCTCGAACGAGCGGCGCACGACGGCGCGGCGGTCGTCGCGTTCGGCGGCGCCACGCTGCAGTCGATCGGAAACGCGCCGGTGCGCTACGACGTGGCCTTGTCCGTGCGCGGCTTGGACCGGGTCCTCGCGTACGACGCGCGCGATTTGACGATCGGCCTCGAAGCCGGCGCCACGCTCGAGAACGTGAGCCGCGTGCTGGCAGCGTCCAATCAGTTCCTGCCGTTCGATGCGCCGCATCCGAAGGCCGCAACCGCCGGCGGTACGCTCGCCGCCGGCTGGGTGGGACCGCGCAGTGCCGCATACGGCCGTCTGCGCGATCTGCTGATCGGCTCGACCGCGGCGCTCGCCGACGGCACGCTGGCAACGGCGGGCGGGATGGTCGTGAAAAACGTTACCGGCTACGACATGAGCAAGTTGTACGTCGGCTCACTGGGAACGCTCGGCGTTCTCGTCCGCGCCAATTTCAAAGCGCTGCCGCGCGCGGCGGCGCGGCGGCTCGCCGTCGCACCGCTGCCCGACGACGTGCGCGAACGCGCCATCGCAGCCGTGTTCGCGCTGCCGCTCGAGCCGGTCGCGGCGCTCGTGACCGTCGGCTTTTTCAGCGCGACGCCTCGCGTCCGCGACGAAGACGCGCGCCTGGCGGTGCTCTTCGAAGGTTCGGACGCCGTCATCGAGCGCGCGACCCGCGAGCTGCGCTCGGCGCTCGGCGCCGCCGGCGTCGCGCAAACCGTCCTCCTCGACGAGGATCCGGCGGAAGCCGCGTTTCAGCGCTTGATCGACGCGTACGTGGAAAACGTCGATGACCGCTCCATCACCTACCGCTCCGCGGGGTTGCCGTCGAACGCATGGGCCCGAGCATCGGCGGCGCGCCGCATCGCCGCGGCTTGCGCCGTCGCGTGCGAGGCGATCGTCGACCTGCGTACGGGCGCCGTCGTGATGCGCATGTCCGGACGCACCCGCGAAGCGATCGCCGCCGCGCTTGCGCGGCTCGACGGCGAGTTGCGGCGTATCGTTCCGCGGGTGAACGTCCTCGCAGGGGACCCGGCGCTGCGGGCGGGCGTCGACGCATGGGGCGCGCCGCCCGGTACGCTCGACGTGATGCGCGATCTGAAGCGGCGGTTCGATCCCGCGGCGATTCTCGCACCGGGGCGGTATGTCGGGGGAATCTAGCCGCTCACTGCGCCGCGACGTAAACTCGGTGATCGGCGCCGTGCTGCGCACGCCGACCCGGCTGCGCCGCTTGATGGGTCTCGGCCCGCGCGGCCTCGCGCACATGGCACGCTTTCTCGCACGCATCGTGCCGCGCGCCTCCAAGGCGCTCGCGCGCATTCGCGAGCGCGCGCGCACGATTCCTGACGCCGGGCTCCGGCGCCAAGCCCTGGCGTCGATCGCCGACAAGGCGTATCACGTGCAAGGCGGCTGCATCCTCGCAACCTTCTTAAAGGGCTCCGCGGCACAGCGCTACGTCGACATCGTCGCCCCGCTCGAAACGATCTACGATTATCTGGACAACGTTTGCGACCGTTTGCCGGGAGTTCCGTTCGCGGCATACCCGACATTGCACGAAGCGCTTCTCGATGCACTCGACGACGGGCGCACACCGGCGGATTACTATCGCGACGGCCCGCATTGCGACGACGGCGGCTACTTGCGCTGGCTGGTGGAAAGCGTGCGCGCCGGCTTGCGGTCGCTGCCGAACTACGAGGCGGTGCGCATACAGCTGCTGGATGTCGCGCGCTACTACGCGGAACTGCAAACGTTCAAGCACGCGCCGGCCGACGAACGCGAGGCGTTCTGCGACGCGTGGTACCAGCGCAATCGCGCGCGGTTTCCCGGCATGTACTGGTGGGAGTTCGCGGCGGCGTGCGGATCGTCGATGCCCGTGTTCGCCCTGGTGTATCTGGCATCGCAGCCCGTTCTCGCACCAGACGCCGTGAATTGCACGCTCGCGGCCTATTTTCCGAACGTCTCGGCCGTGCACATCCTACTCGATTATTTCATCGATCAAGCCGAAGATCGCGAACACCGGGAACTCAATTTCGTGGCGTGTTACGCCTCGAGCGCCGAAGCGGTGGAACGCGTCCGGCGGCTCGTCGCGCTGACGGCGGCACGGCTCCGGATGCTCGCGGATGCCGAGTGGCACGGCTTCGTTCTGCAGGCGATGTGCCTGTTCTACCTCACGCATCCAAAAGTCTTCGAACAAGACCTCGACGGTGACAGCGCCGCGGTGCTAGCGGCGCTCGGCTAGCGCGGCGCGCTACGTTTTTTCGCGGTTGTTGTGCCAGTTCCGATAATCGATCGCGGCAAACGCGATGAAGATGACGTTGAGAATCGCGGTGGCAATCCCGGCCATTTCATGCCACGGTTCGTTTTCGCTGAGCGCAAAGCCGAGCGCCGACCCGAAGAGCACGATCAGGAGGGCCCGTGTAGACAGCGTGAGGATCGGCCGTTTTCCGGCAATCAAAAAGCCGAAGGCGAACATAAATAAAAACACATACGTGTTCAGTAACGCGCCTTGTACCATGTTGGACCTATCGGTTCGCCCCGCAGGCGACGTGAGCCGCTTGCCCGGCTGCTGCGTTTTGTAAAAACGCGGCGCAGGTGTCACTGCAGGTGCGAGGGACCCAACGCTCTCCTGCGAGATCGCGCCGCATGCGAAACTCGCCCGAGCGCGAGCTTGCGGCGGCGCACGAGCTGGATCGCTCGCCTGCGGTCAACGGATATGCAAGCACCCCGTTTCCGATCGACGCCGCGTTGGCACGCAAGCGCCCGGCGATGTGGGCGTTGCGGTAGCGGGCGCTGCGGCGGCCGTGGAACGCGCGACCCAAGCACTAGCGCTTCTAGCCCTGCGGCGGACGGACGCCTGGTGTTCGCGAGTCGATTTCTGGGGACACGCTCGGCAGAACGCCGGTGTCGGCGAAGGAGAACGATCGTGAACAGACTTCTCAGCGGTGTCCTTACGTGCGCGCTCGCATGCGGCTCGGCCACCGTCGCATTCGGCGCGACGTCGTCGATGGGCGCGATGCCGAAATGTAAGGCGAGCGACCCCGTCGTGTGGGTCGCGAACAATCACAAAACTTACTACAGCAAAGGCAGTGCCCAGTACGGCAAGTCGTCGGGCGGTTCGTATGCGTGCCGATCGAAAGCCGCGGCGATGGGCGCAAAGATGAACAATTCGGCGATGATGAAAATGGGAACCGGCCGTTCGACGAACTCCGGCTCGACGGGTTCAGGCTCGATGGGCCCCGGCTCAATGGGATCGGGCTCCGGCTCAATGGGATCGGGCTCCGGCTCGAGCGGGTCCGGATCCGGTTCGATGAATGCGGCAAGTCCGATGCCGACCGGCGTCTTACAGCCCGGCTCCAACACGGCGACCAGCAAACCGGTCACGCCGGGTAACGCGGAAATGGGCGGCGGCGCGCCGGCAGGCGGCAACGTGCCCAACAATCCGAAGGCAACGCCTCAGCCGACAACCTCGCCGCGCTGACGCGGCAGCGCGCGGGCGCGCGCGTCGCAGTTCTCGGCGCGGCAGCCTTCGCGCTGGTCGCCGGCGCGTCGTGGCTTGCGGCACTCGCACGGGCGCCGGCGGGACTGCGTTTCGCAGTCGCCGTCGCGCCCGCTGCGCGTCGCGCGCCGCTGACCGGCCGCCTGTTCGTGTTCGTCGCAGCGACGGCCTCGCCCGAACCGCGCCTCCAATACCATGGCCTCGCTGACAGCATTCCGCTCTTCGCGCGCGACGTCCACGCGCTGCGGTCGGGCGCGACCGCGACCATCGATTCAGCGGCGCCCGGTTACCCTATCGCATCGCTCGCCGCGCTTCCGGCGGGTGATTATTACGTGCAGGCGCTCGCGAACGTGTACACCCGCTTTCCCCGCGCGGACGGTCACATCGTGTGGGCGCACGACGACCGCGGCGAAGGGCAGCAGTTCAACCGCGCGCCGGGGAATCTGGCAAGCGACGTTGTGCGCGTGCACCTCGACCCGCGCCGCGCGCGAAACCTGCACTTGACACTGACGCACGTCTTACCGCCGCTACCGCCGCTCGTCGATACGGCGCTCGTGAAGCACGTCCGCATCCAAAGCGCGCTGCTCTCGAGATTCTGGGGCGCGCCGATGTATCTCGGCGCCACGGTGCTGCTTCCCAAAGATTACGAGCGCAGCGGCGACCGGCAGTATCCGGTGGTCTTCGAACAAGGCCACTTCACGCGCGCGGCGCCGTTCGGGTTTGCCGAGGATGCGCAAGCCGAATCCGTGCAGGCGAAAGAACGCCGGCTCGCGCGCACCAATCGCGAAAGCCGCTACGACTTCTCGCAGAGCTGGATGAACGGCGCCGCGCCGGCGTTGATCGCGGTGAACTTCGCGCACCCCACACCGTATTACGACGATTCCTACGCCGTAAATTCCGCCAACAACGGACCATACGGCGACGCCATCATGACGGAGTTGATTCCGCATCTCGAGGCGCATTTCCGCATGATCGCTGCCGGGCGCGCGCGTTTCCTGATCGGCGGTTCCACCGGCGGGTGGGAAGCGCTCGCGCTGCAAATCTACCATCCCAGCGAGTTCAACGGCGCGTGGGGGCTTTTCCCCGATCCCGTCGACTTCCATCGCTTTCAAATCGGCAACCTGTATACCGACTCGTCGGCGTTCGCCACGCAACGAAACGGGTGGATTCACACCGAGATTCCGGCGCAGCGCGACGCCGACGGCAACACCGTCGCGACGATGCGCGAAGAGAGCCGCCTCGAGGAAACATTGGGCAGCCACGGCCGCTCCGGTGAACAATTCAACGCCTGGGATGCGGCGTACGGGCCGGCCGGCGACGACGGCTATCCGCGCGAGATTTGGGACAAGCGGACCGGCCGCATCGACCGTGCGGTCGTAACGTACATGCGGGAACACGGCTACGACCTCGAAGCATATCTGGAGAAGTCGTGGAGCGCGATCGGGCCGCAGCTCGCCGGCAAACTGCACGTCGACGTCGGCGACGACGACGATTACTTCTTGAACCTCGCGTGCTACCGGCTTCAGAAGTTTCTCGACGCGCAGACGTCGCCGCCGGCAAACGCGACGTTCACGTACGGGCGCCCCGTGAAATCGCACGGCTGGCAGGCAAAAACCACGATCGAGTACCTCCGCGACATGGCGGCACGCGCTGGTCCGTAACAACGCGCGTCTCGAGATTCGTCCGCTGCGCGTCGAGGACGCTGCTCGCGTCTACGATGATGCGCGCGATCCCGACATCTATCGGTTTCAGCAGCAGCGGCCGCCGCGTTCCGTCGACGAATTGCGCGAAAGGTTCCGGCGCTGGTCGGACGGTTCGTCGGATGCGCACGTTGTGTGGCTGAACTGGTGTGCGCTCGAACGGGAGTCGGGGCGCATCGCCGGTTTGCTGCAAGCGACGATCGATTGCGCGGCGCGCACGGCGACGCTCGGCTATACCATCTTTCCGGCGTTTCAGCATCGCGGATACGCACGCGAGGCGGCGGGCGCGATGCTGGAGGCGGTGTTCGCGCGCGGCGACGTCGAGCGCGCCGTCGCGGAGATCAGCGAGCCGAACTACCGCTCGCGCGCTGTCGTCGAATCACTGGGATTCGTTCCCTGCGGACGCATTCCGGGCGCCGGGCGCGACGATGGCCGCGTGTGCGACGACGTGGTGTACGAACGGCGTCAGCAGCGCGCTTCGGGCCGATCGACGACGGCGCGGCGGTAGCGCTCGGCCGTTGCGTCGAGTTCGCGGCCGGCAATTCGCCGCAACGTGACGACGCCTTCCGCATCGTGCATCACGATCCGGTCGTCGCCGAGGTCCAGCACGAGCTTGTCGCCGCGGTCGGTATCGACGGCAATGCCGTTGCCGAAGCGGCGCGCCGCTCCCGATTCTTCGTCGTACACGAACCCAGGATGCGCCGCACGCACATCGCGGCACGGGCGGAACGACACGGTGGTCAGCGTGAAGGTGCCGGCAACGTCGAGACGCGCGAATTGAAACGTGCGATTGTACCGCGGGCTCACGTAGACGCCCTGCGCCGCGTTCGCGTGCACGGGCGCCGGGTGCGCCGCGCAGCCGGCTGCGAGCACCGCGGCCGCGAGCGCAGCGGCGCGCTTTATGCGGGCACGGCTTCGGAGTGCGCAGCGTCGAGCGCTTCGAGATATTTCTCCGTCTCCATCGCCGCCTTGCAGCCCGAACCGGCCGCCGTAATCGCCTGCTTGTAACGAATGTCGAACACGTCGCCGCCGACGAAGACGCCTTCGACATTGGTCGAAACGCCGTCGGCCGTGCGGATATAGCCCGCGGCATCCAGCTCGATCTGTCCCGCGAAAATTCCGGTATTCGGATCGTGGCCGATGGCGATGAACAGCGCATCGGCCGGAAAGACCGTCGTTTCGCCGTTCAGCGTGTTGCGCAAGGTCAGTGCGGTGACGTTCTCATCGCCGACGACCGCATCGACGACGGTGTTCCAGATGACCTCGATCTTCGGATTCGCGAGCGCACGGTCCGCCATGATCTTGCTCGCGCGGAACGACGCTTTACGATGGATCAGCGTCACCTTGTGGCCGAAGCGTGTCAGAAACATCGCCTCCTCCATCGCGGAGTCGCCCCCGCCGACGACCACGATATGCTTACCGCGGAAAAACGCCCCGTCGCAGGTCGCGCACGTCGACACCCCGCGGCCACGCAAACGCGCTTCGCCGGGAATGTCGAGCCATCGCGCGCTGGCGCCGGTTGCGAGAATCGCCGAATCGGCGGTGTATTCGTGCTCGGCCGTCCACACGCGAAACGGGCGTTCCGCAAAGTCGACACGTGTAACGTCGAGGTTGTGTATTTGCGCGCCGAACCGCTCGGCTTGCGCGCGGAAGTTCTCCATGAGGTCGGGCCCCATGATGCCGTCCGGAAAGCCAGGGTAGTTCTCGACCTCGGTCGTCAGCATCAGTTGTCCGCCGTACATGTGCCCCGCGAACACGACCGGCGCAAGGTTGGCGCGCGCGGCGTAAATAGCGGCGGTAAGCCCGGCCGGCCCGGACCCGATGATGATGACTTTGGCGTGATCGCTCGACATGGCGCATCCTTCAACACGCCGCCGTGAGAGTCGTTTTCGCGTGCGCCTCTAGGTCGGCGCGCGCGTAAGGCCGGCGACTTGCGCTTCGAGTTCCAAGACGCGGCCTGCGACAGCGCCGCCTTGGCGAGACCGTAGGCGCTGTCCGCGCCGTCGGCGAGCGTCGCGAGTAGGGCCATCTCATCCGGATCGAGCGTGGTTGCGTTGAGGTGACCGCTGCAAAGGGCGAAGCCCGTGACGTCGCGCCGGAAACGAATCGGGACCGCGACGACCGGCACCGCGCTTCCGTGCGGCACGCCGGCATGCTTCCAGCGCACGTCGTCAAGCTTGAACGACATGCCGAAGATCGCCCATTTCATGCGCTGCCGTTCCCGATCGTTCGCACCGAAGTAGTTGAACAGCAGCGTCCCGAAGGCGAGCGGCAGCGGCACGTTCTGCAAGAACGTCATCGTGCCGTAGGAGAGCGCGTTGCCGCCCAGCGTCAGGCGGATGTAATACCAAAAGAAAAACGCCGCGGCGACGGCGACGAGCGCGACGCTCGCGCGGTACAGCACGCCGCACACGCCGTCGGCGCGGTCATACGTAAAGCGCCAGGACGAATGGCAGAAGCGGATACGCCGCTCGCACCCGAAATCACCGCGCTCGCGGTAATCGCGAGCGGTCCGTGCACCCCGTCCGGCAGCCATGCGTAGGACGCATCCACCTCCGTCGCGCCGATCGTACCGGCCGCGTACAGCAACAGCCAGACCGACATGCCACCCGGCCGCAGCAGCATCATCGCGGCCGCGACCGGCAGCGCGACGGCTGTTGCCGCGTCCGATCCGGCCTGAAGCCACGCATCGAGCGTCGATGCGCGGGCCTCCGGCGCTGCCGTTATCGAGACGTTGCTTCGGTGCGTCCCGCGGGAACGTGCGCGGTCGCAATCGGCAGACGCTGCGTCCACGAGACCGCGCTCCAGTCGATGCGGTCGCCCCGGCCGCAACCCCTCTGGGCGCGCAGCTGCACCGGGAGTTCGCGCGGAACGGCCCAATTACCGCGTCATGCTCGAAGACGAATTCGCGGACGTGCTGCGCAAAGCGCAACGCGGCGCCGGTGTCGATACGCGCGACCTCAGTTCGGCAACCGGCATCGAATCCGCCGCTATCGATGCTTGGAAGCGCGGCGAACGCGTCGCCTCGGAAGATGAAGCGCGCGCGCTGGCGCGGCCGCTGCGGCTCGATCCCGGCAAGTTCGCCGACGCCGCCGCGCGCCGCTGGCATCCCGCCGCCGAGCTTCCTGCGAACGTGCGCCATCATCCCAACGAACCGCACCCCTCGAACGGCTATCTGTTCTTCCTGGAAGACGGCAAAACGGCTGCGCTCATCGATCCCGCCGGCTTGCCGTCGACGCTGCTGCGCGCTGTCCGGGCGGGACCGTACACCTTGCGCTACATCCTCATCACGCACAAGCACGCCGATCACTGCGATGCCACCGCCGACGTAGCGAAAGCCTATCCCGACGCGCAAATCGTTATGCACCCGTCGGACGCGCACGCAATCGGCGGACTCGCGAAACGCGCCCTGCCGATCGTCGACGGTGACGAACTCCCGTTCGGGGAGGCCGCCTCCATCCGGATGCTCCATACTCCGGGACACACCGATGGAAGCTCCTGCTTCTTGTTTCGCTCGGATCTGTTTACCGGCGACACGCTATTCGCGGGCAGCGTGGGCGGCGCGTACGGCGACGTTTCGACGTACGACGACATTCTTGCGAGCGTGCGGTTCAAATTGTTCGCACTCGACGACGCGACGGTCGTGCTGCCGGGTCACGGACCGCCGACGACGATCGGCGAGGAGCGCGCGCACAACCCGTTCTTTTAGCAGCGCGCGGGTCGAACGCTCGGCTGTTGCGGAGCGGCGAACCGGCGAGATACACTCCGACACACCAGCCAGGCGAGGGTACTTATGTTTTTCGTTGCGCGTCGTTTTCGTGCCGCGGCCGCGGCCGTGCTCACCTCAGCAATGCTCGCGGCGTGCGGCGGCGGCAGCGGCTCGGCGAGGTCGTGCCTGACGAGCTCGATCCGCCCGTCGCCGACTGCGTCCAGCGCGCCGACGACCTCGACGCAAAGCGCCGCAATTCAGTTCCAGCTCTCGCAGCAGCCGTCCACCGCTACGCTGCCGGCGCTGGGCGGTTACACCAGCCACGTGTCGTTCCCCGGCCTCACGATGTCGCCGGAACCGACGATCGGCATCGAGCCGAGCACCTCGGCACCGCCCGGCGCGCCGACGCCGCAAAGCCTACGGCGCACGCAGAGCGGCGCGCTCACCGTCTTCTTCTTCCTGACGTTCACGTCGCCCGTGACGTTCACGCTGGGCTCGGTTCCCGGTTTCAGCCTCGACCTGCCGGCGTCGTTCCCGACGGCGGGCGAGCAATTTTTCGTCGCGCTGTCGGATCCGACGGTGCTTCCGACCGTTCAATTCCGCACCCAGGGACCGGCGACGGTTTCCGGCCATACCGTCACGTTCGCTTCCGACAGCACACCGCTGACGCTGCAGGCCGGTCAAAAATACGTGTTCGCGTTCTTCGCGACATCGAGCGGACCGGTCGCGACGAGCCGCAGCATCTTCGTCAGCGATTCGACCGGCCGCGTGTTGTCGTTTCCGGCGAATGGGGCGGGCGGCAATATCGCACCGTCGCATACCTTCGCCGGCCAGACGGGGCTGACGAGCCTCGCTGTCGGCCCGACCGGCGACGCCTTCGCGGGTAAGCTGGCCCCGCCGCAGATCTTCGACCTGTCGCCGGCACTGACGCTGAATGGCAGCATCACGCCGCCCGATCCGCACAAACTGAACAGCGTCCGGGTGGATGCGAACGGCTTCATCTATGAGGCCGGCTCGAAAGTGGGCGTCTTCGCGCCCGGCACGACCGGTGCGCCGCCGGCGTTCTTGCGCACGATCAGCGTTCCGGCCGCGCACACCGCCGGCGACGTTTTCGCGCTCGGCTTCGACGAAGCGAACGATCTGTACGTCGGCAGCGGCACCGTGAAGCCGAACACGTTCTTCATCGATGTTTTCGCACCGAATGCCGCCGGCACCGATGCACCGCAGAACACGCTGCTGATCGACGCGAACCAGTTCCACATCAGTCCAGTTTCGGGATTCGTCGACAGCCTCGCGCGCATGTACTTCGCCGATCCGACGGACAACACCATCTATGTCTTCGCGCTTGCCGGCTGCACGAGCGGCACGATTTTGACGCCGACGCGTACCATTTCCGGCGCTCAGACGCTGCTGAATTCGCCGGACGGGATCGCCGTGGATGCGGCCGGCAACATCTTCGTCGCGAACTTCGGCGGGAACCAAATTCTCGAGTTCGGCCCGAACGCCAACGGCAACGCGGCGCCGGCGATGGTCATCGGCGGCGCGAACACGACCCTCAGTTTCCCAATAGCGATCGCAGTATCGCCCTAGACAGTAGTTCTAGGGAAGTTCTGATTTAGCCGCTATCGAGGAGCCGGAGGCCGAAGTGTACTTTGGTAATGAAGCGTCCGGCGACGAAGAGAGCGGGTAAATCAGAGCTTCCCTAGGGTAACATCTTCCGTCGCATCGACGTCAGCTGGGCTTTGACCGCGTCGTCGCTGAGCGCCGCGCGCATGCAGGTCGTCGTGCGCTCGCGCGCGTCCGCAAGCAGCGCGTTGACGGACTCCATCTCCGGTCCGAGGCCGCCGAGCGCACCGGTCGCGCGTTCGTTCGAGCGCGGCGGCCTGCATCTCAAGCTTTTTCTGCGCGGCGAGCACTTGCGCTCGGCGCTCGCGTACGTCGATCAGCAGCGCGAGATGCTCTTGATAGGCGTCGTCGACGGATCGGGCCGGATTGTCGATGCGGTCGACCGCGGCGCGCGCCCCGCGCGTAAAGAGCCGCGCGAGCCGCCGCAAAAAACTCACTTCTGGTCGCTGGGAACGATCGCACCGTCGCCGTTGCCGGCCGGCGTTCCGGGTGGTTTCGCGAGCAAGTTGCGCGCGAGTTGCAGACCGGCGACGCCCTGCGTGAGCGCGTTGCCCAAAATGTCGGAAACGCCTTGCGCGCCGTTCAGCACGATCATTTGATCGATGTTGCCGAAGGCTTTCGAATACCGGCTTAAGGCAACGAAGTTATGGCCCCTTCGGGAGCGTCACGCCCGCGGACGCGTGGGATGCGCCCGCGCGCGCGTCCACGCGTATCGTCAGGTGGACGGGACGGCTAGGCCCATCGGGAACAACTTGAAATTCAATCACCTTTACACCCGACGGCGGCATCAGCGTCGCGAGCCGAAACGGCGCGCACACGCGGTCGGTGCAGAACGACGCGATCCACCCTTTCGGAAGCCCCGCCGCCGCGAGCGTTACGGTCCGCCCGGGCGGCGCGCCCACGACGAGGCGGTACTTGACCGTGCTCGCGATGGATCCAGGCAGATCGGGACCGGTCCATGGCGCGAGCGAGACGGTCGTCTGCACGCCGCCCTTCAAATCCAAATCGAGCGCGACGGTCGCTTCCTGCGCCTCCTCGAGAAACATGGCGTAGCGGGCGTCGTTCTTCGGCAGCCTCAGCGTCCACGCGGTAACCGCGGCGAACGCCGCACGCGCGTTCGCACGGTCGCCGGCGGCGGCGTACAAACGGCCCTGCTGTAAATGCACGAAGGCGAGCCGCCGGATCGCCTTCGCATCGGACCGATGCGCGTTGACCGCGGACGTTGCGAGCGCGACCGCGCGGTCGTACGCCGCCGCTCCGCGGGGAAAGTCGCCCGCGCCTTTGTACGCGTTGCCCAATTCCATGAACGCGTCGATCGACGGCGCGAGTTCGCTGAGCCGGCGATCGGCGGCGACGGCGCGCTCGTATTGCTTCGCGCCGGCCGCAGCGGAGGCAACGCCCTGCAGCGCCGCACGGTCGGCCGTATCGATTGCGAGCGCCGCATCGTACCGTGCGAGCGCATCGGACCAGTCGTGGCGCTCGAGCGCGACGTCGCCCTGCAGCTGCGCCAGCAACGTGCGCTCCTCGGAGGTCGCCGCCGCACCGGCCAGGGCCGCGATCGCGCGATCGCGCAGCTCAGCCTGCTCGCCGCGGACGCGAATCAGATCGACGATCCGGCCCTTCGCCGGATCGCTTTCGTCAACGAGTTCGTCGGCGCGCGCGATGGCGTCGGACGCACGCTTGACGTCGGCCCCGAGCGCCGCGGAATCTGCCGCAAACGAGAAGCCCTCGGGCGCGAGCAGCGCGTCGATCTTCGTTTGGAGCGCGGAGGCGATGGTGCCGTCACGGCCGGCTTGGGCGGATGCGACGAACGCACTCAGCTGCCGCGGCGTGATGACGTCGATGTAGCGCGCGCGCAGCACGCCGTGCGGGTCGATTACGAAGGTCGTCGGGAAGTACCGGATGTCGTATGCGCGCGAGAAGGTGCGTTCCGCGTCAATCGCTTGCGCGTACGGCACGCCCTTGGCAGCGGTGAACGCCCGCACGATGGGTGCCTGCTCCGTCGAATCGACACCGAGAAAGACGACGCCGCCCGCATGCAGCGCCTTGTACGCGGCAATCAAATCCGGCGTTTCTTCGCGACAGGGCGGACACCAGGTCGCCCATGCGTTGATGACGAGCGTCTTGCCCTTGAAAGCGTCCAGCGTTACGCTGCGTCCGTCGACGGTCGTCAGTGCGAAGGGCGGTGCGGGTGCGCCGACGTGCGGCCCACCGGCAGTCGGCGCGTCGGCGCGCGCGGCAACGATCCAAACCGCCGCCAGCAGCACCGCGAGGCTTGCACGGACGAATTGCGCCATCATTGCGGCACGCGCACCACGGCGGTTGCGGCAGCCAGCAGCTTGCCGCCGACCGCCGCTTCAATTTTCACGACGCGTTGCGCCCGGACGAAATCACCCGGCACCACCTGAAACTCGACGATTTTGACGCGTGCCGGCGGTACAACAACGGTTGAAGCGAACGGCGAACACAGGCGATCGCTGCAGAACGATCCGATCCAGCCCTTCGGCAAGCCGCGCGCCGACAATGCCACGCGCGTTCCGCTCGCACCGCTGACGGCGAGGCGGTACTTCATCGTGCCGGCGACGGATCCCGGGAGATCCGCGCCGGTCCATGGTGCCAAGGATAACGCGGCGCCGCGCGCGCCGGTCAGGCCGAGCGCAATCACGGCCTCTTGCGACTGTTCGAGATACATCGCGTAGCGCGAATCGCGCGGCGGAATCAGCTGCGCCGCGCTCTCCGCCTGCGCGAACTCTCGGCGCGCGCGGGCACTGTCGCCGAGAGCGACCGCGGCGCGGCCGCCGTACAAATGCGTCCATGCGCTATTCTTCGGATTCCGCGTCGCACGCGCCGCGGCGACCGCGCTGTCGAGCGCCGCATACGCAGCGGCGCGATCGCCGCGCTTCGCCTCGGCGCGCGCCACCGCGATGAAGTTGGCGTACGTCGGCGCGAGCGCCGCGATGCGTGCATCGATGCGCGCGACGCGCGCATCGTCGCCGCGCTTCGCTGCGGCGTAGGCCTGTCCGTCGAGCGCCGCGCGATCGGCGGGTGCGAGCGCGAGCGCGCGCGCGTACGCGGCGTCGGCCGCGAGCCAGTCGCCGTGTGCCGCGCCGCGGTCGCCGCGCAGCCGTGCCAGCAAGACGGCATCGGCGCGGTCGCGGGCGACCGGCGTCAACGCCGCAATCGCCGCGTCGCGGAGACGCGCTTCTTCGGCGCGCGTCCTCACGAGGTCGTGGTCGCGCGCCGTATCGCTCATCGCGTCGTCCATCTCCTCGTCGGCGGCCGCAATCGCCTTGTCGGCGCGCCGGACTTCGGCTGCGACGGCGCGCGCATCGCCTGCGAACGAAAAGTCCGGCAGATCGAGCAGCGCATCGAGCTTCCGCTGTTCCGCAGTGACCAGCGGAGCGCTCGCGCCGCGCTGCGCCGCAGCGATGTATGCGTGCAGCTGCGCGCGCGGCAAAACGTTGTCCGCGTGCATGGCCCGGACGACGCCGCGCGGATCGATGACGACCGTGGTCGGGAAATTGCGGATGTCGTACGCGCGGGCGAAGGCGGAGGCCGCGGTCGTCACCGCTTGCGGATACGTCACGCCCTTGGCGGCGGTGAACGCCCGTGCGACGGCCGGCGTTTCCGTCGTATCGACGCCGAGAAACGCCACCGAGCCGGCAGCCGCGCGCGCCTCGGCAACGAAATCCGGCATTTCGAGCCGGCAGGGCGGACACCACGAGCCCCACACGTTGATCACCAGTGTCTTCCCGCGGAACGACCGCAGCGTCGCACGCCGCCCGTTAAGGGTCGTTAGCGCGAAATCCGGCGCCGCGCGTCCCACCACTGGCCCGGCGGACCCGACGGCCGCGGCCGGTACCATCATCGAGACAAGCAGCGCGGCCACGGCGGCGACGGTCGTCCTCATACCGCTCTCCGACGGTGTTCCGGCTGGGAAAGTTGCGCTCCGGCGGCCATTCATGCGCGCAACTTGACGCCCTGCGCGGTCATTGCGAGCGCCGTGCCCAGGGCGACGGCGGCGAGCACGACCACGACCGTGAGCGAAAGCGTGAGCGGCGCATCACCGCGCCCGGTGTAGCTGTACCGGAAGGCGTCGATCATGTGGAACATCGGATTGAACAGCGAGATACGCTGAACGAGCGGCGGCAGAAATTGAATCGACGTAAACACACCGCCGACGAATACGAGCGGCGTGATGACGAAGGTCGTCAGCGTCGCGATGTGATCGAATTTCTCGGCGAGCATGCCGAAGATGAGCCCGAGAGCCGAGAACAACCGGCCCATGCCGGTGAACTGGGCAACCATCACGGCCAACTCGAGAAAGCCGTCGGTGCCGAGGGCGGCGCACGCCTCGTCGATCACGTGGTCCGGCACTGGCCGGCGCACTGTCGGCACTGCCAGCGGGCGCTGCCGGCCGGGCCGGAGGCGGCGGTGGGGGAGCCGATCCGCCACCAAGTCACGGAGTTGCCGCCGG
>JBHEMQ010000023.1:23034-34439 GCA_046262475.1 Candidatus Velthaea sp.
ATACGGCCACGAGCACGATCACGAGCACGTAGAGCGGGAAATTCACCGGCGTGGTGTGCACGAAAAGGACGCCGAGAACGCTGAT
The DNA here is from genome assembly GCA_046262475.1 of Candidatus Velthaea sp. Lineage (GTDB taxonomy): Bacteria > Vulcanimicrobiota > Vulcanimicrobiia > Vulcanimicrobiales > Vulcanimicrobiaceae > JBHEMQ01. The sequence continues at coordinate 23,120 of JBHEMQ010000023.1, forward strand.
GATCAACGCGATGAAGAGCGCGCGCGCGATTCCCGCGATCACGTAGCCGGTAACGATTTCGAGCGCCGAAAGCGGCGCGATCAGCAGTTCCTGGATCGAATTCATGAAGCGCCCTTGAAAAAACGAGCTCGAGCTCTCGCCGTACGTCTGATCGATGACCTGCAGCATGATCAGTCCCGGGATGAGGAACTGCGCGTACGAGACGCCCTGCACGTTCTTGATCCGGCTGCCGAGCGCGAGGCCGAAAACGAACACATAGAGCAGCGTCGTGATCACCGGCGGCCAGATCACCTGATTGATGATCGAGAAGGTCCGTACCATCTCGCGCTTGACGATGGTCCACAGCCCGATCCAGTTGTTCACCGCCGCGTCAGCTCCAAAAAGACGTCTTGCAACGAACGATCGCCGACGAGCGTGCGCGTCGATTCGAGCGCGACGATCTTGCCCGCCTCGATGATCCCGATGCGGTCGCACAGATCTTCGGCTTCCTCGAGATAATGCGTGGTCAGCACGATCGTCGTTCCGGCCGCGTTCATTTGGCGCAAGAACGACCACAACTCGATACGCAACTCGACGTCGACGCCCGCCGTCGGTTCGTCCAGAATCAACAGCCGCGGCTCGTGCATGAGCGCCCGCGCCAGGGTCAGGCGGCGTTTCATCCCGCCGGAGAGCCGCGTGTACACCTGCTTCGCTTTGCTCGTCAGGTCGAAGCGCTCGAGCAATTCGTCGGCGCGCCGCCGCACCGCGGGCCCGCGCAGCCCGTAATATCCGGCTTGATAAATCAGCACGTCGCGAATGTTCAGGTAGCGGTCGAAGTTGTATTCCTGCGGCGCTAGGCCCACGTAGCGCCGCGCCGTGCGCCAGTCCCGCACCACATCGTGCCCGAACAATGCGATCGTTCCGGACGTGATGCGCGCAAGCCCGACGATCGCATTGATCGTGGTAGTCTTGCCCGCGCCGTTGGGACCGAGCAGCCCGAAAAACGCGCCCTCTTCAACCTCGAGCGAAATGCCCTCGACCGCGGCGAAAGCGCCGTATCGTTTCACCAGCCGGTCGATACGGATCGCCGGGACGCTCACGGAATCACGGCCGTCAGGGTCTTGTAGCGATGGCGGCGCAACGTCGCGAGGCGCTCCGCAACGTCCGGCATGCCGCTTTTGCGCAGCTGTTTCGCGACGCGTTCGACGTCGAAGGCCACGCGGCGCGAGCGCACTTGCCAGCCGCCGTCGCGCTGCGTCAGGATCGCATAGTGCGCGCGCGGATCGCCGTCTTTCGGGAGCCCGGCCGATGCGACGCATGTCAGCAGCCTGCCGCGCCAGACGCGCGCGTACGGCAAATGCAAGTGCCCGAAGGCAAACGCCCCCGCGGACTCATCGCCGAAGAGGCGTTCGAGCTGCGCGTCGTCGGCGTGCGGCCACACGTGCTCGTCGTCGTTCTTCGGATTGGCGTGCGCGACCGCAAGCGCGTCCCCACCGTCCCCGATCCGCAGGAGCGGCGGCAGATCGGCGAGCCAACGCGTCCACTCCGCCCCGATGCGTTCGCGCTGCCACGCGATTGCCTCGGCGTCTTCCGGATCGCCCGCGCCCAGACCGACCATGCGATCCGTGTTCCCCCGAACGCACTCGGCGCCGATTTCGCGCATGCGCCGCAGCACGCGCTTCGGCTTTGGCCCGTCCAAACAAAAGTCGCCCGCGCCGACGATGCGGTCCGCGCCGCCCTCGCGCGCCAGATCGTCGAGACACGCGTCCAGCGCGACGCTGTTGCCGTGAACGTCGGAGAAGATCGCGACGCGCACTATCGCATCAGATTCAGCACGTTAGCCGCGCTTCGCCGCGAGGACCAGCGAGAACGGTCCGGCGCCGGCCTTACCGAACTCCCAGAGATCGATCGCCTCGACGGCGACTTTCGCTTTGCGCAGCAGTGCGATGCTTTCGCGATAGCGGAGGTTCGCGAGAACCCGTCGTTCGCCGAACGCGAGCACACCGGCCGCAAATTCCTCGCCGCGGACGACTTGCACGACGTTCAGGTTCGCAAGCGGGACCACGTCAACACGCTCGGTCGCGGCGACGACCGTGTCGCGGGCGACGAAGCTCAACACGTTCCGCAAACGCAATACGTCCGGTGCGAGCGCCAATTCCACCGTACGCAGTCCTTGCGCGGCGGCCAGTTCCTCGAGATTGCGCCGGCCGAGTTCGTTCGAGCGCGGCCGCAAACCCGCGCCGGAACGCGGCACGCCCACGTACAGCGTGTCGCCGCCCAACGCGACGTCGCACGCATCGAGCAAACCGGGCGCTTCGACGCGTCCGATCACCGGAACGCCGAGCGCGGCGAGGGCGGCCTCAACGCGCTGCGTTCCGGCGCGGCGATCGACGCGCGACGGGCGCGTGAGGATGACGCCCTTCGGCAGCACGATGGCACAGTCGGCGACGAGCGATTCGGCCGGCGTGTGGTCCGCGGGGTCGAGTTCGGTCACGGCGACGCCGTAATAGCGAAGCGTCCCGAGCAGTATCGCGTGCTGCTCGAGCGCGCGCTCGGCGATCGGACTCGGCTCGCCCTTCAGCGGTTCGAGCCGATAGACCGCTGCGCTCGGCCGTACGACGACGGCTCCGGCGAGCGTGCCGGCGTCGTGCGCGACGAAAGGCGGATCGAACGTTTTAGTCGGCACGGCGGCGTTCACTCACATCGCGCGGGGTTCGGCGCTAGCGGCCGCCGTCCCCGGGCACATCGGCGCGCACGATCGCGAGCGCCCGCTCGTAAAGATCGTCCTGGCGCGCCGCGTACGAAGCGGGCCGCATGACATGCCGCGAGCGCGCGAGCGCGTCGGCGTGACGCGCATATGCGATGATGCGGCCGGCACGCGCGGAGTCCGCGTCGGGCCGACGCTGATCGGTGTAATCGAGCAGCTGCGCGATCTTCGCGCCCTCCGCACTGCTCGTCTGCGGTGCGACGGGGATGGCGGTGAAAAAACGCAGGTCGGCTCTGGTCGTGAAGAAATCGCTCATGTCCGTCGCAAGCAAATCGCCGAGCGCAAGCGGCGGCAAACCAAGAATTTGCTCCGAGGTTTTCAGCACGCTGACCGTCGAGAGGTGACGCATCCCGACGTAACGGCGCCTCGCGTAAGGGGAGATGACGAGCGCGTACGTGCGGTGCTCGTCGACGTGATCGCGCGTACTCTGCGCATCGTCCGGCATCACGAAGATGACGGTATTGCGCCACGACGGCAGCCGCGAAAAGTACTCGACGATTTCCCCGAGCGCGCGATCGCCGTCCGCGACTTCTTCAGGAATCGGCGGAATGAACTTTCCGTGACCGGTGTGATCCGCCGGCAGCCAAATGTAGGTATAGCGCGGCTGGTTGTGGGTCCGCACGAGCGCGTCGTAGTCGCGCAGGAATTCGTGCGCGCGCCGCTCGTCGCGGATGCGCAAGTTCCATCCTGGGTAGTTCGGATCGACGTGGCCCGCGAGAACGGCGGGAGCGGGAACGTCGAGCGCATACCGTCCGCCGAGCCCTTGAGTCGCCGCGTCGCGGTCGTTTTCGTCCCGATACTGCGGATCGTCGGTTTTCGGATCGGGCGCGGCGCCTTCGTCGTAGCCCGAAACGCGAACGAGGTCGCCGTAATCGCGGAACGAGATGTGGTGTCGCGCGAGGTTGTTGAAGATGTAACCGGCCCGCGGATAATCTTCGGGGTCCTCGTTTTTGTTGACGAGGGGACGGCGGCCGTTCTTGACCAGCAGCGTCTTCTCCGTGTATGCGGTCGCGACGCCGCCGGCGGCAAACTGATGCCCGGCGTCCGATTCTTCCGCGTCCGCGAATACGTTGCCGGCGACGGCGAACCGGCGCGCGAGCGCGTGCAGATTGGGCGTGATCGCCGCCCCGTATTGCACGTACGCCGGATCCGCCGGGCCGTAACCCAGATCGCCGAGCATCGAATCGAACGTCTTATTCTCTTCGAGAATGATCACGACGTTGCGGAGCTTCGGGTAGACGGGCGCTTTCGCGCCGACGACGGCGCGCGTGTTGCTGAGCGTCGTCAACGTCGCGTCGTTCAAGCGGATGTGCCCGAGATCGATCTTCTCGAAGGTCGACCACACGGCGTTGGAATCCGCATCGAGCGCGAGATCGCCTGTGAAACCAGCATCGTGTCCGAACCCCTTGGCGTTCACGACATACAGCGTCCGGTCGTCGGCGGATAGCGCGAGCGCCGTTGGATACCAACCCGTCGGAATGAGGCCCAGCCGATGCAAGTGGACCGGATCGCGTGCGTCGATGACGGCAATCGCGTTCAAACCGGCGAGCGCGACATAGAGGCGGGTTCCGTCGCGTGTCAACGCGACCGCATCGGGCTGCGTTCCGTAGGGACCCCGGTCGAACAGGCGCAGTTCGGTGCCGCCGACCACCCGCGGTGTGCCGGTCAGCGCGACGGTCGCAATGCGGTCGACGTTCGTCATTGCGACGTACGCGTACGCAGCATCGGGCGACACGGCGATTGCCGTGGGATGCGCGCCGCCCACGCGCGTCGCGCCGTCGGTCGCCCCGTCCATCGGCAGGGCCGGCACGAACGGCGGCGCTTGCGCCGCAGCGCCTGAGAGATCGCCGCCCGCAGCGAGTGCGAGCAACGAAAGCGACGACGCGCGCAGCGGATCAGGCGCCGGCAGCCGGAAAGGCGGTGCCAACGGCTGCGCGGGGGCGTTGCCGTATCGCGACAAGCCTTCGTTCGTTACCAAGAGACGATTGCCCGCGACGGCCGCGCCGTAAGGAAAAAATCCGACGGCCTGCGTGACGCCGCTCAGCGCGCGGGTTGCCGGATCGATCGTGCTGACCGCATCGCCGCCTTCATCGACGACGTACACGCGCCGCCCGTTCGGCGCAACGGTCAATGTCGCGGGAAAGCTATGGCCTTGATCCGCAAACGCGGGATCGTTCGGACCAGGCACCGGAATGGTGTGCGCCGCGTCGGGCGTCAGGTGACCGGCGGCGTCGAGACCGAATGCATACACCGCGTTCGAGGGACCGCCCGATGCGAGCACGAGCGTTCGTTCTGCAGCGCGCGGATCCGGAAGGGCGACGACGCCGGCAAAAAATGTTTCCTTGTCGGCACGGTAACGGTCGACCACGCGCATCGTCGCGGTGTCGATCACTGCGAGCGAATATCCGCCGTACGTCAGCGGATCGACGCTGCTGCGCACCTTGCCCTCGCGCTCGTCGTCGTTGCTGACGACGGCGTACCGGCCGTCGGGCGCGAGCGCCATGCCGAGGGCGTTCATACCGGCGACGACGCTCGTGCCGGCCGGCGTTACGATGCGCCCGGACGGCAGCACCGCGTCGTACACGGCATTGCGCAAATGACCGGCCGGTAGACGTCCGGCGGGCGCACCGTATTGGACGGCGGCGGCCGGCGCGAGCGCCGTCGAGGCGGCGACGACGACCGCGAAAACGGCGCAACGGAACGCGAGCATGGTTCTCCTCACCTTAGGAGGCGGCGGCGATCGAGGACGCGCGCAGCCGTTCGAGTGCGCGCGCAAGCCGTTCGACGCCCGTGGCGATGGCGCGTTCGTCGAGGTCGCCGAACGACAAGCGCAACGCCGGCGGTCCCGCGCGCGTCGGATAGAACGGCTCGGCGGGCATCACGAGCACGCCTTCGCGCGCACACGCGTCGAACGCGGCTTGCGTTGATATGCGCGAGGGCAGCGGCAGCCACACGCTGGTGCCCGCTTCCGGCGGACGCACCGCGGCCCAGGGCAGCGCTTGCGTGAGACGGTCGACGAACGCGTCACGCCGCGAACGATACAGCGCGCGCGCCGCGCGCAGATGCCGCGTGTATGCCGGTGACTCGAGAAAGCGCCACAGCGCGCGTTGCGTCAAGGTCGAGGTGAAACTGTCGGTTCGGACTTTGGCTGCGTCGATGCTCGCGCGTAAACCGCCCTTCACGCACACGTAGCCGATGCGCAGCGCCGGAAAAATCGACTTCGACAAACTTTCCATCAGCACGACGCGCCCGTCCGTGTCGTGTGCGGCGAGCGGCGGCGGCGCCGGAGCGTCGTACGTGAAATTCCACCCCGTCTGGTCTTCAAGCACCACCACGTCGTAGCGCCGGGCGAGCGCGACGATCGCTTTTCCGCGGCGCGCCGGCAGGACCGCGCCGGTCGGATTCTGCGCGATGGGGGCGATGTAGAATAAGCGCGGGCGGAATTCCGCAAACACGCGCTCGACGTCGTCGACGCGAACGCCTTCCGCATCGCTCTGCACTTCGACGTACGTCGCGCCGCGCGCGTCGAAGACGCCGAGGGTTCCCGGATACGTCGGCGCTTCGGCCGCCACGACGGCGCCGGCCGTCAACAGCACGCGCGCGATCAAGTCCGCCGCCTGCTGCGCGCCCGAGCTCACCACGATGTCCGCGCCGGCGGCCGAGCAGCCGCGCGCGCGCAGTCCCGCGGCGAGCGCCGCGCACAAATCCGGATCGCCGGTTTGGGCGCGGTACTGCATGGCTTCCGGCGGATCGTCGGCCAGCGTCCGCGCCATCGCGCGCCCGAATTCCGCGAGTGGAAACGTTTCCGGCGCAGGATGCCCGGTCGCAAGCGAAATGGACCCTGGCACGCCGGCGCTGGCGAGTTGGTCGAGCACGCCTTCGAGCCGGTCCGCCTGCGCGAAGCGTTCGAGTTCCGGCTCCCAAGCGCGTGCGAACGCGGCCGGCGCTCGGGCGTCCGCGAGTGCCGCCGCGACGAAGGTGCCGCGACCCACGCGCGAGGTGACGCGCCCGCGCGCCGCAAGGATGTCGTACGCTTGCGATACGGTGATCAGCGCGCAGCGCAGGTCGCGTGCGAGCGCGCGCATCGGGGGTAAACGTTCGCCCGGCGCGAGATCGCCCGACGCAACGGCGGCCACGATGGCATCGGCGATCTGCACGTACAACGGCCGCGGGTCCCGCGGATCGAGCGCGATGGACGGGATCAATTGCTGTCGAGGCGGTAGCCGATCCCTCGGACGCTGGAGATTTGCAGGTTCGCGTTCACCTCGTTCAGCTTCTTGCGCAGCGCGGCGACGTGCACGTCGACCACCCGCGTCGGCACGCCGGAGACGTCGTTCCACACGCGTTCGAGGATCTGCGCGCGCGTGAGCAGCTTGCCTTCCGCTTCGCCGAGAAACCAGAGAAGCCGGAATTCGAGGGCCGTCAGCGTGACGCTCCGCTCGCTGTTCTCGAGACTGTGAAAGTCGCGCACGAGCGTCGCGTCGCCGATTTGCAGTTTGCCGTCGGTATCACCTCTGCGCGAACGCTCTTTGCGCCGCAGGAACGATTGAATGCGCGCGACGAGTTCGTTGCCCGAGAACGGCTTTGCGATGTAATCGTCCGCGCCGAGACCGAGCCCTTTCAAAACATCTCCCTCGCTCGAATGCGCGCTCACCATGAGGATGAACGCGTCGCTCGAGTTCGCCAGCGACGTGCAGACGTCCAAGCCGGAGATGTCGGGCAGCTCGACGTCGAGGAGCACGACCGCGGGCTTGAACTGAGGCTCCGCTTCCAGGCCCGCGGCGCCGTTGTGAACCACGCGGCATTCGAAGCCGGCGCGTTCGAGGAACGTCCGCTCGAACATGGCGATATCGTGATCGTCTTCGATGATCAAAATGCGGTCCGACATCGTCTCCTACTTGTGCGCTGCCGCGAGGGTTGTCTCGTCGTCGGAATGCAGCAGCGCGCGCCGTGCGATGCCTTCCTCGATGGCGGCGGTTCGCACCGCCGTCGCGACCGCATCGACGACGCGGGTGTCGAAAACGCTCGGAATCACATACTCCGCGGTCCGTTCGTCGCCTACGACGCCGGCGATCGCGTGCGCCGCCGCGAGTTTCATCTTTTCGGTGATGCGCGAGGCGCGCGCGTCGAGCGCGCCGCGAAAAATGCCCGGAAACGCGAGCAGGTTGTTCACCTGATTCGGAAAGTCGCTGCGGCCGGTGCCCATTACCGCGACGTACGGCGCGGCGACATCCGGCATGATTTCCGGCGTGGGATTGGCCATCGCGAACACGATCGGATCGCGCGCCATCTTCTTGAGCCCTTCGACGGTCAGGATGTTCGGCGCGCTGACCCCGACAAAAGCATCGGCACCGGTCAGCACGTCGTTCAGCAGTCCGCGGCGATTCTCGCGGTTCGTGTGTTCCGCCAGCCACTTCCAATGCGGGTTATCGTACTCTTCGTCGCGGTTCAGCGCCCCGGCGCGGTCGACCGCAACGACGTCGCGCACGCCGGCGGTCAGCAGCATCTTGATCGTCGCCGTACCGGCAGCGCCCGAGCCGCTGAGCACGATCGTCATGTCCTCGAGGCGCTTCCCGACGACGGCGGCCGCATTGATCACCGCCGCCAATATGGTGACGGCCGTTCCATGTTGATCGTCGTGCATGACGGGAATGTCGAGCGCATCGATGAGCCGCCGTTCGACCTCAAAGCACCGCGGCGCCGAGATGTCCTCGAGGTTGATGCCGCCGAAAATCGGCGCGATCCGCCGGACCGTTTCGACGATCTCGTCGACGTCTTTCGTATCGAGACAGATCGGAAACGCGTCGATGCCGGCAAACTGCTTGAAGAGCATGCATTTGCCTTCCATCACGGGCGCGGCGCCGTACGGGCCGATGTCGCCGAGTCCCAGAACGGCGGTTCCGTCGCTCACGACGGCGACCGTGTTGCGCTTGATCGTGAGCTGGTAGGCCTTGGCCGGATCCGCGGCGATCGCCATCGAGACGCGGGCGACGCCCGGCGTATAGACGATCGACAGATCTTGCCGGGTCTTGACCGGCATCTTGCCCTCGATGTGAATCTTGCCGCCGAGATGCGCGAGAAACGTCGAGTCCGACACGTTGATGACGCGCACGCCGGGAATCGCGTCGATCGCCGCGCGCACGGCGTCGCCGGCGGCTTCGGAGGAAACGCCGATCGTGACGTCGCGGACGACCGCCGTCTTGGAAACGCTGCGCGTGTCGACGGCACCGACGACCCCGCCCGCGTCGTCGATCGCCGAAGCAAGCACGCCGAAGGCACCTGGCGTGCTCGGCGTTTCCAGCCGGATGATGAGCGTCGTGCCGATCGCGGGAGCCGCCATGGAGCTTTCTTTTTCGATGGGACGGAGCAACCCCCGCTTGAGATTGTTTCGGAGGCACGGTGCGTCGGAGCGCCAACGAGGCGCGCATGCTCCCGGCGCCGGTGCCCTTCACGATTCTCAACAATCACGTCTACGTGGACGTGCGCCTGAACGGCAAGGGGCCGTTTCATTTCATCTTCGACACCGGCGGTGCGAACTTGATGGATCCCGCCGTCGCCGAAGAGATCGGTGCGCGGGTGCGCGGTTCGACACGCATCGACGGCGTCGGCAACGCCTCGCAAGCGGCGCAACTCGCCGGCGTAGATTCCGTGCGCATCGGCGATGCGGAATTGACCCATCAGCGCTTCATCGTCACGCCGTCGCGCGCGGCCTTCGGCGCCGCCGAAGGTCCGTCAGTCGACGGGCTCGTCGGTGCCGAATTCCTCGCGCGGTACGTCACCAGTATCGATTACGAGCGCCGCGAACTGCGCTTCACCGACGACGCGGCCGCGGCGGGACCCGACGTTCAAGTCCTCCCGCTTACCGTGCGCGCCGGCCATCCGCGCGTTCCTTGCCGCGTCGCCGCCGTCGCGGCCGTCTGCGCCATCGATACCGGCAGCCGGCTCGACGTGTCGGTGCTGAAGAAGTTCGCGGGCGAGCACCCGGACATCGTGCCGGCGCAGCTCACTGCGGTCGGCGTCGACGGTTACGGCATCGGGGGCGCCGCGTACGGGCAGCTCGGTCGCATCACCTCGATCGCGCTCGGGTCGTTCGCCGTGCAGAACGTCGTCGCGGATTTCAGCACGCAGGAACGCGGTGCGTTCGCCGACGCGACCGTCGGCCTCAACGTCGGCGGCGGAATCTTGCGGCGCTTCACCCTCACGCTCGATTATCCGCACCTGCGCGTGATGCTGCGTCCGAACGCGGCGTTTACGCAGCCGGAAAACGCCGACCGTTCCGGTCTTTTCCTCATCGCGCGAAGCGGCGCCGTCACCGTGCTGGATGCGCGCCCGGGCACACCGGCGGCGCTCGCGGGCATCGCGAAAGACGACACCATCGCGGCGGCCGCCGGGCGGCGGTACGAACCCGCCGAGTTGCCGGATCTGCGCGCGTTGCTCGCGGGCCCGGCCGGCACCGTCGTGCGGCTGCGCGTGGAATCCGGCGACCGCGCGCGCGACGTCGCGCTCGTGCTGCGCGACTACATTTAGTGCATTTCTCCGAGACGCTGCGCGAGCTCGACGCACGAGTCGCCGCGGACCGCGGCGACCCCGCCGTCGATCCGGCGTGTCTGCCGTACGTCGCGCAGCACGGCGCGCGCACCGCGCGCGCGCTCGTGCTCTTCCACGGTTTTACGAATTGTCCGTGCCAGTTCTCGGAACTCGCCGATGCGTTCGCGGCGCGCGGCTTCAGCGTCTACGTTCCGCGCTTGCCGCATCACGGGCTCGCGGACAAGATGACGACGGCGCTCGCCGCGCTGACGCGCGCGGAATTGCAAGGCGCCGCGCGCGACGCGCTACGCGTCGCGAACGGGCTCGGCGCGCGCGTCAGCGTGCTGGGTCTGTCCTCCGGCGGCACCATGGCCGCATGGGTCGCCGCAACGGAGCCGGTCGACGTCGCGGTCGCGGTCGCGCCGCTCTTCGGCTTACGCGGCGTGCCGCAGCCGCTCACCACGCCGCTGCGCGCGCTCTTGGCAGCGCTGCCCAACCGCAACGTGTGGTGGGACCCGCGGGTGAAAGAAGGCATTCGACCCGAGCACGCGTATCCGCGTTTCCCCACGCGTGCACTAGCGCAATGTCTGCAGCTCGCCGCGGACACCGCGCGCGCCGCACGCCGCGGCGCACGCGCGCGCAGCAGCATTCTCGTGCTGAATCGCCGGGAAGCGGCGACGAGCAACGCGGCGGCACGCGCCGTGTGGTCACGCTTCGCCGCGCACGGAGCGGTCACGCGTGAGATCGTTCTGACCGACATCGACCGACGTCACGACATCATCGAACCGGTGACCTTTCCGCAAGCACGCACGCTGGTGTATCCCGTTCTGCTCGACGCCGTCGAAGGCGCGTGAGTTACTGCTGTGCCAGCAGATCGAGGGCCCGGTCGATGCCCGCGTCGACCGGCGCGTCGTCGGCGCGAACGTCGTGACGGTCGTCGGTGGAAGCGGCGCCGGCTTATCCGACCTGCCCGACAGGGCGAGCGCGAGGGCAACCCCGGCGAGGGTCAGCACGGCGAGCGCCAACACAATCAGGACGACCCTTCTG
>JBHEMQ010000023.1:34449-35044 GCA_046262475.1 Candidatus Velthaea sp.
AGCCGGCCAGCGCGTTCACGTTCGCGATGTGACCGCTCTTGGCGCGCGCGTTTCCGCGCGCCGCGGTAACGTGCCGCCACTTTACCGTACCGTCGAGCCCGACCCGCGGAAGCGCCGCGATCAGCGTCGGTCCGTCCGGCTGCGCTGCGGCGCGCGCCAAGAGCGACGCGAGCGCGCCCGAAGCGATGCGGTCGCCGGCAGCTAAGCCGCTGCCGTCCACGATCCGTAACCCCGTCAGCGGAATGCCGGCGCGAGCGAGTACCGCTCGTTCCACCGCTGCTCCGGTCGTGGTGCTTCCGACGCCGCGCTCGGCACCGACCGCGCGCAGCAGTTGTTCCGCATAGTGATTGTCCGACGTGAACAGCATCTGGCGCACGACGTCGGACAGCGGCGGCGACCGGTGCAGCCACAGGACGTGTCCGCCGAGCGGGGCAACGCCGGTACGAACGCCGTCGCGCACGGCGATCCCGCGCGCCGCAAGCATCGCACGAAACACGCGGCCGGTGTAGACGGGCATGTTCACCACCGGTCGCCAAAACGATTGCGCCGCACCGGCCGCAATGCGGCCGTCGAAAACGAAGTCGTTGCGCTCGGC
>JBHEMQ010000024.1:0-11772 GCA_046262475.1 Candidatus Velthaea sp.
CTTCCCTAATGACAATAACAGTTAGGCGTCCTCTTGCTATCCTGTGCGCGCTTGCTTACGCCGCCGGTGTCTTGGCTTGGCATCAACCAAAGGATGCGTATGCCTACTACCTGCTACTGCTTGCCGCAACGCTGGTAACAACCGCCGCAGGTAAGCAAGCAGCTAAGCGGCGTTGGTCGGGCTGGCGGGAAGTGGCGTTTATCGCGAGTGCGTTCCTACCAGCTATCGCCGGCGCGCAAGGTCAGCTGTTCGCGATGCTTGCCGCTGTTACACTGTATTGCGCGGTCGCGGCATGGTATCTGCGGCCCTGCAGAACGCCGTCATCATTGAACTGAACAGCATCTCTATGGCTATGGGCAGCCGTAGGGCGATGTAACGTATGAGACACGACGGCTGGCCGAACGAACGAAGGTTAATCCTCATCGGGCGTTCGGCCACCGTCATTCCGCGGCGCGGCTGCGGATCAGCCGCAACACCTTTTCCAAGTACGCGATATACTCTTGGGCGTGCGTGAACTTCCACATTTGCAGCAGCTTCGGATCTAATTCGTTCTCGCGCGCGAAGGCGGCTTCATCGCCGCTCATCGCCGCTTGGAACAGGACCGCCACGATTTGATCGCTGGTCGGTTCGGCGGCCTCGCTCATCGGAGCGCCTCGCGGATCGTGCCGGCGCCGAGCATTTCGTCGGAATCGGCGGCCAGCAGCGCGACGAGCTGACCCGGGGTGACCGCGCGCTGCGGCGCGGCGAAGCGGACTTCGAGCGAACCGTCGTCGCATTCGCGCGCGACCGCCGGCGCGGGCTGCGAGCGATAGCGCGTCATCGCGCGCACCGGTGCGGCCGTCCGGCCCAACAACTCCGGCCGGATGACGTTCAGTTCATCGGCGACGAGAGCGTCGACGGCAAGTTCGTCCTCGCGTCCGATCACGATCGTGTTGGTCGCGGGCTCGATGCGCGTCACGTAGCGTGGACCATCCGCGGCGGCCGGAAGCCCGCGCCGCTGACCGACGGTATAGCGCGCGATCCCGGCGTGCGCGCCGACAAGCTCGCCGTGCGTGGTGCGGATCGGGCCTTCCGCGCGCGCGGCCGGAGCTAGCCGGTCGAGCACGTCGCGGTAATCGCCGCCCTCCACGAAGCAAATGTCCTGCGACTCCGGCTTCTGCGCGACACGAAGCCCGAGGCGCTCGGCGTGCGCGCGGGTCTCCGCCTTCGTCAGCGCCCCGAGCGGCAGCAGCAGCCGCGCCAGCTGGTCCGGCGCAAGCTGCGCGAGCGCGTATGCTTGATCTTTCTCGCGCGTGCCGCGGAACAGATGGGGCCCGTCGGCGCGGTGCTCGATGCGCGCGTAGTGTCCGGTTGCGACGTAGGCGGCGTCGAGCTGCTCCGCGTAGCGGCGCAGCGTTCCCAACTTCACGAAGGTATTGCAGGCAACGCACGGATTCGGAGTGCGCCCGGCGGCGTAGTCGCGCGCGAAGCGGTCGACGACGTTGACGCGAAACGTCTCCTCGAAATCCAGCACGTAGTGCGGAATGCCGAGGGTCGCGGCGGCGCGCCGCGCGTCGTCGAAGTCTTCGGCGCCGCAGCACGACTTCGCGTGCGCCGGCTTCGTCGGCGCATACATCTTCATGGTGACGCCGACGACGTCGTAGCCGCCCTCGACCAGCAGGCCTGCGGCAACCGCCGAATCGACGCCGCCGCTCATCGCCGCGACGACGCGTGTCTTACTAGCTGCCATGTCCGCTCGTTCAACCTCGAGGAGGGGAGAAGAGGATGCAGCCCGCCAAGGTTCGCGCATGTCTGCGCTCGGGGAGGCGTTTCGCACCGCGCGAGAGGCGCGGGGGCTCAGCCTCTCGGACGTCGCCGAACACATTCACATCCGTTCCGTGTATCTCGCCGCGATCGAAGCCGAGGACTGGCCGGCCATCGGCGCGCCCGTGTACGTCCGAGGCTTCATTCGTACCTACGCCCGGTTCCTGGGGCTGGATGCGGAGGGGGCGGTCGACGAATTTTCCGAACGCGTTCCGGCCGACGCGCCCGTCCTCCCGGTGATCGCGCCGGCGGCCCACGGCTCTACGGTTCGCGCGGAGCGCGGCGGGCCCTCGGTCTGGGCGGTCGCCGCCGGTTTGGTGGCCGCGCTCCTCGTCGCAGCCGTCGGCTACGAGTACTATCAGTACCAGAGCGGCGGCCGCACCGCCGCGCGCAGCGCGACCGTGCAACCCTCCTCCCCACTCGTTGCGCAGTCGCAGTCGGCGGCGCCCGTGCGGTCCCCTGCGCCGACGCTCGGCGTCGCGAAGAACGAACTCGGCATCCGGCTCACCGAACGTTCCTGGGTTCGAGTCGTCGTCGACGGCAACGTCGCGATGGAGGGTATTTTTCCGGCCGGCACCATGCGCTCGTTCACCGGCAAGGCCGCCACCGTGCGCGCCGGAAACGCGGGCGGCGTCATGGTGAGCGCCGGCGGCAAAACCATCGGAGCGTTGGGCGGCTCGGGCGACGTGATCGAACGCTCGTTCAAGCTCAGCGGGGAGTAGTAGGAATCGTGGCAAGCGACAGCTCGTTCGACGTCGTCTCGAAAGTCGACGCGCAGGAACTCGAGAACGCGTTAAACCAGGCGCGCAAGGAAATCGGCGGGCGCTTCGACTTTAAAAATTCCGTCGCGTCGATCGAGCACAGCGGCAACGATATCACGCTCCTCGCCGACGACGAGCTCAAACTGAAGAACGTCATCGACGTCCTGCAGTCGAAGGCGATCAAGCGCGGCATCGATATCAAAGCCTTCGATTTTCAGAAAGTGGAGCCCGCGTCCGGCGGCGCATTGCGCCAAAGGATCGCGTTGCGCTCGGGCATTCCCAAGGACAAGAGCAAGCCGCTCATGGACGCGATCAAGGCCGCGAAGCTCAAGGTGAACGCGCAGTACCAGGACGAGCAGATCCGCGTCTCGGGGAAGTCGCGCGACGATCTGCAGAAAGTGCAGCAGCTCTTGAAAGCTCTCGATTACGAGCTTCCTCTGCAGTTTACCAATTATCGTTAGGCTCGCCCCGTGAGCTGCCTGGGTCCGACATGAATGGGTCGCTGCCGACAAACCATGACGCCGGCGATGCCGCGAAGATCGAGAGAGTGAGTTTGAGAGATTCGGATGCAGCGGCACTAGGTGCCGGCAGGTCCCGCGCTTTGGTGGGCAAGCAAGCATTGGTGGGTGACGGCGTCAGTGCGGAGCGGCGCGTTGCGTTTGTTTCGTTGGGGTGCGCTAAGAATTTAGTGGACTCTGAGGTTATGATTGCGCGGCTTGGCGCGGCGGGGTGGCAGATCGTGCCGGACGCCGGCGATGCAGATGCGGTCGTGATCAATACGTGCGCGTTCATCGATCCGGCCAAGGCGGAGTCCACCGAGGTTATCTTGGAGCACGCCGCGGCGAAGCGTGCGGGCCAGCAGCTGATCGTGGCCGGTTGTTTGTCGCAACGGTTCGGGGAGCAGTTGCAGGCGCTCATTCCCGAAGTGGACGGCGTCATCGGCACCGGCGCGTACGCCGGCATCGCGGAGCTTCTCGATGACGCGGTTGCCGGACATCGCCCGGTGCGGCTGCAGTTCGATGCGGAGCCGGAACACGATTTCTTGCCGCGGCTCGTTACCACGCCGCCCGCGACCGCTTACATCAAGATCGCCGAAGGCTGCGACCATCCGTGCACGTTCTGCATCATTCCGCAGCTGCGCGGCGCATTCCGTTCGCGCAGCGAGGAATCGATCGTCAAGGAAGCGCGGGCGTTGGCGGCCGGCGGCACCAAAGAGCTGATTTTGATCGCTCAGGACACCTCGATGTACGGGCGCGACCGCGGCGCGCGGCGCGGCGGCTTGGCGCGTTTGCTCGAACAACTGCACGACATCGAGCCGCTCGAATGGATCCGCCTGCTGTATCTCTATCCCGCGACCGTGGACGACGAACTGATCGACGCGATGGCGCGCCTCCCCAAAGTGTGCAAGTATATGGACATGCCGCTGCAGCACGCGCATGCCGACGTACTGCGTGCGATGCTCCGTCCCTCGAACGGTGAGCGGTATCTCGAAATCATTCGCGCGTTTCGCGAACGCGTTCCCGGCATCACGATGCGGTCCACGTTCATCGTCGGATTCCCCGGCGAAACCGAAGAGCACGTGGGCTATTTGGAAGAATGGATCGCGCGCGCGGAACTTGACCGCGTCGGGTTCTTTTCGTATTCGCGCGAAGACGGAACGCCCGGCGCGACCTTGCCCAAGCAAGTTCCCGCGCGCGAGAAGCGCAAGCGGCTCGTGCGTTTGCGCGAAGCGCAGCGCCTTGCCTCCGAACGCGCGCGCCGCAAACGTGTCGGCACGACCGTGCGCGTGCTGGTCGAGGAACGCCGCGCGCTGCGGCCCACCGATCCGCTCGCACAGGCGCTGCGCGCGACCGAGGTGACCGTCGGGCGTTCGCACGGCGAAGCGCCCGGTGTGGACGGCGGCGTGTATTTCGCCGAGTCGGCAGTGCCCGGGCAATTCGTCGACGTGCGGCTCGACGGTTGCGGCGCGTTTGATTTTTACGGCGCGCGCGCGGCGGCGCTCATGCCGGCGTGAGCGAGCACCTCGCTCCGGCGCAGCCGGCCGGGTGGCGCCGTGCGTTCCCCTTCGTCTTTCTCGCCGCCATGCTGGCGTTCTCGGTGCTCTGCGGCGTCATCGCGACACAGATGGTGCGCACGCACAACGGCAACGTCGTCACCGCCGCCATCGGCATGTTCGTGCCGCCGCCGCAGACGGTGTTCGCGAAGGACCGCATCTACCTGATCCTGCTCGGCCTCGATTACAACTACGACGACAAAGACCAGGAGTATTCAACCGGCGCCCGCACCGACAAGATCTCGGTCTACGCTTTGGATTTTCCGACGAAGGTCGTCAAGGAAATCGCCGTGCCGCGCGACATGCTCGCGATCATCGACGGACACGAGCGCAAGATCAACTCCGCGTACGTGGAGGGTGGCGAGAAGAAGACCGATCAGGTCGTCGGCGAGTTTCTGGGCTTGCCGAAAAACCAGGCGGGGCGCTACTTCGACCGCTTCGTGACGCTCCGGATCAACGCGACCAAGGACTTCATCGACGCCATCGGCGGCATCGACGTCAACGTCGACAAGAAGATGGATTACGACGACAACTGGGGGCATCTCCACATTCACGTGCTGCCCGGGCTGCGGCATATGATGGGTGAAGAGGCCGTTTCGTACGCGCGCTTCCGTCACGACGAGTGCGGAGATCCGTGCCGGCTGAAACGCCAGCAGCAAGTCGTGCGGCTCGCGGTGCAAAAACTAAAGACCGACAAGTTCAACGACCTGGCTCACATCACGCAGCTGATCGGCGTGATCAACCGCAACGTCGCGACCGACTTGAGCGACGACGAGAAGCGTAGTCTCGCCTGGCATTTCCGCGACATCAACATGGCGGATCTCAAGGAAGACCAGGTCGCGTACGTGGACGCGAAAGACACGCCGTACGCGGGCAACGTGCTGATTCCGGATGAGAAGCAAAAGGCGCATCTCGTCGCGGCGTTCACCGGGCCGTACGCGGCGAGCACGGCGCCGCCGCCGCGCGAGCTGCTCGCGGCCATTTCGCCCGCGCAGGTGAAAATCGACGTCGAAAACGGGAGCGGCGAACGCGGCATGGGCGCGAAAATGGCCGACGTCTTGCGCAAGCGCGGGTTCGTCGTTCACAGCGTCAGCAACGCCGACGCCTACAACTACGACACGACGCTGATCCGGGAGCATTCGAAGCTCCCTGGCGTCGGCGAACGCGTCCGTTCCGACATCGGGCTGAAGACGGCGGCGGTGACTCCCGCCCCGACCCCGAGCACCTCCGCGTCCCCGACGCCCGACGCGACGGACGTGACGATCATCGTCGGGCGCGATTTCGTGAGCAGGCTCGCCGCCCCGCCGCCAAAGAGCACGTCGCCGCGATAGTGCGGCGGGTGCTGCTCGCCATGGTTGCCGCGGCGATGTTCGCGTACGTCGGTTATCGGCTGTACCTGCGAACGAACGCCCTGACCGCGCCGGCGCTCGTGACGCCCGCCATGGACGTGCATCGCCTGCTCTCGCCCTCACTCGCCGTCCGTTGGGACCGCCTCGTGCACGGTAACGCACGGCCGCTCGGCGCCCGGCCCAAACTCATCGCGCTGACGTTCGACGACGGTCCGTATCCCGTCGACACGCCGCTGCTGCTCGACGCGCTCGACGACGTGGGCGTGCCGGCGACGTTCTTCCTCATTGGCCGCGACGGACAGCAATATCCCGAACTGGTGCGGCGCATCGCCGCACGCGGCCACGAAATCGCGAATCACACGCTGACGCATCCGGACCTCGACCGGCTCGACGATGCCGCCGTGGCGCGCGAGATCGCGGCGGGCGCCGGCGCGCTGAGCATGTTCGTCGCCGATCCCGCGCTCAAGACAATGCTCCGGCCGCCCCACGGGCGCTACACTGAGGCGACGCTCCGCGTCGCACAAGCGGCCGGCTACAACGTCGTCTTGTGGAACGACGACCCGGGGGACTGGCGCTCGGTGCCGGCGCCGGACCTGCTCGACCATATCGCTGCGCACGCCACCGCTCCGGAAATTCTGTTGCTGCACAGCGGCCGCCACGCCACCATGGACGTCTTGCCGGCGCTAGTGGCACGCTTCCGCGGTGCGGGGTACCGTTTCGTTACCGTCGGCAGTCTGCTGCATGCCGTTTCGGCCGAGCAACTCAATCATCCTGAGAAGCAGCCGCTGACTATCCTAAAAGGATAGGGTAGAAAGAATCACCTCACGGGGCCCCTGTCGAAGGCACCGCCTCAGATGTCTGAAGAGGCTTCATTTCTTGCTGCGTTCGCGCATGACTGGGATCTGCCGACGCTCGACGCGAGAATCGCCGCCGTCGCCTCGACCGTCAAAGATGCCGGTTGGAGTTCGTCGCGCGTCGAGATCGCCTCGCCCGGGGCGAATGCCCGGGCGGACATCGGGACGTCGCCTCTGCGCGAAGGCGGCGCGGGCGCGCGCCGCCTGCTGCTGAACACGGTTAGCCGGTTCTCCGCCTACGGCGCATTCGTCATCCCGGAAGCGCAGCGCGGTGACGTCGGACCGCTGCTGTACGAAGGCGCGGGTGACGTCGTGATCGTGCCGCTCGTGGCGCGCGACGAGCCGCTCGGGACCATCGTTGCCGTCGGCGCGGCCGGCGAAGCGCGTGTCCGCGCATTGCGCGCCCTCGGGGATGTCCTCGCGATTGCCGTCGACATGGATCGCCGGCTGCGGCGCGCGGAGGGCGATGCTGAACGTGCCGCCGTCATCGCGCGCGTCGGCGAGAGCATCCGGTCCTCGCTCGACCGTGAGGAGATTCTGCGCGCCGTCGCGCGCGACGTGCGTGTGGCATTCGGCAGCGCCCGCTGCGCGATCTACGTGCGCGACGAGCGCAATCCCAACCTCGCGCGCGTCATCGCGGCGGACGATCCCGGTATCATCCGCGCGGAGCTTCCCGATCGCTTCACGATCGCGGGAACGCTGCTCAACAAGTGCTTGGGCGTCGGCCAGATCGTGCGCATCGAACGCGGCGCCACCGCGGCCGATCAAGCGCAGCTGGTGCCGTTCGGCGCGGCCGCGATGCTGCTCGTGCCCTTCGTGGTCGCGGGCAAGATCGATGCGGGTTTATCCGTGCAGTACGCGAGCGAACATGCTTTCGACGAGCGCGACCTGCTGCTGATGCGCACGATTGCGATGCACGTCGGTTTGGCGCTCGCGAATTCACGCCTGTACGAGCGCGAGCGTCAAGCACGCCGCCGCGCCGAAGACATCGAGCGCAACGTGCGCACGCTGAAGGAAACGCGCAGCGTAGTCGAGATCTTGCAGCTGCTGCTCGAGATGATCGCGCGCGAGTACGAACTCAACGGCTCGGCGTGGTCGGTGGAGAACGGCCGTTTGACGTGCCGCGTGGTCACGGCGCGCCCCGGCTCCGGCCCAACGGTCGGCGCCACGGCTGATGCCGCGCTGCGCGTGGTAGAAACGCTGCTCGAATCGGACGTGATTCCGATCGCTTCACGCGACGACGGCGCGTGGGCGTCGATTGTCGGCGTGCGCGGCGGTTTCGCGCTTCCGCTGCGCGTCGATGCGCGCTTGCTCGGAATGCTCGTCTTCGACGGCATTCCGCGCGACACGATCGACCGCGAGGATCGCGAGGCGTACATGCGCACCGTCGCGGCACACGGCGCGCTCGCCCTCGCGAATGCGAACGCGTTCGAGGCGGAGCGCCGCTTCGCGCAGGAAAGCGCGGCAATTTCGGAAGCGGGCCATGCCGTGCTGCTGCACAACGAGCTCGAATCGCTCGGTGAAGCGATGTGCCGCTTTGCGCTGGATCTGGCCGGCGCCGACGTCGCCTGCTTGTACGTGCCCCGCGACGGCTCGTTGCGGCGCGTCGGCGCGCTGTCGCTGGACGGCGCATGCCGCCTCCCGACGACGCTCGCCGGCGACGATGCGCTGGTGCGCCATGCGGCGGCCGGCGGTGACTCGACGTCGACGGTGATCGAGGGCGAACCGACGGTCGTCGTTCCGCTGCGCGCCGGCGCGGGTGCGCCCGTTGCGGGTTTCTACGTGTGCGTTCGTACCGGCCGTCTGCCCGCGCCGTTCGACCGAGGTGCGTTGCGGCTGCTGGAATCGCTCGGCGCGCTCGTGGCGCTCGGCTTGCGCAACGTCGACTTGTACCGTGCGCTCGCGGAAAACAATGAGTTCAAGGACGACTTGCTCGCCATGTTCACGCACGATTTCAAAGGGCCGCTCACCGTGATCCAGGGCTACACCGAACTGTTGCTGGAGGAAGAACTCTCGGTCGACGTGCGCGCGAGCATCGAAACGATTCACGGTCAGTCGCGCCGGCTGGCGAAGCTCGCAGAAGACGCGCTCGTGCTCGCGCGCACGCAAGCCGCGGGCTTTTCACTGCAGCGCGCCGTGAGCGATCTCAACACGTTTGTCGGCGAGAGCGTCGACGCGCACGATCCGGGCGAATCGCGCATCGAGTTCAGCTGTCCCGACGGGGAGACGCTCGTCTGGATCGACCGCACGCGCCTCAAGCACGTCATCGACAACGTGATCGCCAACGCCTTGAAGTACTCGGTTGCGCCGGTGCGGGTCGACGTGCTTGCGGCGGGGGGAGAAGCGATCATTCGCGTCGCGGACCGCGGCATCGGCATCCCCGAGGCTGACCTCGAGCGCATCTTCGTGCGGTTCGGCCGCGGAACCAACGCGCGCGCCCGCGGGATCGCGGGTACCGGCGTCGGGCTGTACGTGGCCCGCAAGATCGTGGATGTCCACGGCGGCCGCATCGGCGTCACCTCGAAAGAAAACGACGGTAGCACCTTCGAGATCATCTTGCCCCTCGCCGCGGTCCCGGCGGGACGTCCCGCCGAGTCGCCGCTGGCGGTTTAGCACACTTCCGGCCGGGGAACCCGACCCCGCACCGAACGGTTATAGCTCTGTATGGCTTTTCTGAAGTCCCTTTTCGACGGTAACGAACGGGAAGTCGCCCGGTTGCGCCGCACGGTCGAACGCGTGAATGCGCTCGAACCCGCGACTTCCGCGTTGTCCGATGACGAGCTCGCCGCGAAAACCGTCGAGTTTCGGGCGCGCGTCGCGGAGCGGCTGGCAACCGGCGCCATCGCCAAAGACGTGCTCGACGAGCTGCTGCCCGAATCGTTCGCCGTGGTGCGGGAAGCCGCGAAGCGCACGCTGCAGATGCGTCACTTCGACGTGCAGATCATGGGCGGGCAGGTGCTGCACGAGGGCAAAGTCGCCGAAATGCGCACCGGCGAAGGCAAGACCCTCGTCGCAACGCTCGCCGTCTACCTGAACGCCTTGCTCGGTAAGGGCGTGCACCTGGTCACCGTCAACGACTACCTCGCCAAACGCGACGCCGAGTGGATGGGCCCGGTCTACACCTTCCTCGGCATGTCCGTCGGCGTCATTCAGCACGACTTGGACGCACCGGCCCGGCGCGCCGCGTACGACAGCGACATCACGTACGTCACCAACAACGAAGTCGGGTTTGACTATTTGCGCGACAACATGGCGTGGCGCATCGAAGACATGGTGCAGCGGCACCTGAGCTACGCGATCGTCGACGAAGTCGACTCGATCCTCATCGACGAGGCGCGTACGCCGCTAATCATCAGCGGCCAAGGCCACGATGCGACGGAACTGTACGGCAAGTTCGCGCAAGTCGTCCCGCGCCTCGTGAAGGACGAAGACTTTACGGTCGACCAAAAAGCGCACGCCGTTCCCATTACGGAAAAAGGCGTGGCGAAGGTCGAGAAGATGCTCGGCGTCTCGAATCTCTACGATCAGCGCAACCTCGAGCTGACGCATCAGCTGAATGCGGCGCTCAAGGCGTGGCATCTCTTTCACCGCGACCAGCAGTACATCGTCAAGGACGGCGAGGTCGTGATCGTCGACGAGTTCACCGGCCGTCTCATGTACGGCCGGCGCTATTCGGACGGCATCCACCAGGCGATCGAGGCGAAGGAAGGCTTGTCGGTCCGCAGCGAGGACCAGACGCTGGCGACCATCACCTTTCAGAACTATTTCCGCTTGTACGATAAGCTCGCGGGCATGACCGGCACGGCCAAGACGGAAGAACGCGAGTTTCGCGAGATCTACGGGCTCGACGTCATCGTCATGCCGACGAACATGGCGGTCGCGCGCATCGATAACGCGGACATCGTCTACCGCACGGAAAACGCCAAGTTCGAGGCGGTGGTCGAAGAAATCATCGCCGAGCACACCAAAGGCCGGCCGGTTCTCGTCGGGACCCGCTCCATCGAGAAATCCGAGCGGCTCGCGATGCTGCTGCGCCGGCGCGGCGTCGAGTGCAACGTCCTGAACGCGAAGTACCACGAGCAAGAAGCGCAAATCATCAAGGACGCCGGACAGTGGGGCGCGGTCACGATCGCGACCAACATGGCCGGCCGCGGCGTCGACATCAAGCTCGGGGAGGGGGTCGCCGCCATCGGCGGGCTGCACATCATCGGCACCGAGCGCCACGAATCGCGCCGCATCGACAACCAGCTGCGCGGCCGCGCGGGACGCCAAGGCGATCCGGGTTCGACGCGCTTCTACATCGCGCTCGACGACGAGCTGATGCGGCTCTTCGGCGCGGAACGCATCCAGAAAATGATGGATTTCGTCAAGTTCACCGACGAAACGCCCATCGAGGCCGGCATTCTTTCCCGGTCCATCGAGAACGCGCAGTCCAAAGTCGAGAACCACAATTACGAGATCCGCAAACAGGTTCTCGAATACGACGACGTCATGAACAAGCAGCGCGAGATCATTTACGGCGAACGCCGGCGCGTGCTCGAGGGCGAGTCGATGCGCGACTTCATGGTGCAGACGCTGCGTACGAAAATTGAGTTCGCCGTCGACACCGGCGCCCCGCCGGAAGAGCATCCGAGCGAATGGGATCTCGAGGAGATTCTCAACGAGATCGAACTCATTTTTCCCGTCCGCGACCGCGTCGCCGTCGCCGATTTGGAGAAGCTGGACCGCGACGAAATGAAGGCGCGGCTGTATGAATGCGGCCTCCAGTCGTACGAGGGCAAAGAAGCCGAGCTCGGCGGCGAGATCATGCGCATGATCGAATCGCAGTACATCATGCTGCCGATCATCGACCGCATGTGGGTCGATCATCTGTACGTGATGGACGCGCTGAAGACGGGCATCGGATTGCGCGGCTACGGTCAAAAAGATCCGCGCGTGGAATACGAAAAAGA
>JBHEMQ010000024.1:11782-15714 GCA_046262475.1 Candidatus Velthaea sp.
CCTGCGCCCTGGCCGCCGGCGACAGGTCCTCATACCAGGTCCAGAACCCGGCCAGGACCGGGTCGGTGTCGGGGTCGGCCAGGACGGGGGCCAGCACCCGGCGGCGGAACGGCTGCTCGGCCCGGCGCCGCGCGGGCCGTCGGCGGCGATGCACACGAATCTCGGCGACGACGGCGCGCCCGCGAAGCCGAAGCCGGCCACAGCGGAAAAGGTCGGCCGCAACGATCTGTGTCCGTGCGGTTCCGGCAAGAAATACAAGCGATGCCACGGGGCCGCGGCGTAGACGACGGTCCCAGCAGGGCCACGGCAGCAGCTGCACGGCGCGGAAGGCGGCAGTGCACGGTCCACGAAGCGAAAGCGCGCATGAGTGAACCGCAGGTCGTGGCGATCGAACGCGCCCGGGACCGCCTCCGGACGCTCAAGGAGCGCCTTTGACGACGCTGCGAAGCGCCGCCGGCTAGCGGAGCTCGACGAGCGCTCGCGGTCCGACGATTTCTGGAACGACGCCGGTAAAGCGCAAACGGTGATGAAACAGATCGCCGACCTGCGTGCCGAGATCGATGAAATCGATGCGGTCGACCGTGCGTTGAGCGATGCGCGTGAGACGCTCGACGTGCTGGGTGACGAACCCGGCGCGGAGGCCGACGCCGATGAGGCCATCGACCGCGCGGGCGTCGCACTCGATGCGTTGGAGATGGCTGCGAATTTCGACCGGCCGTACGATACCCACGGCGCCATCGTGACCATCCGGGCGGGAGCCGGCGGGACCGATGCCGCCGACTGGGTCGTGATGCTGGCGCGCATGTACTTGAAATGGGCGGAGAGTCACGCCTTCGCGACCACCGTCGCCGACGAGTCGCCCGGCGAAGAGGCGGGATTGCGTTCCGTGACGTTTTTCGTTCGGGGAAAAAACGCGTACGGCATGCTCGAAAGCGAGCGCGGCGTGCATCGTCTCGTACGAATCTCGCCATTCGATCAAGCGCACCGGCGGCAAACCTCATTCGCCGAAGTCGACGTCGTGCCGGAAACGGAAGACGGCGATCCTGAAGACATCGAAATCGAGCCCGACGACCTGCGCGTGGAGACGTTCAAAGCCGGCGGCGCCGGCGGTCAGTACGTCAACAAGACCGAGTCGGCCGTCCGCATCATACACGTACCGACGAACACGATCGTTGCCTCGCAGCAAGAGCGCTCCCAAATGCAGAACCGTGACGTCGCGATGACCATTCTGCGCGCGAAGCTCATTCAGCGTGAGCGCGAGGAGCGTGAAGCGAAGCTCAGCGATCTGCGTGGCGAACGGAAGGCGAACGAGTGGGGCTCGCAGATTCGCTCGTACGTGCTGAACCCGTACCAGCTCGTCAAGGACCACCGCACGAACGTGGAGACAGGTAACACCGCGGCGGTTCTGGAGGGCGGCATCGACGGATTCATTTGGCCGTACCTCCAGCGGCGGGCGGAATTCAACGGGAGCGCGGCATGACGCCGCGCATCGACGTCGTCGTTGTGTGCTGGAACGACAAAGACAAAATCGTGACGGCGCTGGACTCCGTGTTCGCGCTGAGCGAAATGCGCGGCGGGGCGCCGATCGCCGGCGTCGTGATTTCCGATAACGGTTCGACGGACGGCAGCCGCGAATTTCTGCGCGAACGCTACGGCGAGCGCCTGCGTATTCTCGAGAACGGCGCGAATCTGGGCTTTGCCGCGGCGTGCAATCGCGCGTTCGCCGCCACGTCGGCGGATTACGTGTTTCTGCTCAACCCCGATGCGGAACTGAAAGACCGCGCACTCGCCGCTATGGTCGCGTTCATGGACGCCCATCCGCGCTGCGGCATCGCCGGCTCGCGCATCTACAACTACGACGGCTCCGTGCAGCAGTCGGCCGGTGAATTCGATACGTGGAAGGGAGCCTTCTTGCGCTCGAGCGCGTGGGGTGAAGTGCCGCCGCTGCGGCGCTTCGCAAACGGTGCCGCGCTGCGCGGATGGTCCTACGACGCCGAGCGGCGCGTTGATCTCGTGATCGGTGCGGCGCTCGCCATCCGCCGTGCGCTCATTGCCCAGATCGGAGCGTTCGACGAGCGTTTTTTTCTGTATCACGAAGAAGTCGACTTTGCGAAACGCGCGGCCGCCGCGGGTTGGGAAACGTGGTTCGTGCCCGCGAGCGAAGCCGTGCATGAAGGCATGGGAAGCGCTCGCGGTCAGTATAGCGTGGAAGGCCGCAAACAGCGTTCGCGCCGGATATACTGGATCAAGCATCACGGATACGCGTGGTACGCGGCACTGACGGCCGCGCTGGTGGGGCGCTACGCGCTTTACGCGGGCGTTGCCGCGGGTGCGGTCGTGCTCGGCCGCCGGATGCTGCTGCGCTGATGCCGATAGCGCGTGAAGCGGTGGTCACCTT
Source organism: Candidatus Velthaea sp. (assembly GCA_046262475.1). Taxonomy (GTDB): domain Bacteria; phylum Vulcanimicrobiota; class Vulcanimicrobiia; order Vulcanimicrobiales; family Vulcanimicrobiaceae; genus JBHEMQ01. Next base: position 14,181 of record JBHEMQ010000024.1, read on the forward strand.
CGAGCGCATCGACGGCTTTCGCGTCGTGAAGTCGTTCGGCTACGCTTACGGTCAGGCCAGCCGGCCGCGCAACATGCTGCGCTCGACGTTCCGCAGTATCGGCGCATTCATCGGTTTAGCTTCGATGGAGTATCTCACCGAGGCGGAGCGCGCGCGCGCCGAATCGCTCGAGGCGCTGCTTCACAAAGCCGAGGGCATGGGCGCGAACGGCATCGTCGGCCTGCAGTTTCAGGCGTCCGAAGCGGTCGACGGCTCGACCCGCGTGCTGGCCTTCGGCGAAGCGGTGCTGCTGGACCCGACGCCGGCGTGAGTCTTGCGGAGCGTACGCGACGGGAGCGTGCGATCGAGCATGCATCGGCGGTCGTGGAGGCATGCCGCAAGTGCGGGATCGGCGGGACGCGCACGCACAGCGTCTACGGCGAGGGCGATCCGTGCGCCGCCGTGATGGTCGTCGGCGAAGGGCCCGGCGAGACGGAAGATCGATTGGCCCGTCCCTTCGTCGGCCGCGCCGGCGAATTGCTTGAGAAAATGCTCGGCGCGATCGGGCTGCTCCGCGAAGACGTTTTCATCTGCAACACGGTCAAGTGCCGGCCGACGTTCGCCGACGGCACGCGGCTGCGTAACCGCGCGCCGGATCCGCAAGAAATGGCGAACTGCCGCCCGTACTTGGACGAACAGATCGAGATCGTCCGCCCGCGGGTCATTCTCGCGCTCGGTGCGCCGGCGGCCAAATCGTTTCTCGGCGAACGTTTTTCCATAACGCGTCAGCGCGGGCAATGGTTCGATGGACCGAACGGCATTCCGGTGATCGCAACATTTCATCCGGCGTACATCTTGCGCCAGACCGGCGGCGAACTGACGCAGATGAAGCGCCTGGTGTACGGCGATCTTAAAAACCTCCGCGCGCGTCTCGATGAGCCGCGACCCGAACCGCCCCCGGCGGAGCAAGCAACGTTATTCGATGCACTTCGCGATTGACGAAACCGGTCGTTTCCAGCAAAAATAAAGCGTTATGGACGAACGGAGCGGCCAAGGCATTTGGGTCGAAGCCAAATCGCGGAGCAGCGGGCATGCGGACGCCGCGACGTTTGCGGCGGCGCACGGTCTCAAGCCGTACCGTCTGCGCCAGTTGTATCGGGCGGCGGCCAAGGAACTCGTCGACGACCTGAGCGCCGTGAGCACGCTGCCGAAAGACGTAAGAACGGCGCTGGCCGGCGAGGGCTTCAGCTTCGACGCCGTAACGCCCGTCGTCGTCCGCCACTCCACCGACAAACAAACGGTCAAGGGACTTTTTCGGCTTGCGGACGGCAAAGAAGTCGAGGCGGTGCTCATGCAGCATCACGGCGGGCGCAACACCGTGTGTATCTCGAGCCAGTCCGGATGTGCGTACGCATGCGCGTTTTGCGCCACCGGCCAGGCCGGCTTTACGCGGCATCTCACGGTCGTCGAAATCTTCGATCAGGCACGCTACTTCGCTCGTCACTTGGCGCGGGAAGGGCGCAAGGTCACGAACGTGGTGTTCATGGGCATGGGC
>JBHEMQ010000024.1:15724-34200 GCA_046262475.1 Candidatus Velthaea sp.
GTTCCACAATTACGATGCGGTCATGGATGCGGTTCGCCTGCTGCACGATCCGCACGGTTTTGGATTGGGCCACCGCCACATCACCATCTCCACGGTCGGCCTCGTGCCGCAGATCGACCGCTTCGCCGGCGAAGGCATCCAAGTAAATCTGGCCATTTCACTGCATGCGCCGAACGACGCGATTCGCTCGAGCATCATGCCCGTGAACCGGAAGTGGCCCTTGGCGGATCTGATGGCGGCGTGCGCACGATACATCGCGAAGACCAACCGCAAGATTTTCTTTGAGTACGTGATGCTCGACGGCGTCAACGACCGGCCCCAAGATGCGGTTGAGTTGGCCGCATTGATGCGCGGACCGCTGTATCACGTCAACGTGATCCCGTACAACAGCACGCCTGATGCGAAGCTCGGCCCGAGCGGCGACGAGCGCATCCGCGCGTTTGCCGCGATCCTGGAGGCGAAGGGCGTTCCGTGTACGGTGCGGACGCCGATGGGCAGAGACATCGCAGCCGCCTGCGGACAACTTCGGGCCGAAACCCAACCGCGCGCTAAAGCCGGATAAGTGCGAGCGACCACCGTCGCGACGCACGTGTGTGCGCTCGCGGCGCTCGCGTACGCGGCGCGCACCGCCGGCTTCGCGCGAACGTGGACGCGCGTTCCCGTCGTGCGCGACGTTCCGGACGCGCCGCTCGTGTCGGTGGTGGTTCCGGCGCGCGACGAAGAGCGTTCGATCGCGGCCTGCATCGACTCGCTGCTCGCGCAGTCCGCGGCCGCGATCGAGGTGATCGCCGTGGACGATCGCTCGCAGGACGCAACGCTCGCGATCCTTACAGGAATCGCGGCGCGCGACGCGCGGCTAACAGTGGTCCCGGGCGACGAATTGCCGGAGGGCTGGGTCGGAAAACCGTGGGCGGCGCATCAAGGCGCTGCGCGCGCTCGCGGCCGATGGCTGCTCTTCACGGACGCGGATTCGGTTCACGCGCCGTGGTCGGTGACGTCCGCGCTCGCGTTCGCACGCGCGCGTGACGCCGATGCGGTATCGATCGGCACGCTGCAAGACCTCGGCACATTGGGCGAACGCGCCGTGCTCCCGTCAATCCTCGGCATGATCTTCTTCGTTTTGGGACCGTTCGGCGCGCTGAACGATCCGGCGCGGGTGGGCAAGGCGCTCGCGAACGGACAATATTTGTTCGTGTCACGCGCCGCGTACGATGCGCTCGGCGGTCACGCCGCTCTGCGCGACCGTATCGTCGAGGACATCGCGTTCGCCCGCCGCCTCAAGCGTGACGGGCGCTTCCGCCTGATAATGGCGGCCGGCGAAGACCTCGCGCGCGTTCGCATGTACCGTTCCTTTCGCGAAATCTGGAGCGGCTTCACAAAAAACATCTATTACGGACCCGAGGGCAACGTCGCGGCGCTCGCCGCCGGCGTCGTCTTCTTGTCGTCGATTTCATGCGTGCCGCCGCTGCTCGCGGTAGATGCCGCGCGTCAGCGGCGGTGGTGCGACGCGCTCGAAGCGCTGGCGTGCAGCGCCGCGACGATGGCGTCCGCCGGGTGGGCGTTCCACTGCGTCCGCCTCGATCGCCGGCTGGGCTGGTTTCAACCGGTCGGTACGGCGGTAATGGCGGCGATAACGATCAACTCGGCATTTGCCGTATTGACGGGCCGGGGCGTGGCTTGGCGCGGCCGGACATACCGAGGACGTGCCGGTGGCGAGATTCGGGCAGGGCGTTGCGCTCAGCGATGAAGAGGTTGACGAAGCCGAGGAGCGGGCGCTTCCGCGCGCGGCGATCGTCTTCGAGACGATTCGCCGTGAAGGTGAAGGCGAACTCGAGCGGTCGCTGCCCTCGCTGGCGTTTTCCGGAGTCGCCGCCGGATTGTCGATGGGGTTCTCACTGTTCACGACCGCCGTGCTGCATGCCGCGCTTCCGGATGCACCGTGGCGGCCGCTGGTGGAAAATTTCGGCTACACGATCGGTTTTTTGATCGTCATCTTGGGCCGCCAGCAGCTATTCACGGAAAACACGCTCACGCCGATCCTCGTGCTGCTGAACTCCTTCGACCGCGACACCTTCATGCGTGTTCTGCGGCTTTGGCTGATCGTGCTGGTCGCTAACATCGTCGGCGCCTTTGCCTTTGCCGCGCTCCTCGCGCACGTGCACGTCTTTGGGCCGGAACTCACGAACGCATTCGCGGATCTGGCGCGCAGTGCGGCGAGCATGGATCCGCAGGCCGTGCTGGTGCGCGGCGTTTATGCCGGCTGGCTCATCGCGCTGATGGTGTGGCTGCTGCCGGCAGCGGAAACGGCATCGATCTGGATCATCGTCATCCTGACGTACATCGTCGGTGCGGCGCAGCTCGCGCACATCATCGCGGGCAGCGTGGACGTCCTGTACGCGGTCGAGATCGGAGCCGCCGGCTGGGCGGATTTCTGGTTGCGGTTCTTTCTGCCGGTGTTCGCCGGAAATTGCATCGGCGGGGTGACTTTTGTCGCCCTGTTGAACTTCGGCCAAGTGGCCGGCGACGCGCGAGGAAACAAATCCAGCTAGCGTCCGGCGGGCGGAAAAGGCGCGCGGTGCGCGCAATTCTGGCGGCGTTATGCCGGAGTCGACGGTCCCCGCGCAGGCGCGGGTTACGATGGAAGAAATCACCGCGCTCGCGAAACGGCGCGGCTTCATTTTCCAATCGAGCGAGATTTACGGCGGTATCGGCGGCTTCTTCGACTACGGTCCACTGGGCGCGGTGCTCAAGCGCAACGTCAAGGACGCATGGTGGCGTGAAATAGTCGAGTTGCGCGACGACGTCGTCGCGTTCGACTCATCGATCATCATGCATCCCAGCACGTGGATCGCGTCCGGGCACGTCGCGGCGTTTCACGACAAGCTCGTCGATTGCAAAAACTGCAAGCATCGCTTTCGCGCCGATCACCTGCCGTCGCTCGACAAATGTCCCGATTGCGGGATGAAAGACGCGCTAACCGAGCCGCGCAACTTCAATTTGATGATGCGCACGTCGGTGGGTCCCATGGAAGATTCGGCGTCGGCAACCTACTTGCGGCCCGAAACCGCTCAGGGTATCTTCGTCAACTTCAAGAACATTTATCAAACGGCGCGCAAACGGCCGCCGTTCGGAATCGCGCAGATCGGCAAGTCGTTTCGGAACGAGATCACGCCGGGCAACTTCACGTTTCGCGTGCGTGAGTTCGAGCAAGCCGAACTCGAGTATTTCGTCCCGGACGACGGCAACGACATGCGCGCTTTCGAAGACTGGGTTGCCGCCCGCAAGAAGTGGTACAGCGACTACGGCGTGCGCGCCGAGCGCCTGCGGTTCTACGAGCTGACCGCGCAGGAGCGCCCGCACTACGCGCAGGCCGGGACCGATGTCGAGTATCTTTTCCCGTGGGGCTGGGGCGAGCTCGAATCGATCGCGCACCGCGGTACGTACGATCTCGACGCGCACATGAAGCTCTCGGGCAAGGACCTGCAATTTTTCGACGAGGCGGCAAAGGCGAAGTACACCCCCATCCTCATCGAGAGCTCCGCGGGCATGGACCGCACGACGCTGACGATGCTCATCGACGCCTACGACAGCGAAACCGTCGTCGCCGAAGACGGCAAAGAGACGAAGCGCGTGGTGCTGCGCTTCCATCCAAAGATCGCTCCCGTGCAAGTCGGCGTGTTTCCGCTGGCCCGCAACAAAAGCGATCTCGTCGAGCGTGCCCGCGCGGTCGAACTCGGGCTGCGCCCGTACTTTCGCAGCCAGTACGATGAAGGGAACGTCGGCCAACTGTATCGGCGTCAGGACGAAATCGGCACGCCGTTCTGCATCATGGTGGATTACGAATCGCTTGCGGACGGCACGGTCACCGTGCGCGACCGCGACTCCATGAAGCAGGACCGCGTCGCGCAGGACCAGCTCGCCGGCTACGTTCAAGCGCGCCTCGCGCCGTAGCCTGCAAACTGCCCGCTCACCGGAGCGGTAGGGGACAACGATAGTATCCCGCACGTCCGTCTGGTTGCTACCATTGCGTTGCTCTCTATATAGGCGGGCAGACTTTACTATACGAGCAGGGCGAGCAAACGATGAGTACTCGACTCCCAGCGAGCCGGCGCATTTTCGATGCGGCCGGCTGGCGGCCGCGGATCCAATGTCCAGTCATCGCCGGTTTTCGCAAAGCAGCGGCGCGCTGCGCCGAGATAACGCTCGCAGCCGTTCTGCGGCCGCGCTGTCAGCGCGAACAGCCGATGGTTCCGTTATCGGTCCGCGAGCTCGTTCACTTCTACCGGTTGCGCCGCGCCGGCGCCGCAGCGCGGCTGCGCGCGTGCCTTCGGCGCGACACGCGCGCTCCGGGGAAGCCTTCGGTGTTTGCGCCCGGGCAGCTCGTACGCGTCAAAGATCGCGAAGCGATCGTGCAAACGCTGGACGAGCATTTGATGCACCGCGGCCTCCTGTGGTCCGAACAACAGTGGACTTACTGCGGCACCCTCCAGCGCGTCCAGCGTCAGGTTCGCCGCATCATCGACGATGCGGGCGTGTCGCGAACCGTTTCCGCAACGGTGCTGCTCGAGGATGTCACGTGCACCAACGCCGACGGCAGCGGCGGCTGCGGCAAGCTCTGTCCGCTGTTTTTTCGCGACGAATGGCTGGAGGCGGCATGACGCACGTCCGGGTGCGGTCCGCGGTTGAAATCCGCAAAACCCTGAATCTGCTCGGCTCGTGCGACGGCGTCAAGTTCATGCCCTCGATGTACGCGCTGGCGGGCAAGACGCTCGCCGTTCGCAAGCGCATCGACGATGTCCACGAATTGTTCGCGCGGCGCCGCCCGCGCACGCCGTTGTATCTGCTCGACGGAGCGATTTGCGATGGAACCATCGGCCGAACGAAGGGCGCCTGCGACCGCGGCTGCCCGCTGCTCTGGCATCCCCTTTGGCTGGAGTTCCAGGCCGAAGAACCGGCGGCCGTGTGACGCCCGCCGGCGTTGTGGAAGTCTAGGCCAGCGTCGACGCGATCGCGGCGCGCAGAAGCACCATCGCTTCGCGCACTTCGTCCGGCGTGATGACGAGCGGCGGAACGAAGCGCAGTGTATTGCGGCCGGCCGCGTTGATGAGAAGACCGCGCTCGAGCGCCGGCGTTACGAACGCCGAGGCCTGGACCGGCGCGTTCACGGGAAGTCCTAGCATCAAGCCGTGACCGCGCGGTTCGCCGAAGACGTGGGGCCAATCCGCGGCGAGCGCGCGGAGTTCGTCACGCAGCAGCGCGCCGCTCAGTGCGACGTTCCCGTCGATGTCGACGACGTCGCGAATGGCGAGGTGTTCCAGAGCGGCGGCCGCGGGAACCGGTGATCCGCCGAATGTGGTGCCGTGATCGCCCGGCCGCAGCGAAGCCGCGGCGGCGCCGCGGATCAACAGTGCGCCGATCGGAAGTCCGTTCGCGAGCGACTTCGCGAGCGTGAACGCATCCGGCACGACGTCGTAGAATTGCGAGGCGAACAGCCTGCCCAGCCGTCCCATGCCGCATTGCACTTCATCGAAGATCAGCAGCGCGCCGCGTTCCGTGCAAATGCGTCGAGCCGCTTGCAAAAATTCCGCGGTCGCGGGAACGACGCCGCTCTCGCCCTGCACCGGCTCCACGATGAAGGCCGCCGTGTCTGCGCCGATGGCGGCTTCCAGCGCCGTCACGTCGTTGAACGGCGTGAACGCGAAGCCGCGCGGCAGCGGCTCGAAACCTTCCTTATACGGCGGATTGTCCGTGGCGGCGAGCGCACCGAACGTGCGTCCGTGGAACGATCCGTTCGCCGCAAGGATCGTCGTGCGGTTTGGGTCGGCGTTGCGCCACGCGTGCTTGCGCGCGAGTTTGATCGCCGCCTCGTTCGCCTCCGCGCCGGAATTGCAGAAGAAGACGGCGTCGAAGCCCGCCAGGCCGGCGAGCTTGTCCGCCAGCGTGCCGGCCGGCTCGTGGTGATACAAGTTGCTCGCGTGCACGAGCGTCGCCGCCTGTTCGGCGATAGCTCGCGCGATGCGCGGATGCGCGTGGCCGAGCGCGCACACCGCGATGCCCGCAACGAGATCGATGTACCGGTTGCCGGACTCGTCGAACAAATACACGCCATCGCCCCGAACGAAGTTCACCTCCGCACGCGCGTAATTTGCCAGCACATGCGGATGCCGCGTGACAAGCGGCACGCCCCGCCTAACCTGAATCGACACCGTCAACCCTTGTCCCAAACCACGCTACAATGCATCCGTTCGAACACTGTCTTGATAAAATGCATCCCTTCCATCATCTCCTTTGAGCGGACCGCAGCGCAGCGAGGACCGCCAGGGTTCGCGCAAAGCGCGAACCCTGAGCATCAACGCGCATTATCGGACGTGACGGCATCGCCGTCACGTCCGGTAGTGTGCGTTGATGCGTACGTAATCGGTGCTCAAGTCGCAGCCCCAGCCGGTTGCCGTCGCCGTTCCGATGCCGAGGTCGAGCCGCACTTCGACGGTCGAGCCCTCGAGCAGCGTATGCGCTTCGGCTTCCGAGAGCGTCTCGACGGCCCCGCGTTCGACCCACTGCTGACCCGCGAGCCACAGCGCCCATCTCTCCGGATCGATGCGCACGCGTGCCGCGCCCGCGGCTGCGATAATGCGGCCCCAATTCGGATCTTCGCCGTAGAGCGCGGTCTTCACGAGCGAGCTGTTGATCACGGCCCGCACGACGCTGCGCGCTTGTCCGTTGTCGCGGGCACCGCTCACCGTGAAGACGAGCGTCTTCGAGGCGCCTTCGCCGTCGCGGACCATGCCGACCGCGAGGTCGCGGCAGACGGCCGTGAGCGCCGCCCGAAAGCCCGCCGTCGCGTCGCCCGTCCCGGGTTTCGCGAACGCGTACACCGCATCGTTGGTCGACATGTCGCCGTCGACGGAGATCATATTGAACGTGCCGTCCGAGGCCTCGCGCAACGCTTCGTGCAGCGATGTGCGCGACATCGGTGCGTCGGTGGCGATAAATGCGAGCATCGTCGCCATGTCGGGCGCGATCATACCGGATCCTTTGGCGATGCCGCCGACGACGTAGCGGCGGTCACCTTCCTTCCACGCGTACGAGGCAAGTTTGGGATGATGGTCGGTGGTCATGATCGCCTCGGCGGCATCGTAGGCCGCTTCATGCCCCTCCGCCAGCGCCTTGTGCGCGCGCTCGAGACCTTTCGAGAGCCGATCCATCGGCAAGTAGACGCCGATGACGCCCGTCGACGCGACGACGACCTGCGCCGGCCGGAGCTTGAGTAGCGTCGCTGCTTGCCGCGCCGTCGCGCGCGCGTCGCGCATCCCGCGGTCGCCGGTGCATGCGTTCGCGCAGCCCGCGTTGATGACGATAGCGGCCATCGCATCGCCCTCGAAGTCGAGATGCGCGCCGCTCACGAGCAGCGGTGCGGCCTTGATCTCGTTGGTGGTGATGACTTGGGCGCAGACGTGCGGGCCGCCGAGCGACACGAGCGCGAGATCGCTCTTGCGTTTCTTGATTCCGGCGTGCACGCCGGCGAGCCGCACGCCCGGTACCGCGCCGAGGCCGCCGCGCACTTCGATGAGCCGTACGGCGTCAGCTGACGGCGGTGCTGTGAGCGCCAAATCCGCGTTCCTCCGGAAGTCCGAGCATGAGGTTCATGTTCTGTACGGCCTCGCCGGCCGCGCCTTTGCCGAGGTTGTCGATGCCGCTGAGAATCTGAATGATTCCGCCGCGCTGGGCGACGGCGAGCTGCGCGTCGTTCGTCTTTTCGAGCGACGGCAGATGCGGGACGCGGCCGTCTTCGAAGACCGTTACGAACGGACTGGCCGCGTAGAAACGCACGAGTGCGGCGAGGATCTCGTTGCGGTCGAGCGGTGCGCTCGGCATCAGGTACACGTCGGCGAGTAAACCGCGGCGCAGCGGAACCACGTGCGGCGAGAAGATGATCGGCGCGGTAAGTCCGGCGGCGCGCGCTTCTTGCTCGATCTCCGCGCCGTGCCGGTGCGCCGTCAAGCCGTAGGCGCGCACGTCTTCATCGACTTCCGCAAACATGGAGCCGAGCGACGGCACGCGGCCGGCACCGGTGATGCCGCTTTTCGCATCGATGACGATGTGCGCGATGCGCTCGGCGAACGCGCCGAGCGGCGCGAGCGCGAGGAGCGCCGCGGTGACGTAGCAGCCCGGGTTCGCAACGAAACGCGCGTGCGCGATGGCATCGTGGTAGCGTTCTGGGAAGCCGTACACCGCGCCGTCCGTGCGGCCCGTGAGCCGGAAGGCATCGGACAAATCGATAACGCGCGCACCGCGCTGCAGCAGCGCCGGCGCGTGCGCGCGCGCGAGTTCGTGATTGCCCGCGAGAAACACGACGTCGCCGGCGCCGGCGCGCCGCAGCGTCGTGCCTTCCGGTTCGCAGGTGAGGGTGATGCGCGGCAACGACGGAAACAGATCGCATAGGCGTGCGCCGGGCGAGCTGCGGCTTTCGAGGGTTGCAATGCGCACGTCGGGATGTGCGTGCAACAGGCGGATGAGTTCGGCGCCCGCATACCCCGTGGCGCCGATCACGTGCACGGTGGTCACGACGGCACCTTCGCCAGCGCACCGATTTGTGCCGTCGTCGCGCCGAGCGCATCGCGCACGGCGGCCGGGTTCGTGGACCCGCTCGTTTTCTTCGCGGAGACGGAGGCCAGCGCGCTCACCGGTGCATCGGGAACGCCGAGCGCCACGGCGTCCGCCGCCTCTAGCGCGCGTCCAGCTTGCTCGGCTTCCAGTACGCGTTCTCCGACAGCGCGATGCGCGGCGCGCGCCGTCGCGCCGGCGGCGATGACGGCGTCCGCGACGTCCGTGGCGACGGTGTAGCCGTCGCCCGCGCGCGCAGTCATCACGTCGTCGTTGAACGTCAGCTGCGACAACGCGCGGCCGAACGCGTCGAGCGCCGCGAGCGCGTGTTCCGTGCCCGCGATGACAAGCGCTTTCGTTTCTTGCAGGTCGCGATGATACGAGAGACCGATGCCGATCGTGGTGCCGAGCGCGCCGGCATACGCGGCCGACGCGCGCCCTGCCGCCGCGCGCACGAGCTCGAAGGGATCCGGGTTGCGCTTTTGCGGCATGAGACTCGAGCCGGTCGCCGCCGCATCGCCCAGGCGCGCATATCCGAACGCGGGCGTCGTCCACAGCACGAACTCTTCGCTGGGCCGCGATGCGGCGGCGACGGCGCGCGTCGCGGCGTGCAGCAGGTCGAGCGCGACGTCGCGGTCGCCCACGCTGTCGAGCGCGTTGCGCGAGGGCATCGCGAACCCGAGTTCGCGCGCCGCCGCAGCGCGGTCGAGCGGCAGCGACGAACCGGCGACTGCGCCCGAACCGAGCGGACAGGCGGCACTCGCCGCCGCCTGCACGGCGATGAAGCGCGAGGCAGCGCGTACGAACGGCTGCGCCGCGGCGTCGAGCCAAAAGGCGAGCAATACGGGTTGCGCGGGTTGCCAGTGCGTCGTGGCGGCGACCAGCGTCCCGGCGCGCAGAGCGCGCGCGGCGCGCGTCTCCAGTTCGGTTGCGATCGCGAGCACGACGTCGCGGGCCTGCGCCGCGCGATCGCGCGCATAAAGCAGGAGCGTCGTTGCCACCTGATCGTTGCGGCTGCGCCCCGCGTGCAGCAATTCCCCGGCCGGCGATTCCGCCAGCTCGCGCACCCGTGCGTCGATCGCGCCGTGCACGTCCTCGAAGGCGCGAGCTCGCGCAAAATCTGCAAACGAGCCATCGGCGATCTCACGTTCGACCGCATCGAGCGCTCCGCGCAGCGCAGCGGCGTCGGCGGCGCTCAACAAGCCGCCGCCGGCGAGCGCCGCGACGTGCCCGCGCGAACAGCGCACGTCGAACGGCGCCAGAAACAAATCGCTCTCGAGCGACGATCCGAACGCGAGCAGCGCCGGATCAGGCGCGGCCGCGAAGCGTCCGCCCCACTGCAGCTGCGTGCCCGTCTCCGCCATCACACGAGCGTCGGCGTCGCGCGCTCCGCGGCGGCGGCGGCTTTGGCCGCGCCGGCGGCGACGGGAAGGCCCCATATCTCGATGAAGCCGCCTGCCGCGTCGTGGCGGAAACGATCGCCTTGACCGTACGTCGCGAGCGATTCGTCGTACAGCGCGAACGGCGATCGGGACCCCGTGACCACCGCCTTCCCGCGGTGCAGCTTCACGCGCACGTCACCGGTCATGCGCGGCGCAAGGAACGCATTGAACGCATCGAGCGCGCCGCGCAGCGGCGCCGACCATTGCCCGTCGTAGATGAGCTCCGCGTACTTCTGATCGAGCACCGCCTTGGTGCGCAGCTCGTCACGCGTAAGCACGAGCCGCTCGAGCGCGAGATGCGCTTCGATCAGCGTCACGCTGCCGGGACATTCGTAAACCTCACGCGACTTCAAGCCGACGACGCGATCTTCGATCATGTCGATGCGTCCGACACCGTTCGCGCCGGCAAGTTTGTTCAGCTCAAAGACGAACTCGGCGCCGCTCTTGCCGTCCATCGACGGCACGCCGCGCTCGAACGAGATGACCGCGTGCGCACCCAGCGCCGGTTCCGTTCCCGGTGCCGCCGTCCATGCATACGCATCTTCGGGCGGCGCGTTCCAGGGATTCTCCAAGACGCCGGCCTCGATGGAGCGTCCCCACAAATTGGCGTCGACGGAATACGGTTTCGCCACGGTATGCGAAACCGGCACGCCGTGCGCCTGCGCGTACGCCAGCGCATCGGGCCGCGATAGCGGCCGCTCGCGCAGCGGCGCAAGCGTCGTCAGATGTGGAGCATTGGCGCGCACGCCGACCTCGATGCGCACTTGATCGTTGCCCTTGCCGGTACACCCGTGCGCGACGGCGTCGTATCGAAATCGCGCCGCGGTCTCCACGAGCAGCTCCGCGATGAGCGGACGCGAAAGCGCCGCGGACAACGGATACACGCCCTGATACCGCGCGTTAGCCGCCAGCGCGCGAAACGCGAAATCCGTAACGAAGCGCTCGCGCGCATCGACGAGCACGGCATCCGCGGCACCCAGCACGAGCGCCTTGCGGCGCACGCCCTCCAGCGCATCTTGCGACCCCTCGCCGGCGACCATGTCCGACTCGCCGAGGTTGGCCGTCATGGCAACGACGTCGTGCCCCGCCTCCACGAACTGCTTGAGGAGCACCGACGTGTCGAGTCCGCCCGAGTACGCCAAAACAATTTTCATTGCAGCAAACCCCTATCGGAATCACTCACCGTCGCCGCCGCGCATGTCCTCGAAGCGTTGCACGACCATCGGCATCTGCTCCGGCTTTTCACAGATAACCAGCACGGTGTCGTCGCCGCCGAGCGTGCCGATCACTTCCGCCCACCCGGCGGAATCGACGGCGGACGCCAGCATCATGGCGCTGCCGGGCGGCGTGCGCAAGACGATTTGATTGACGCTGCCGCGCACGGACGTGACCAGCTCCGCGACGATGCGGTGCAAGCGCGAGGCGAACATCGGCCCGACGCTCGGCTCCACGTACTTGAATTGCCCGCCGGTCGTGCCTTTGAGCGGCGCCTTCATCAAGCCGAGTTCTTTGATGTCGCGTGAGATCGTCGCTTGTGTGACGTCGTATCCTTGCTGCTCGAGCAAGAACGCGAGCTCGTCTTGGGAACGAACCGGCCGTGCCGCGATGAGCGAAAGAATCGCGCGCTGGCGCTTGGTCTTGGGTGCGTTGAGCAAGGTTCCGTCAGTCATGTCCAAGTCCACGGAGATCCGTCAGCAGTGCCAACAGGAGTGCTTTTTGGGCGTGAAGCCGATTTTCGGCCTGTTCGAAAACGACGCTGTGCGGTCCGTCGATCACGTCCGCGGTCACTTCTTCGCCGCGGTGCGCGGGAAGACAGTGCATGAAGAGCGCGTGCGGAGCCGCCGCCGCCATCAGTTCGGCATCCACGCGGTACGGAAAGAGTGCCGCCGCGTTGCGTTCCACCAGCGCTTCCGCGCCCATCGAGGTCCATACGTCGGTGTACACCACATCGACGTCGCGCACCGTGCGAACCGGGCTCGTGAACGCGCGCGCGGTCACGTTGTGCGCCTTGCCCAATTCCACGAGCCGGGCCAGAAAGGTGTCGGGCGGCCGGTGCGTCACGGGCGCCGCGAACGTTACGGACATCCCGCTCATTGCCGCCGCTTCCGTGAGCGAGATCGCCACGTTGTTGCGCACGTCGCCCACGAAGGCAAGGCGCAGACCCGCCAGCGTGCCGAAGCGCTCGCGGATTGTCAGCATGTCGGCGAGAGCCTGACAGGGGTGCGCGGCCGCCGACAGTCCGTTGATCGTCGGCACCGTCGCGGATGCGGCGAAGCGCTGCAGGGGTTCGTGCGCGTGAGTACGGACGACGATCGCATCGACGTAGCGCGAAAGCGTGCGCGCGGCGTCTTCCGGCGTTTCTCGCGAGCCGACGAGGAAGTCGTTGCCGGTGGCCGCGATCGCGTGGCCGCCGAGCTGCGTCATTCCGACCTCGAAGGATACGCGCGTGCGCAGCGACGGTTTTTCGAACAGCATCGCGAGCGTCTTGCCGCGCAAGAGCGAATGCTGCTCGCGTCCGGAGGCCTTCAACTGCTGAGCGATCGCCGTCAGACTGCTCAATTCGTCCGGCGTGAGATCGAGAATCGAAAGCAGATTCCGGCCGCGGAGCCGCGCGGCCGCCGGGAGAGTCACCATGGTCTGCATAAGTATGCAGCAAATTGAATAACTATGCAAGACGTTGAGGCGGGCGAGCGAGACTGTGCCGTCGTCGTTAAATTTGGGGGGTCGGTCGCCCGCGGGGCGGGCGGCGATCCGGTTCTGCGCGACGTGGCCGCCCTTGCGGGCGCCGGCACGCCGGTCGTCATCGTGCACGGCGGCGGGCCGGCCGTCGATGCGGAGTGCGAGTCGCGCGGCATCGCGCCGCGCCGCCTTGCCGGCCTGCGCGTCACGGATGCCGCAACGCTCGCGGTCGTCGAAGACGTGCTCGGGCGCCGCATCAACGCCGCGGTCGTTGCCGCCGTCGGGCGAGCCGGCGGCCGCGCCGTCCGCGTCGCCGGCGACGAAGGCGTCTTCACCGCCGAGCGGCTCCGGCACCCCGAGGGCGACCTGGGATTTGTCGGCTCCGTCGCGTCCGTTGACGCCGCTGCCGTGCGGGCGGTGCTCGCCGCCGGCCGAATACCGGTCGTGTCACCGGTCGGCGCCGACCGCGCGGGGCAACGCTACAACATCAATGCGGACACCGCTGCAGGTGCGCTCGCCGCGGCTCTGCGCGCGGCGGCCTACGTCGTCGTCACCGACGTCGACCGCGTTCGGTTGGATCGGTCCGACCCGGCGACCGGGCTCGCGCGCTTGACGTCCGCCGAAGTGGAAGCGCACGCGGCGCGCGGCGTCTTCGGCGACGGTATGATTCCGAAGATGGAAGCGGCGGTCGCCGCCGTGCGCGGGGGGGCCGTGCGCGCGGTGATCTGCGGCGCGGGAGCCGGCGACGTTCCGCGCGCGCTCGCCGGCGGCGGCGGCACGGAGATCGTTCCGTGACCCGGCCGCAGGCGGCCCGTGCCGAGCTGGAGCGGCTGCTTCAGCGCAACATCGTCCCGTTCTGGTTTCCGCGCGCCATCGACAACGCTGGCGGAGGCTACCGCTTGAACCACGACCGGCGCGGACGCTGGCATGGCCCGTCGGCCAAGCGGCTGGTCATGCAAGCGCGCACGCTGTGGTTCTTCGCGCGTCTGCATGCTTCACCGTATGGAAACGACGCGCATGCCGAAGCGGCGCGGCATGGCTTTCGGTTCTTGCGCGAGCGCATGTGGGACGAACGGCACGGCGGCTTCTACTGGGAAGTCGACGCCGCGGGCGTTCGTGCGACGATGCCGGCGAAACATCTGTACGGTCAGGCGTTCGCCCTGTATGCATTGTGCCGCTATGCGGCGACGTTCGACGACGCGGGCGCTGCCGAACTCGCTCGCACGCTCTTCCAGCTGATGGAGTCCCGTGCGCACGACGCACGCAACGGCGGCTACGAAGAAATCCTGGCGCGAGATTGGGGCGCTGCACCGCACGATGCGCGCGCCTATCTCGGAGTGGACGCGGGCATCAAGTCGATGAACACACACTTGCATTTGCTCGAGGCCATGACGGCGTATCACGCTGCGAGCGGAGACCCCGTCGTACGCGACCGGCTCATCGAACTGATCTTGGTGCTCGGCAGCGCGACGGTGCGCGAGCGCCTCGGCGCCTGCACGGAACGGTACGCACGCGATTGGTCGCCGCTGGCCGACGACGGCGGAACGGCGGTCTCCTTCGGCCACAATGTCGAGAACGTGTGGCTGCTGCTGGACGCGTGCCGCGCCGCGCGCATCCCCGATGCTCCGTTGGTCGACCTGTGCCGGACGATCTTCGATTACGCGCTGACGTACGGCTTCGACCACCGGCACGGCGGCTTCTACGCGGCTGGGCCGCCCGCCGCGCGCGCCGACCGGAAGGAGAAGGTCTGGTGGGTGCAAGCCGAAGGCTTGCTCGGAGCGCTCGTGCTGTACCGCCGCACGGATCAGGCGCGGTACTTGCAGTGTTTCGCAAAAACGCTCGACTGGATCGTACGGCGACAAGCGGATTGGAAGTACGGGGAATGGCATGCCCAAATCCGCGGGTTCGCCGTGCAGCCGGCGGATAAGGCCGGGCCATGGAAGGGTCCGTATCATTCGGGCCGAGCCGTCCTGGACGCGCTCGAGCTGCTGCGCTAGCCTGAGCGCTGATTCGCCCCGCGCAGGATTGCCGCGCCGATAACTTTGTGATACAAAGCGGCTACCATGAACGCACGACCGGCGGCCCTCTTCGTCTCCACAGCACTTGCGGTGTGCGCGTTTGCGCCGGCTCGGGCGAGCGGCATACTCGACGTTTTTCAGCCGAAGACGGTCAAGGCGATCACCGTGACGCCGGGCGACGAAAAAGCGCTGCGCGCGCTGCCGCCGCTCGACGCCTTCGGAACCGTGCGCGGCACGCGCAGTCCCGGAATCGCGGAACTCGGCTCGGCGGCCGAGGTCGCGGCGAACGCGCGTTTCCGCCCGCGCGTTCCCGCTGACGTGCCGGCGGAAATCAAGAACACCGTGCGCTATTCGGTGAGCGCGCCCGTCAATAGCACGTTCACGTTCAGTGCCGCGAAGACGAAAGCCTGGGCGGCGCGTGAGCACGTCGCGCTGCGTCCGATGCCGCGAACGCTCGACGGTACCGTGGTGCGCGCGATGGTCGCGCCCGTGGCCATCATCGCGTACGGTGCCGGGCCCGCGCATCAACATCGCCCCGGCGTCGGGCTTACGATCGTCGAGGCCCCGGTGCCGCGCATCACCACTTCGGGCGCGTCGCTGCACGACATCACGGCGTATCTGCTCGCGCAACCGGGCATTCCGGCCGATGTCGCCGCGCAAATTCGCGCCATCGGCGATCCCGACCAGACACTGCCGATTCCCATTCGCTTCGACAAGCAGACCGCAACGAGCGTTGCCGTCGACGGCACCCGCGGCTTGGTGATCGGCGATCAGACCGGCATCGGCTCGGCGGTCGTGTGGCAGAAAAACGGTATGTTTTACGCCGTGGGCGGAACGTTCGCGCAAGACCGCATTCTCGCGATCGCGGATTCCTTGCGCTGACGCCCGCCATCGAGGCGCGCGGTCTCGCGAAGCGATACGGCGCGGCGGCGGCCGTCAACGATCTCACGTTGAGCGTCGCGCCGGGCGAAGTGTTCGGCTTCCTGGGCCCGAATGGCGCGGGGAAAACGACGGCGGTGAAGATGCTGCTCGGGCTCGTGCATCCGAGCGGCGGCGCGGCGCACGTTCTGGGTAAGCCGCTCGGCGACCGCCGGGCGCGCCGCGCGATCGGCTATCTGCCGGAGTTGTTCCGCTATCAAGAGTGGCTCACGGCGCGCGAGGTGCTCGCCTTTCACGGCGCGCTGCTGGGCGTGGACGCGCGCCGCCGGCGTTCCGGCGCGGACGGCGTACTCGATCTCGTGGGTCTTCGTGCGCGCGGCGGCGAGCGCGTCGGCACGTATTCAAAAGGTATGCAGCAGCGGCTCGGCATCGCCGTCGCGCTGCTCGGCGACCCGCGACTCGTCGTGCTGGATGAGCCGACGTCGGCGCTCGATCCGGTCGGGCGCCGCGACGTGCGCGATCTCCTGGCGAGCTTGCGCGCGCGCGGGGTCACGGTCTTCTTGAACTCGCACTTGTTGACCGAGGTGGAGCGCATTTGCGACCGCGTCGCCATCGTGGACCGCGGCTCGGTGATCGCGTCCGGCGCGATCGCGTCGATCGTCGGAACGTCGCGTGCCGTGCGCATCCGGGCGTCCGGCGGACGTGATGCGCTCGAAAGCGCCGCCGCGCGTTTCGGTACGGTGGTTGCGGAAGACGGCTGGATGACGATCGGCGGCATCGATGCTGCCGCGATTCCCGACGCCGTTGCGGCGCTGATCGGCGCCGGCGCGCGCATCTCAGCGGTCGAACCGCTGCACGCCACGCTCGAGGATCGCTTCATGGAACTGGTGCGCGAGCCTTGACCGCGCTGCTGGTCGCGCGCATGCAGTGGCGTGAACTCGCGCGGCGGCGCCTCGCCCTCGTCGCTGCTCTTCTCACCGCAACGGTCGCGCTGCTGACGGCGTGGGGGCTGAACGCGCTGGTCCACCATCCGGTTCGCGGAGAGTTGCCGCCCGAGCCGATGGTGCGGGCGGCGTCGGCCGTGATCGTCATTTTGCTCGCGTTCTTTTTCACGATCGTGCTCGCCACCGGCGGCGCGTTGATCGCGTCACCGGCCCTCGCGGGCGAAATCGAGTCGGGCGTCGCGCTGGCAATTTTGGCGCGACCCATTCGCCGCGCCGACGTCGTCTTGGGGAAGTGGCTCGGGACGCTCGTCGCGATCGCGGCCTATGCGCTCGCGGCCGGCGGCCTCGAGCTCGCGGTGATTCGCGCCGTCACGGGCTACGTGCCGCCGCACCCCCTGGCAGCGCTGGCGTACCTCGTCGGCGTCGCGGCGGTGATTTGTACGGCCGCGCTCGCGCTGAGCGCGCGGCTGCCCTCGCTCGCCGCCGGCGTTGTGGCCGTCCTGTTGTACGGCGTGGCGTGGATCGGCGGTATTCTCGGCGCCCTCGGCGCCGCGTTCGGCAACGAGCGGCTCGCGGATATCGCCACGATCGTCGCACTCGTGTTCCCGAGCGACGCGCTCTGGCGAGGCGCCGTTTTTGCGCTGGAACCGGCGGTGTTCGCTGCTGCCTCGAACACGAGCGTCGCCGGGTCGTTCAATCCCTTCGGCGTCGGCGCCCCGCCCACGCCCGCGATGCTGCTCTGGTCCGTGGGCTGGCTTGCGGCCGTGTTCGCCGCAGCCGTCGCGTCGTACCGGGTACGGGATCTGTGATACAGCGCCGCGGCGGACTCACGCGCGCGGATTGCGCACATGCGATCGCGGGCCACGCGTACGCATCGCCGGCCGACATGTTGCGCGCTCTGGCACAGGAGGCCGGCAACGCCGACCGCGACGTCTACGGTGAAGGCGAGTCGCTCGCCGCGTTCGAGCGCAAAATCGCAGCCGTGCTGGGCAAAGAGGCGGCGGTCTTCATGCCGAGCGGCACGATGGCGCAGCAGATCGCGCTGCGCATCGCGGCCGACCGTGCGGGTGTGCGCGCGTTCGCGGCGCACCGCACGACGCACGTCGTGCTGCACGAGCGCGACGGCTACGACCGGCTGCACCGGCTGGCGTTCGTGCCGGCCGGTTCGGCCTTCGTGCAGCTCGGCAGCGATGACATCCGCGCGATCGCAGAACCGGTGAGCACCGTGCTGCTGGAATTACCGCAGCGCGAGCTCGGCGGCAACTTCCGGCGTTTGACGAGCTGCAAGCAATGACGGCCGCGGCGCGGCAGCGTGGCGCGCAGGTCCACCTCGACGGTGCGCGGCTTTGGGAGTGCGCCCCGTTCTACGCGCGTCCGTACGCCGACGTTGCTGCGTTGTTCGATTCCGTCTATGTTTCGTTTTATAAAGGGCTGGGCGCGCTGGCCGGTGCCATGCTCGCCGGCCCCGCGGCGTTCGTTGCCGAAGCGCGGATCTGGCTGCGGCGTCACGGCGGCAACCTCTACACGCTGTTTCCATACGCCTTCGCGGCGGAGCAGTCGTTCGGCCGCCGCATCGGACGCATGGGCGAGTACCATCGTGCCGCACTGCGCGTCGCGGCGGCATTCGCCGCGTACCCGAACGTGACGCTGCGCCCGAATCCGCCGGTCACCAACATGTTCCACGCCTTCTTGCCGGGCAGTCCGGGCGCGTACGTCGAGCGCGCGCAGCGCCTCGCGCGCGAGCGCGGCATGTTGGACAATCGCGAAGCTCGCGGCCACGCCGCTGCCCGAGGTGTGGCGCTGGGAAATCAGCTGCGGCGAAGCGACGCTCGCGTTGGACGAGGCGCAGCTTGCCGCCGCCCTTGACGCGCTGTTCGCATAGGCCCCGGCGGGCGGTTGAATGAAGCCGC
>JBHEMQ010000025.1:0-10376 GCA_046262475.1 Candidatus Velthaea sp.
GCAACGAACAAAACCGCTTCGACCGACCGCTGCAGCGCGCCGGTTTCGATCAGTTCAGCTTGCAACGGCCGCTGCCTCAGGCCGAGCCGCGTGCGCGTCCGCGAACACGAGCTCGATGTCCTCGAATGGCTCGCGCTGCTCGAAAGCGATGCGCGCGCGCCTGATCAATTCGAGGACGGCCAGAAAAGTGACGATGATTCCCACGCGGTCCAAGTCGCGCACCAGCCCGAAGAAGCTTGTGCGGCCGTGCGCGCGCACGGTGCGCAAGACGAACTCCATCTGCTCGATCAGCGACACGCGCTCGCGCACGATCGTGCGCTTTTCGGGGCGCGCGGTGCGTAGCGCCGCAGCGAGCGCCGCCGACAATTTGCCCGCGTCGATGCGATAGCGCTGTGAGAGGTCCGCGGACGGATCACCGCCGTCCGGCCGTAAGTAATATGCGGCCGCTTCGAGCGCGCGCGCGCGCAAGTCGGCGCCGGCATCGCGATACTTCGAATACGCGATCAGCCGCTCGCGCAAGCGCGCCTCGACGACTTCGGCCGACTCTTCGCCGTTCTCGAACTCGATGGGAATCGGCGGCAGCAGCGCCTTGGATTTGAGGAACACGAGGGTCGCCGCAATCACGAGGTAATCGGCGGCGACCTCGACGTCGAGTTCCTGCATCGCCGCAATGTAGTCGAAGTACTGATCGGCGACGGCCGCCAGCGGCACCGTGGCGATATCGAGCTGCTGCTCCTTGACCAAACTAAACAAAAGATCCAAGGGACCGTCGAACACGTCGAGCGAGACGCGGCACGCACGTTCGTCGACTATCGAACCCGGCATCAACTCGCGCTCGAATCCCTCACGGGCTCCGCGACAGCGACCGGCTCCGCCTCGAAAAGACCGCTCGTATCCTGGTCGAGCCACTCCAAGCCGAGATCCACGAGGCGCTTTTCGTTCACATATTTGAGCGCTCTTTTCGCCGCCATGATCTCGAACCACGCGGCCTCGTCGACTTCGTGGTCGTGATTGGCCGTATCGCCGGAAAGATAGCGCATCAAATAGAAGTGAACGGATTTTTTGTGCTTGGTGCGGTTTAGGTAAAACCAATACGAAATGTCCGAAAGCTTGCTAAGGATTTCGGCCCAGCAACCGGTCTCTTCCCGAACCTCACGAAGCGCGGCCTGTTCGTGCGTTTCGCGGGCTTCGACGTGACCTTTCGGCAGCGACCATACGCGGGGCGAGCCCCTTCCGATCAAGAGGGCTTCAAGCGCCGCCCCGTTTCGCCGCAGAACGAGTCCGCCGGCCGAAACCTCGTATTTGATCCGCATGTTCGCTTTCCGAACGGAGAATAAGAAGCCCGGGAATTGGACCCGGGAGTTTCTTCAATTTTATCACCCGGCCCCAAGAAGCGCGGCGACGTTACCGACCGAGGGGAACGATGAAAACGGCGCGCAGCAGCTCGGCATTCCACGGATAGCCGTGAACCCCGCCGCCCGCTTCCTCGGCTCCGGTCTCGACCGGGGCTTCGGTCACTTGCGGGGTGGGGGCCGACATCGCCGCACGCGGCGCGGCAGGCCGCGCGGGCCCGTCGCTGACCGGCCGCCGCAGCATCACGCACGTCCGGCACGGCGCGCCGGGCGAGAGCGCGAGAAGTTTGTGCGCGGCCCGCGCGCCGCGTTGCGGCACGGGCAGGCGGGCAACCGGCGAGGCTACGACGTCGGTGTGCGGCGCCGGCGCACGCGGGCGAATCGGCCTGACGCGCGGGACCGGGCGCCTCGCGACGGCGCGGCGCGCACCGGGCGGCGCAACGCGGGCGATAACATGGACGGCTCCCGAGCCGGCGCTGTGCCCGGCCGGGACGACGACGGCGGCGGCGCCCACGGCCGAGACGCCGATAACCGCGGCGAGCGCGGCAACGCGCGCGCCGGCCGCAAACGGTCCGCTCGCACGCGGCGTCGGTTTCAACAACCGCTCGACGCGCAACGCGACTTGCGACCGGCCGAGCCAAGCGGCGGGGGCCGGCGGCGGACGCCGCACGTCCGCCGCTAGCCGCACGAGGCACGCGGCATAGGCGCGCGACTCGAAACCATCGACCGCGCGTTCGTCGCTGGCGAGCTCACGTTCGAGATCCAGGCGCGCGCCCAGCGCCCACAATGCCGGTGCGAACCAGCAGAGGCGCACGACGGCCGCTTGGAGCGCCTTGCTCCAGTCATCGTAACGTTCCAAGTGCGCGTTCTCGTGCGCGACGATCGCGCGCCATTCTTGGGCGGACACGCGCGCGCGCAAATCAGCCGGAACGACGATGCGCGGATGGAGGTACCCGATCGCGGTCGGCGTGCGCACACGCGCGCTTGCGGCGACCGGCGCGCGGCGGCGCTGGCGCGGCACGGCGGGATCCACGCAAGACCGGGCTTTGATGCGCAGCAGCCGGATCAGATCGACGCACAAATCCGCCAGCAAGGCGACGGCCACGAGGGCCACGACGGCGACGGCCGCAACCGCCACGTGCTGTGCGAGCGCACGTTCCAGCGTGCTGAAGCCGCCGGCGCCCGCCGGCCGCAACAAGGCGGCGCCGAACGCCAGCGGCGACAGCGCGGCCGCACCCACGAAACCCGCCGCCAAGATGCGGTAGCGTGCGGCGGCCGACGAAAACGGCCGCGCGAGCACGACCGCGGCGGCGAAAACCGGAAGCCCGAAAACCGCACCCGCCGCCGCGGCCAGCAGCAATTGCGGCGCGAGCGCGTTCACGAAGTGCCGTCGTCCAGGAGCCCGCGCAAGCGCCGCTCTTCTTCCTCGCTCAACTTTTCCGATTGCAGCAAGTTGAGCATCAGCGCGCGCGGCGAGTTATCGAAGAACCGCGTCAAAATGAATTCCACGACATTGCGCCGCGCCGCGTCGCGGTCGATGACCGGCCGGTACACGTTCGCTTTGCCCTGCGTCTTGTGTTTGACGAAGCCTTTGCGTTCGAGAATCGTGAGTGTCGAGAGCACCGTGGTGTATGCGATCGCCGGCTCGCCGAGCGCCGCATGAATCTCGGCAACGGTCGCCGTCACCTTCTGCCAGAGCACGTCCATGAGACGATATTCCGCTTCCGTAAGCGTGCGCGATGGTTTGCGAGCCATGGCGGCTGCGATTGTCCGCATCGGCGGAGAATCCCGTTACTGCAGATCGCGCAGCAGGCCGCACGCACCTTCGAGCGTCAGCTGTTGCGCCGAACCGGGCGTCATCCAGACGAACCAGGTCTCGTCGCCGACGACGCCGTCCGGCGTCTTTCCGGCCCACGCTTGCAGCGCGCGCACCGCGGCGGAAGTCGCCGCTCCGAAGATCCCGTCGACGGCGCCGGCGTACGGCGGACATTGGACAGCGACGTCCTTGCCGCTCAGCGCCTGTTGCAGCCATGCGACGACCGGTCCGTCTGCGCCCGACGCCCCTAGCGCCGGAACAGGCTGTCCTCGACCTGCGCTGTCCGCAGCGCAAAGAGATGCCGCCGCGAGCAGGCAGCTCACAAATTCGACGTCGAACTTTCCGGTCTGCAGGATGCCGCCTTCGCCGAAGCTCGCAAACATGAGCCCGACGCATATGAACGCACCGCGGTATCGACGCCGGGGCGCGCCACGTTGAAGCCGACGAGTGTGAAGCGCACGAACGGCGTCAGCACGGGGCGCGTGTACGCGACCGCCCGTGCACCGGGATTCATGGTCGCGCCGGCGTTGAACCACAGATCGATCTCATGCGAACGCAGTGAAGTGAGAGTCGTGTTGTCGTCCGGAATCGAACGGTAGTGGACCTCGTCGAGTTTGGGAGCACGCGCCAGTAATCGCGGGTTGCGTCATCCGGATTGTCTGGCCGCGATGCCGTTGCAGCACTTTGAAGGGTCCGGTCCGACGGGTGCGGCGTTATACGGGACGCGGTTGAGATCGTCCGGCCGTCGGCGGAAATTCCGCCGTTTGCGAGCGTCGGCTCCTGGACCGCGAGCTTCGGGCGCCGAGGCTCGCGATTCGCAGCACCCCCGTTTCGTCCATGGATGCGCGGCGCGCGTGGGCCCGGCGCTCCAACGTGCGCAGCCCGCGAGCAGAACGGCGGCGACCGCGCTCGCCGCCGCTGGGCGGGCTAGTGCGCGGGCGCCGGCCGCCAACGCAGGTCGGGTTGCCGGGCGGCCCGCGTTTCGTCGATGCGCTGGACCGCGGTCTCGACCGGCGCGTTCAAAACGCGCAGCGGCTCCGTCTTCGCCGTCGCGACGATATCCCGCAACGCGGCGATGAAACCGTCCAACGTCTCCTTGGACTCCGTTTCCGTCGGTTCGATCATCAAACACTCGGGCACCAGCAGCGGAAAATACACGGTCGGTGCATGGTACCCCCGATCCAGCAGGGCTTTGCCGATGTCGAGCGCGCGGACACCGGTTCCGCGTTTGAGCGATTGCGCCGATGCGACGAACTCGTGGCGGCACGGCTCGTCGTACGGCAACTCGAGCACGTCCTTGATCGACGCGCGAATGTAGTTCGCGTTCAGCACGGCGAGCTTCGAGACGAGCGTCAAACCCTCGAAGCCGTTGGCGTAGACGTAGGCGAGCGCGCGTGCCATGTGCGCGAAATTCGACCAAAACGAGCGCATCGTGCCGATAGAGTCCGGGCGCTCGAAGTCGAGGACGAACGTCGTATCGGTCGACGACTGCCACCCGGCGGCATCGCGCGCATCGTCGCAACGGACGACCGGCACCGGCAAGAACGGCACCAGGTGGCGCGCGACGCCCACCGGACCGGCGCCGGCGCCGCCGCCGCCGTGCGGTATCGAAAACGTTTTGTGCAGATTGAGGTGCATGAGGTCGAAGCCCATGTCACCCGGGCGCGCGTTGCCCATCAGCGCATTTGCGTTCGCACCGTCGTAATACATCAGACCGCCTGCGGCGTGCACGACGTCCGCGATTTCCTTGATGTGATCTTCGAACAAGCCCAGCGTGTTCGGATTCGTCATCATGCAGACGGCCGTATCGGGTCCGATCGCCTTGCGCATTTCATCGACGGACACGCGGCCGCGCGCGTCGGACTTCAGTGAGACGACGTGGTAACCGACCATCGCCGCGGACGCCGGATTCGTGCCGTGCGCCGTATCCGGCACGATGACCGTCCGCCGCGTCGCGCCCTCGCCGCGCCCCTTGAAGTGGGCCTTCGCGATCAACAGTGCGCTGAGTTCGGCGTGCGCGCCGGCGGCGGGATTCAGCGAGAACGCCGCCATTCCGAACAGCGAGGCGAGGCTGCGCTCGAGCTCCCACATCACGGCAAGCGCGCCTTGCGCGAGTTCGTCGGGCACGAACGGGTGCAGGTCGCGCAGCGGCGGAAGGTTGGCCACGGCATCGTTGATGCGCGGATTGTACTTCATCGTGCACGAGCCGAGCGGATAGAAGTTCACGTCGATCCCGAATGTCTTTTGCGAGAGCCGCGTGAAGTGCCGGTTGACGTCGAGCTCGCTGTTGTCCGGGAGGGGCAGATCCGCGCGCAGCGCGCCGGCCGGAAGAAACTCGGCGAGGTCGCGCGCCGGCGGCAAATAGCGGTTGGCGCGCCCGTCCTTGCCCATCTCGAAGATGAGCGGCGTGTCAGGCGCGAGCAGCGGCATGTTTCGGAATCTCCAGCAAGGCGGCGGCGAGCGCATCGATTTCCGCCGGCGTCGTGAGTTCGGTCGCCGTCATGAGAATGCAATCATCGAGTTCCGGATAAAACCGGCCGAGATCGAAACCGCCGACGATCTTCTTTGCGCGCAGTGCGGCGAGGACGTCGCGCGCGCGCCCGGCGACTTGGACCACGAACTCGTTGAAGAACGGCGCCCCGAACCGCGCCGCGACGCCGTCCACGGCCGTCACTTTCGCCCGCAATTCGCGCGCGCGCCCCAGATTGTGCGCCGCGGCGTCGCGCAAGCCGGTCTTACCCATCGCCGCCAAATAGATGGTGGCGCAGAGCGCGCAGTGCGCCTGATTCGTGCAGATGTTCGACGTCGCTTTTTCACGCCTGATGTGCTGTTCGCGCGCCTGCAGGGTGAGCACGTACGCCGGCGCGCCGGTCTTGTCGACGGTTCGGCCCACTAGGCGCCCGGGAATGCGACGCAAATGTTCGGCCGTCGTGGCAATAAACCCGACGTGCGGGCCGCCGTACGCGAGCGCGACGCCGAACGATTGGCCTTCGCCCGCGCAGATGTCGGCACCCCACGATGCCGGCGTCGCGAGCGCGCACAGTGAAAGCGCTTCGGCCACGACGCCGATGAGCAGCGTTCCGGCCGCCTTGATGCGCGCGGCCGCATCCCCCGGGGCGGCGTCGAGAGCGCCGAAAAAATTGGGCGACTGAAAAATCACGGCGGCGTACCGGCCGTCCCCGAGCGCGGCGTCGAGCGCATCAAGATCGGTCGTACCGCCGGCCGCGTACGGAAGCTCGTCGACCGTAAGTTCGAGCCCTTCCGCGTAGGTTCGAAGGACCGCGCGGTAATTCGGATGCACCACACGCGAAACGAGCAGCGCTTTGCGGCCCGTCGCATTAACGGCCATGATCGCCGCTTCCGCCAGCGCCGTCGCCCCGTCGTACACCGATGCGTTGGCGACGTCCAGCCCCGTGAGCAGCGCGATATACGTCTGCCACTCGTAAATCGCCTGGAGGTAGCCTTGCGATGCCTCCGCTTGATACGGCGTGTAGGCGGTGAGGAACTCGCCGCGCATGGCCAGCGCGCCGACGAGCGGCGGCACGTAATGCCGGTACGCTCCCGCGCCGAGAAACGACGTGTAGTGCGTGCCTGACGTCCGCGCGGCGAAGTCCGCGAATGTCGCGGCGATCTCGGATTCGGAGCGTGCCGGCGCGACGGATACCGGCGCGCGCAGCGCGATGGCGGCCGGCACGGCGACCAGTTCCTCCAGCGAGCCGGCGCCGATGGTGCGCAGCATCGCATCGACGTCGCCCGCCGTGTGCGGTGTATAGATTGACGTTACTCCTTCGTCAGCTCATCGTATGCGGTGGCCGAGAGCAAGTTGTCGCGCTCGTTCACGTCCGTCATTTTGAGCTTGAAGAGCCAGCCGTCCTCGAACGGCGCGCGGTTCAGCACGGCCGGATTGTCCGCGAGGGCGGCATTCACTTCAAGGACCTCCCCGCCGACGGGTGTGTAAATGTCGGAAACCGCCTTGACGGACTCCACCACGCCGATGCTGCCGAATTGCTGCAGCGTCGCGCCGACGCGCGGCAATTCGACGTAGACGATGTCGCCCAGCGACGCTTGCGCGTAGTCGGTGATTCCAACCGTTGCGGTATCGCCGTCGATCTTCACCCATTCGTGTTCTTTGCTATACAGCAACGCGGCGGGTTCTGGCACGGATTTTCTCCCTATGACGAGCGCTTGTAGAACGGCAGCGGTGCGACCGTGGCGTCATGGCGCACGCTGCGGATTTCAACGGACAGCACGGTTCCCGGAATTGCGGCCGCCGGAGAAACCAGCACCGTCGCGACATTCTTGTTGCCGACCGACGGTGCGATCGAACCGCTCCGCACTTCGCCGGCACGCGCGTCACCGGCGTACACGGGGTAACCGCTGCGCGCCGGCACGCGGTCTTGCAGCACCACACCGGCGATGCGGTCGTACGCGTCGCCGGCCAATTGCGTTACCAGCGCATTCTTGCCGCGAAACGACGGCTTCGCTGTTTTGACCGCCCACTTCAATCCCGCTTGCACCGGCGTGATCTCTTCGGTCAGCTCGTGGCCGTACAGCGGCATTCCGGCTTCGAGCCGCAATACGTCGCGTGCGCCCAAACCCGCCGGTTCCAGCCCCGCGGCGCGGCCGTGCGCGAGCAACGCATCCCACAAATCCACCGCGGCGGCGGCGTCCAAGAAGATCTCGAAGCCGTCTTCGCCGGTGTATCCGGTGCGCGCGACGATTGCGTCGACGCCGCGCACCGCCGTCTCCACGCACGAGTAGTATTTCATCGCGGCGTAATCGGCGCCCGTGAACGAATGCAGAATCTCGGCGGACGCCGGTCCCTGGATGGCGATGAGCGCATGCTCGCCGTGATGGTTCGTCATTTCGACGCCGGCGACGGCATTCGCATCGATCAGGTCCCACATCTTCGCGGCGTTTCCGGCGTTGACGACGAGCAGCCAGCGTACGTCGTCGAGCCGATAGAAAATCACATCGTCGTGCGCGCCGCCGCGTTCGTTGCAGAAAATGTTGTATCGCGCTTGACCCGGTTTCATCGTCGCCACGTGGTTGACCGTCAGTTCGTCAGCCCATTCGCCGACGGCCGCCCCGCGCAAGCTGAACTGCCCCATATGCGAAAGGTCGAAGAGTCCGGCGCGCCGGCGCACCGCGTCGTGTTCTTTCAGAATGCCGGCGTACTGTACGGGCATCTCGAATCCGCCGAACGGTACCATTCGCGCGCCGAGCGCACGGTGGGCATCGTACAGGGCCGTCCGTCGGATCGTCTCGTCAACCATCGCCTGCGACGTTCCGGCAATCGCCGTTCGTTTGCCTCTTATCCGAAAACGTCGCCCGCACGTGCGAGTTCACGCCGCAAGTACAGCGGCAGGCTGAAGAGGCGGCGGTGCGTTTCGGCGTCGTAGAAATAGTTGTCGCCGCGCAAGTCGCCGACGTAACGGTCGATGCGCTCGGCGCCGAGCGCGGCCACGTCGACGGCATCGCTGCATGCGATGAACGCCCAATCGTTGTCAAAGGCCGGGACGTGCGTGTAGAAGCTGCGCACGTGGCGAAAATGCGGACGCAGCGACCGCGCCATCTTGGCGTGCAGCGCCATGTTGTGAAAGCCGGCGGTGCTCGCTTGCAGCACATAGACGCCGTCCGGTGCGAGCCGGCGCTTCACGTTGCGAAAGACGTCACCGTTGAAGAGCGGGAACGACGGCGAATCGGCGAGCGGCTCGGTCAGGTCCGAGATGACGGCGGCGTACGATTCGCCGTCGTCGCGCAGAAAGCCGAGTGCGTCCCCGATGATGACCCGCGCGCGCTGGTCGTCGAACGCGCCGCTCGACCATTCCGGCAAGAACCGTCGCGCGAGCTCGACCACTTCGCCGTCGATGTCGACCATGGTGCAGCGATGTACCGCGGGGTGGCGTAGGACTTCGCGCAGCGTCGCGCCTTCGCCGCCGCCCAGGATCAGAATCTCGTTGCGGTCGTGGAGGGCCGCCAGCGCCGGATGCACGAGCGTCTCGTGATAGATCTTTTCGTCACGCTCGGAGCTTTGCGTGTCCCCGTCGAGGACGAGCAGCTTGCCGAACACCGGCGTGCTGAAGATCGCGACGCTTTGGTACGGCGTGCGGCCGGTGTAAAACGTGCGATCGATGGCGTGATGGTGCAATTCCGTCGGGGTGAATTCTTCCACGTACCATTCGAAGTGCTCGGTTTTCGGCATGCGTTTCTCCGCGGCATGAAAACAGCCGGCAAAGATGCCGGCCGTTTGAAATCATCGATGATGGCGTCGTTACGCAGTGCGCTGCGCGAGCGATTTTTCTTCGTGGTCGGTCGTCACGACGTGGGTGAACTCGCCCTTGCGCGCCTCGATGCCGCGCTTCACCTCGGTGGTAAGCATGCTCTTCGCACCGAGCGCCCGTGCCGCGTATTCGCAGGCCGCCCAAGGATCCGTGTGATCGCCGCACGTGTAGAAATCCATGGCGGCGTAGCCCGTCTCGGGCCAGGTATGAATCGACAGATGCGATTCTTTGATGACGACGACGCCGGAGACGCCGTGCGGATGAAAACGATGGAAGGCCGTCTGGACGATGGTTGCGTTCGCTTCGCGCGCCGCACCGACCATCATGGCTTCGACGGATGCGACGTCGGTGAGCGTCGACGCGTCACAGCCCGAAAGCTCGCAAACAATATGGGTACCGAGTGCTTTCAATGACCGATCTCCTTGGGTTTGGCTGGGAAATCCCACCTCCAGGCGCGTCATCGACCGCGTGCGGTGCACCGTCTCGGTCGTGACCTATCGGCGAACTCTGGCTGACGTGTTCCTTCTAACACGCGAACGTTTCGCCGCGACGGCGCGTAGGGCGCGCCTCCCCCAAATCCCGAGGACTCTCACCTCGCTGACTCGTCAATGCAACCCGGTCGCACGAGTCCGACGCCTATAATACCCCCCGGACCCCCCCCTGTAAATACTTACCGCGACAACTTTTGCTAGGCCGAGAGTTCTTCAGCCAATCGCCGCCCGACGGCGGCGAGAGCCGCCTCGGACGCGGCGCGCCGGCGTGCCGGCGCTTCCACGAACGCGGCGACGACGAGCAGTACAGGGGCAGGGGAGCGGGGAGTGGCCATCAACCGGGACTCGTAAAACGCGCGATCGCCCGGAATGTATCCTACCCCGGCGGGGCCGACCGGCCACGTTGACGTGGCAAATCACGGCCAGGTAAGAT
>JBHEMQ010000025.1:10386-33770 GCA_046262475.1 Candidatus Velthaea sp.
GTCCACGTCCAGGTCGAAGCCGGCGCTCGCGAACGCCGCGTGCCGAGTCGAGTTCTCCGCCCACTTCCGGACCGCCGTGATCGCGTAGGCGAGGGGGCCCAGTGAGGCCTTCGCGTCCGCCGGCGTCTCCGCCGTCGCCTCGGCGCCGACCAAGTCGCCGTGCACGAGCAGATCGAGAAACGTCGCCATCGCCGCGGGCGTCGCGGTGTCGCGAAGGTCGCCGGCATGCGGAACGGTCGCCGGTGCCCGCGCCATGTCCGCCTCCGTGCTGTTGACGTGAATGTCGAAAGAGCGCCGCGCCAGCCAGCGATTCACCGGCCGCGGGCCGCCGATGGTTCGCAACAGCACATCGGCGGCCGTGTTGTCGCTGTCGCGCAGCATGCGGCCGACGAGGACGAGCGGCGGCACCGACGTGTCGGCTTCGGTGGTTCCGGGGCCAGGGCGCAAATCCGATTTGCGTATGGGAATGGCGCTCCCGCGGCCGATCTCGCCGGCGTCCACCTGTTCCCAGACGTACGCCGCCAGCGGGAGCTTGAATACGCTCGCCATACGGAAGTGACGATCCGGCCGGAGCTGCCAGCGGCGCGCCGATCCGCGTTCGAAGGCAACGACGCCGAGGCCGCCGGCCGCGAGACGGTCGGCCTCGGCGAACTCGTTTGCCGGCGGGCTTGCCGTTCCGGCCGCGGCCAGCAGCCCGAGAAACGCGGAGCGATCCATTACAACGTCGGCGTGAAGTTCAAGCTTCGCACGAGAAATGCGTATTCGTCGGCGGTTTCGTCAACGATTTTGCTGATGGGCTTGCCGCCGCCGTGCCCCGCATTGGTTTCCACGCTGATCGAGATGGGCGCGTCGCCGCTCTGCGCGGCCTGCAACGCCGCGGCGAACTTGAAGCTATGCGCCGGGAAGACGCGGTCGTCGTGATCCGCGGTGGTAACGAGCGTCGGCGGATATCGGACCCCGGGCTTGATGTTGTGATAGGGCGAGTACGCGAGCAACGTTTTAAACTGGTCCGCTCCGAACTCCGACGAGCCGTACTCGGTCGTCCACGCGGCGCCGACCGTGAATTTTTGAAAGCGCAGCATGTCCATAACACCGACGCCGGGCAGCGCCGCGCCGAACATCTCCGGATGCTGCGTAATCGCGGCGCCGACGAGCAGGCCGCCGTTGCTGCCGCCCGACGCCGCCAGCTTCGGGACAGAGGTGTATTTGTTCGCCACCAGATACCTCGCCGCGCCGTAGAAATCGTCGAATACGTTTTGCTTGCGCCCGAGCATTCCGGCCTCGTGCCACGCCTCACCGTACTCGTTGCCGCCCCGCAAGCATGCCGCGGCGTACGTGCCGCCCATCTGCAGCCAGAGCGCGACCGTTGACGAAAACGCGGGCAGCTCCGGAATGTCGAAGCCGCCGTACGCATACAAGATCGTCGGCGAGCTCCCGTCGCGCGGCGCGTCCTTACGGTGCGTGATGAACAACGGAATGTTGGTGCCGTCCTTGCTCGGCGCGAACACTTCCTCGGTGACGAACTGCGTCGAGTCGAAGGGAACGGCAGGCTTCCGAAACACGCTGGACGCGCCGGTTCGCGTGTCGTACCGGTAGATCGTGTTCGGCGTGCTGTAACTCGTGTACGTGTAAAAGGCGATCGTGTCGTCGCGATTGGCTTGCGGCGGCGACATCGTGCCGACGCCGGGTGTCGCGATATGCGCGATCTTCTTACCGTTCAGGTCGTCGGCTTCCACCGAACTGTGCGCGTGCGTAAGATACGCCGCATAGAAACGGTCGCCGATTCGCGTCACGCCTTGCAGTTTTTGCGGACGCTCCGCGAGGACGTCGTGCAGCGTTCGCCGCGTGTCGTTGACGTCGATCCAAACGAGCCGGCCGTTCGGCGCATTCTTCTCCGTGTTGACGTACCAGCGCGCTCCGTCGGTGCTGACCACTCGATAGAAGGCATCGCCGCCCGCGACCAATTCATGGAAGGTGGCGTTGGGCGTGCGCAAGTTCTTATAAATGATACCGGAGCGGCTCGAGGTGCCGGCGGACTGCGTGATCAGCAGCCAGTTTCCGTCCGACGTAACGGTCGGGCTGAGGAACAGTGCGGGATTGTCCGGCCGCTCGTATACGAGCGTGTCCGCGGCTTGCGCCGTGCCGCGCCGGTGATACATGATCTGCGCGCCGCTCACGGCGGCACCGAACCTCGCCCGCGGAAAGCGGCCGTAGAAAAACCCGTCGTCGTCGCGCCATGCGGTTCCGGAAGTCCGGCTCGGCTCGAAGGCGTCCGGCAAGTCCGTATTCGCCAGCGCGTCGCGCACGTGCAGGGTGGTGACGTCTGACCCAGCGGCCTGCGTCGTATACGCCAGAACCTTGCCGTCCCGCGTGAACGATGTCCCGCCGAGCGACACCGTGCCGTCCGCCGACAGCCTATTCGGATCGAGGAACACGGTGCCGCGCTCGTCCGGCGACGCGGCGGAGTACAGCACCGACTGATTCTGCAGACCCGAGTTGTACGTATGATACCAACGCGGTCCGCGCCGGAAGGGAGCCGAGTACCGCTCGTTGTTCAGCAGCGTCCGAAACCGTTCGCGGATGGCGTTGCGCTGCGGGACGGCGTCGAAGAAGCTGCGGGCCAGCGCGTTCTCGCGTTGCGCCCAGGCGGTCGTCTGCGGTGCGTCAAGATTCTCCATCCACCGGTACGGGTCGGCCACCGTCGTCCCGAAGTAGCTATCGCTCGTCGCCCCGCGCGCCGCGCGCGGGTAATCCAGAGCGTCGGCGGCCGTTAGTTGAACGGCACAGACGAGCACGAGGAACGACGCGGCAAACGGACTGGACTTCATGCGATCGAGGGCTCCTTCGGCAAGACGGCTGGGGCCGTTCGGAGGCGCGTTACGACAGAATATGGGAACGCCACTGTTGGGACGTTGTCCGGGTTAGATAATTTAGATAGCACTGCACTATCTTGACGAAGCTGTCCGCCGCGGGTAGGCTGAAGGATGCGAGCGCGCATCCCGGCTCGCATTTTTTCGAAGGTAAGAGGCTCGCTAACACGCTCTATGGCAACCGAACTAAAAACCGCCTCGCCGGAAGCCCTCATCGAGGACTACCGCCACGGGTTCCACGACACCGAGGAACACTACAAGTTCAAGTCGGCCAAGGGGCTCACGCCCGAAATCGTGACGCGCATTTCCGAAATGAAGGGCGAGCCGCCGTGGATGCGCGCGTTCCGCCTCAAGGCGTACGACCTCTTTCGCAGCAAGCCGATGCCGACGTGGGGCGACACGGCGCTTCTGGACGAGATCAACTTCGACGACATCCACTATTTCGTGAAGTCGACCGAGGGCACGGAGCGCAACTGGGACGACGTGCCGGATGACATCAAGCGGACCTTCGACCGCCTCGGCATTCCCGAGGCGGAGCGCAAGTTCTTGAGCGGCGTTTCCGCTCAGTACGAATCGGAGGTCGTGTACCATTCGGTGCGCGAGGATCTGGAAAAGCTGGGCGTGCTCTTTTGCGACATGGATACGGCGCTCAAGCAGTATCCCGACATCGTCAAGAAGTATTTCGCGACCATCATTCCGCCCGGCGACAACAAGTTCGCAGCGCTCAATTCCGCGGTGTGGTCGGGCGGTTCGTTCGTCTACGTGCCTAAGGGCGTCGAGGTCGCGATGCCGCTGCAGGCCTACTTCCGCATCAACACCGAGAACATGGGCCAGTTCGAGCGCACATTGATCATTGCGGACGAAGGCGCGAAGGTGCACTACATCGAGGGCTGCACCGCACCGCAATTTTCGACCGCATCGCTGCACAGCGCCGTCGTCGAACTGATCGCCATGGAAGGGGCCTCGATCCGATACACCACGATTCAGAACTGGTATCGCAACATCTTCAATCTCGTCACGAAACGCGCCGTCGCCTACAAGAACGCGACGGTCGAATGGGTCGACGGCAACATCGGCTCGCGCCTCACGATGAAGTATCCCGCCATCTATTTGATGGGCGAAGGCGCGCGCGGTGAGATTCTCTCGGCCGCCTTCTCCGGCCACGGCCAGCATCAGGACGCGGGCGCGAAGGTGATTCATGCCGCCCCGAATACGACGTCGGTCGTTACGAACAAATCGGTGTCGGCGCACGGCGGCAAGACCACCTACCGCGGGCTCGTCGAAATCTTTCCCGGCGCGGTCGGCGCGAAGACGCGCGTGAAGTGCGATGCGCTGATCATGGACAACCTCTCGTCGAGCGACACGAAGCCGACGATGAAGGTGAACGAGCAGCGCTCCACCGTCGAGCACGAAGCCTCGGTATCCAAGATCGGCGAGGAGCAGCTTTTCTACGCGATGAGCCGCGGGCTGAGCGAAGCGGATGCGACGGCGATGATCGTCAACGGCTTCTTCGACTTCTTCGTCAAGGAGCTGCCGATGGAATACGCCGTCGAGTTGAACCGCCTGATCAAAATCGAAATGGAAGACGCCGTCGGTTAGACGGCCGCCGCGCGAATCGATGTTCGGGCGCACGGCGGTCGCGGTGTTGGCCGCGCTGCTGGTCGCGCCCGGCCGTGCCGATGCCGTGCATCACGCCGCCGCGACGCCGACACCGAAATGCCCCGATGCGATCCCGGTCGCGATGGAAGACACCGTTTCCTCGGCGAGCTCGCGCGCCGACGAGTATTTTCGCTTTCGAACGATGCAGGACGAGCATTTCGGCAAACTGGTAATTCCGAAGGGCGTCTGGGGCTACGGCGTCCTGCGCGGCGTGTCGCCGGCCGGCCATCGCAACCAATACGGCAGCGTCACCCTCGAGCCGCGCTATCTGGCGCTTGGGCCCGGCAAGCGCATCGAGGTGACGATGGACCCGGCGCTGCCGGTTTCGCTCACGACGCGAACGCCCAGCGTCGAGCAGGCGGCCTCCCACGTCCCCATTCCGCTGCCCGGCCTCGCGATGTCGGCCCTGAACATGGTGCGCATGGGCAAGAACGTGACGATCGGCCACGGCTACACGTTCGCGGTCATCCCGTTGTTCGACCCGACGCACAATCCGGGATGCTGAGCGCGGCGAGTCGAACAGCGCTGCGATGGCACAGCAGAAACCGGTCGCACGCATTTCGGACGTTCCGCTCGGCGGCACGCATCGCGTCACCCTCGACGGTGCCGACGTCCTGCTGTGCAACGTCGACGGCGTGATTCACGCGATCGACGACGTGTGCACGCACGACGGCGGTGCACTCGATCAGGGTGAACTCGAGGGCTGCCGCATCATGTGCCCGCGGCACGGCGCCTACTTCGACGTCACGACCGGCGCCGCGCTGACGCTGCCCGCCATTCTTCCGGTCAAAGTGCACGCGGTGCACGTCCAGGGCGACGCGATCTACGTCGATTAGCCGGCTTCAACCGACGCGGAGCAGTTCCACGTCGAAAATCAGCGTTGCGTTCGGCGGAATTAGGCCGCTGCCGGCGCCCGCCGCGCCATAACCGAGATTCGGCGGAATGATGAGACGCCGTTTGCCGCCGACGCGCATCGTCGCGACGCCTTCATCCCAGCCCTTGATGACCTCGCCGCGCCCGAGCGTGAACACGAACGGCTCGTTCCGTTTGCGCGAACTGTCGAACACCGTACCGTTCGTGAGACGCCCGACGTAATGCACGGTGACCCGGTCGCCGGCCTTGGGGCCCGCGCCTTTACCGACGGCCTGGTCGAGGTACCTGAGGCCGCTGGCCGTCGTCACCGTTTTCGGCGCTGCTTTGGCGGCCGCGGCGGCGGTTACCGTTGCGGGCCCGAACGCCGCCGGCGCGATCGCTAGTGCCGCGGTGAAAATGAGCAAACGATTCATGGTCGCGCCTTTCGGCGCGCATCCCGCGACGCTTTTTTCACGGTACTGGGAGGACCTGAAACTTCTCACCCGCCGACAGCGCGCCGATAGTACCTTTGATCGACGTAATTTGGTGGCATCCGTGAGTGTCTTGCGCGGCGTTGCGTATTCGCTGCGCAGCGCAAGCGTCGTGCGCAGTCCATCGATGTCGATTTGCGCGCGCTGAGAAAGTCCGCCGACGGGATTCACCGCCGCCGCGTAGGTTTGCGCGGCGACGTCCGGCGTAACGTTCGCCGCGTCGACGTAGACTGCCAGCGCCGCTGTGCGATTCTTCGGATCGCACAGCCATCCGAGTGCCGCGACGAATGCGCGAATGTAGGCGACGAGCACGTCGCTGTGCGATTGCGCCCACGAGCGGCGCGCGACGCCCGCGATGCCCTGATAACGCCACGCGCAACGTCGCAGGCAGCGCCTGCGCGAACGTCTGCGACGGTATCGCCGTCGCGCCGATTCCGGCCGCCGAAACTCTCAGAAAACGCGAGCGACTGCGAATCGTCCGTCGCGCCCTCATCGCGACGCGAACCGCGACGGTCCCTCCGTCCGGCCGTGAGCGGTCCCAGCGATTCATGATTGCGAACCGTTCAGACGTGCTCGCCGGGCTGGGCGCGGTGCGCGTCTCGCTGGTCGCCCCGGTTTTGATCCGCGTCGCTCTCGCCGTAGACGGTTTCCGGCTCGGTCGTCATACCCGCGACTTTGGCTTCCTCGGCACTGAGCGACGGCTCGTTGTCGGCGTGCGTGCGCGACTGGCGCGGCATGCCGGAGTCGGGATGGTCGTCGACCTCGCGCGGTAGGGCGTTTTTGTACTCGTTCTCCATGCAGTCCGCGTACCCGCCGCGAGGGAAGGCGCAACCTCCCAACCCTTTACCGATTGTCGAATGCCGCCGCACGCGCCGCCGCGGTAGAGTGGTGGCATGGGCACGCGACTGCTGGTTTGTCCCCCGACATTCTTCTCGATCGATTTCGCCGGCAATCCCTGGATGACGCGCAACGTCGGCTCCGCATCCGCGGACGCACTCCGGCAGTGGGACCGCTTCATCGAAACGTTGAGCGTGGCCGCCGACGTGGAATTCGTGACCATGGACGCGGTGCCGCACGCGCCCGATCTCGTGTTTACCTCCAATGCGGCGCTGATCTGCGACGGTCTCGCCGTCGTGTCCAGCTTGCGCCATCCACAGCAGCGCCGGGCGCAGAGCTTGTTCCGTCAGCACTTGGCCAAAATCGGTTTCGCAACGACCTACTTGCGTCAAACGTACTTCGAGGGCTCCGGCGACGCGCTCTTCGATCGCGTTCGTCCCGTGCTGTATGCGGGCTACGGCTGGCGCAGCGAACGCAGCGCCGTCGTGCAGCTGCAGGAGATCGTTGGTTCGCGCGTGATGCCGCTGCTGCTCGTGGACGAGCGTTTCTATCATCTGGACATGGCGCTCGGCCCGCTCGCGAGCGGCCACGTGATGGTCTACATGGATGCATTCAGCCCGCACGCGCAGACGCTGCTGCGCCGCTCCATCGATCCGGCGTATCTCATCGAAATCGGCGTCGACGACGCGCTTGCGTTCGCGTGCGCCAACGTTGAAATAGGCGACGCGGTCGTGATGCATTCGTGCACGCGGCGGCTGCGGGAGCGCCTCAACCACGCCGGATATCGCGTGTTCTGCACCGAGCTGAGCGAATTTCACAAGGCCGGCGCCGGCGCGAAAACGCTGACACTCAAACTCGACGACGGCCCGGCGGCGGGAGCCGTAGCAGCCACGGCGTAACCGCCGGACCGTCGTCGTGAAGGCCGGCCGCCGCCGGCCGCGCAAAACGTCGGCATGGCCTCGGTGACCCTGCGCTCCGTGACGAAGCGATTCGGCGACAACGTCGTCGTCCGCGACGTCACGCTCGAGGTGCTCGACCGCGAGTTCCTCGTGTTCGTCGGCCCTTCCGGCTGCGGCAAAACGACCACGCTGCGCATGATCGCGGGCCTCGAAGCGATGAGCGGCGGCGAGATCTACATCGGCGACCGGCTGGTGAACGACGTCGGGCCGAAGGATCGCGACATCGCGATGGTGTTCCAGAACTACGCGCTCTATCCGCACATGAACGTCTACGACAACATGGCGTTCGGCTTGCAGATGCGCAAGATCCCGAAAGCGGACATCGACCGCCGCGTGAAGGACGCCGCCGAAATCTTGGGCCTCGGCGCGCTCCTTAAACGGAAACCGAAAGAAATGTCGGGCGGGCAACGCCAGCGCGTCGCGCTCGGCCGCGCGATCGTGCGCCATCCGGCCGTCTTTCTCATGGACGAACCGCTCTCGAACCTGGACGCGAAGCTGCGCGTGCAGACGCGCGCTGAGATCGTGAAACTGCACCAGCGCGTCGCGACCACGGCGATCTACGTGACGCACGACCAAGTAGAAGCGATGACGATGGGCCATCGCATCGCCGTCATGAAGGACGGCGACGTGCAGCAGATCGGAACGCCCAAACAAATCTACGACACCCCCGCAAACCTGTTCGTCGCCGGCTTCATGGGCTCGCCGTCGATGACGTTTTTGGATTGCCGCCTGACCGCGAGCGGCGACGACCTCTACGCGACGGCGCCGTCATTCTCCGTGCGCATTCCGCGCGAACGCGGCGCGATGCTCGCACCGGCGCGCGACGGCGCGCTGACCCTCGGCATCCGGCCCGAGGATTTCATGCTTTCGGGCAACGGCGCCGGCACGATTCCGGCCGTCGTGGAAGTCGTCGAACCGCTAGGCTCCGAGCACGTAGTGTACTTATCGACCGGCGGTCAGGCGATGATCGCCCGAGCGCCGGCGGACGCGACGATCGCCATCGGCGACAACGTGAACCTGGGCGTCAACGCGAACCGCATGCACATGTTCGATCCGGAAAGCGGCGCAGCGTACTTCTAACCTCTATGCGATTTCGATGTCCAGCACCTTTGCCGCTGAGATCAGCGCGGGATGTGTCATTGAGAGTGATGTTACGTTGTCTACCGTTAGGTGGCGAATAGACCACAAACCAACGGAGCCCCATTCGGCTTCGTGATACGACCACCAGCGAACGCCGTCTAATCGAGCGCATCGATGCGTCGCTCGATCTCGGCTGAAAGCGTTTCGTGGCCTCGGAGCACTCGGCTAACCAACGATTTGTCTACGCCCAGCATCCTCGCGGCAGTTGACGCGCCGACCGCATTTACGATGACCTGTAACTTTGGCAGCCGCTCGAAGCGCGCTTCGTTGCTCACAACGACGGTGCCGATCAACCCGCTTTGTCGCTTGTTCGCTACCGGTTTCGCCATGCCGATCGTAGGTTCGACAACAAAGTGTACTCAACACTTCCTGTTGAGAAGAAAGGGCTTCTTTGTCAATCTTTGAGCGACCCTGATAGCCCGGCGACGTAGTATTCCACGAAGAAAAAGTAGACGATGATTGCCGGGAGGACGCCGATTAGCGCGCCGGCCATCAGTTGGCCCCATTGGAAGACGTCACCGCGGATCAGTTCCGTCGTCATGCCGACGGACACCGTTTTGTTGGCCGTCGACGACATGTAGACGAGCGCGTACAAGTACTCGTTCCACGACAGCGTGAACGAGAAGATCGCCGACGAGATAAGGCCGGGTACGGCGATCGGGCCGATGATGCGGTAGATGATCGTGAGGTTACTGGCGCCGTCGACGCGCGCGGCTTCTTCCAATTCCTTGGGAATGTTCTTTAGAAAACCGATGAGCAGCCAGGTGCAGAAGGGCACGAGGAACGTCGCGTAGATCGGGATCAGCGCCCACAAGCTGTCGAACCAGTGCAGCTGGATGATGACCGTCGCGAGCGGGATGAACAGGATCGCCGGCGGCACGATGTACGCGAGGAAGATCGCGGTGCTGAAGATCTCGCTGCCCGGGAAGCGCAGCCGGATGATCGCGTACGCGGTGATGTACGAAACGAAGACGCTCAGCACGGTCGAACCGGCGGCAACGAACAGCGTGTTAGCGAACCACTGCACGTAGGCAGTTTGCGTAAATAGCGCGACCACGTGCTCGAGCGTTCCGTGGAAGATCAGGAACGGATTGGGTGTGTTGAGGAGTTCCTCACGCGCCTTGAACGTCGTGAGCGCCATCCAATAGAACGGCAGCAAGAGAAAGATGGCGTAGAGCGCGAGCGGAATACGGAGCCGCAGCCACTTCGAGCGCAGCACCGCCTTAGCGTTCCCGCACCGAGCGCACGACGAACCAGGCGAACACGACCATGAACACGATCGGTGAGATGGCGATCGCGGCGCCCTCGCCGAGCTGACCGCCGGTGATGGCCCGCTGATAGGCGAGCGTCGTGAAGACTTGCGTCGCGTCGGTAGGTCCGCCGCGCGTCATCGTCCAGATTAGTTGAAAATCGGTGAGCGTGAAGATCGACGAGAACGACACGAGGATGGTGGTCAGCGGCATCAGCAGCGGCCACGTGATGCGGCGAAATGCCTGCCAGCCCGTTGCACCGTCGATTGCCGCGGCCTCGTATAATTCTTTGGAGATCGACTGCAAGCCGGCGAGATACCCGATCGCGAAATATGGGAGACCCCGCCAAATGTTCACGACGATCAGCGACAGCCGCGCATTCCACGGGGTGCCGAGCCAGTTGACGTTGCTATGAATCAGGTGCAGTTTGAGCAGCACCCAGCTCAGGGCGCTGAATTGCGGATCCAGCAGCCACAGCCACGCGAGCGCCGACAGAACGGTCGGCGCAACGTACGGCAACAGCATGAGCGCGCGTACGGTGCGGTATCCGCGGAATTGCTGGTTGACGATGAGCGCGAGCGCCAGCCCCAACAACAGCTTGCCGGCCTCCGCGCAGACCGTGTACAAAATCGAATACAGCGCCGCGTTGCGGTACACCGGATCGTGCGCGAGCGCCACGTAGTTCGCGACGCCCACGAAGCGCCCGGGCGTGCCGAGCACGGCGTCCGTCAGACTCAGCCAGATGCCGAGCAGCAGCGGATACGCCAGCAGCCCGCCGAGAATCGCAACGGCAGGCAGCGCGAGAATGGTGCCGAGAACCGCCGGCGAGTCGAGCCGTTCCAGCAGCCGGGAGCGGCGCACGCCGCTCCCGGTTACGATCGCTTCCGTCCGGATGTCAGCCCGCTTTATAGATGGTGGTGAGCCGCTGCTCCGCCTTGCGTACCGCGTCCTTCGGCGCCATGTTGTTGATGCAAACGTCGGCGAACATATCCGAGATTACGAATTCGTCGACAGCTTTCGCCGCCGCGCGTCCCGGCTTGCCGTTGTAGCCGTCAAAGCGCTGGCCAACGATGGCGTCGCGGAACGGCGTGATGTTCGCATCGGATGTCCAGACCGGAAAGTCGAGATACCCCTTGAGCGCCGGCGCGATGTAGCCTTTCATGCCGGTCACCCATTCGCGCGCCATGTCCTGATCGAGCATGAAGCGCAAATATTCTTTGGCCGCGTTCGGATATTTGCTGTACTTGAAGATGAATGCCGACGTGAAGCTGTTAAACAGCGTGTGCTGCTTCACCGGTCCCATCGGCGGCGTCGCGCAGAACACATCGTTCGCGATCGCCGGGAACTGATCTTTGGCGACGTACCAAATGCTGATGCCGTTCATGGTCAAGCCGATCTGCCCGGCCAGGAACGCCTGATTGTTGCTGGGGTCGAGCCATGACGCGACGCCGTCGATCATCGTGGCGTGCAGCTGTTTCGCCCATTCGAGTGCGGCGATAGTTTGCGGTGAGTTGATGGCGACGCTGTTGTCCGGATTGGCTTGTTTGCCGCCGAAGCCCCACAGCACCCAGTGCGTCCAGCTGTTCGCGTCGCCGACGGCATGGCCGAGTGCGAAGCCCGTCGGATGGCCGTTCTTTTTCATCGCGTGCGCGAGTTTCAACAGACCGTCGAAATCCTTCGGGAACTCGTTGAAGCCGGCTTGCTGCATCCAGCTCTTGCGATACGCCATCGCATTGCCGGGAACGCCGATCGGCAGCGCGATCCAGCGCTTCAAGTCGCTGTCGTAGCCGTACGTGCGCCCGACGTCTTGCCAGCCGCCGTACTTCTTGCCGAGATGGTCCGCGATGTCGGTCATGTCGACGAGCTTGTCGGGATAGATGAACGGATCGTCGTTCCAGCCCATGATGATGTCGGGACCGGAGTTGACTTGCGCGGCCAGCGCCGCTTTCGGAGTGACGTCGGGCCAGTTCAGCGACTGAATCTCGACCGGAACTTTATATTGATCCGTGAATTTTTTCGTGTGCTCGGCCCAGATCTGGTCGTCGCTTTTCACAAAGCCCGACCACCGTAAGAGCTGGAGTTTCGCGCCGGCCTCCGGTTTGAACACTGGAGCGTCGGCGGCCTCTGCGGGCGCCGGCAACAACGCGCCGCCGGCGGCTGCGGCGAGTCCCGCCGCGGACAATTCGAGGAAATGGCGTCGATCGGGGTGCGTCATAAGCCCTCTCTCCTGGCACGGCCGGAAACCCGGTTCACGACAATGCTCCTGTGCCGCAAACCATTTCCTGCTGTTCGCGGCGGCGCTATGCCGGAACGGGTGCGCCGCGGGCCGCCAGCAGCTTCTCCGGCACGATGGGCACGTCGCGCACGCGGATGCCGGTCGCGTGATAGGCGGCGTTGGCGACGGCGGCGGCCACGCCGGTGATCCCAATTTCACCGATGCCGCGGACGCCGAGCGCATTGAACCGCAGATCCGGCCGTTCCACGAAAATCACGTCGAACGCTCCAACGTCCGCGTTGACCGGCACGTGGTAGTCGGCGAAGTTGTTGGTGACGACCGATCCGTAACGCGCATCGCGCACCGTTTCCTCATGCAGCGCCATCCCGATTCCCATCGTGACGCCGCCGATCACTTGCGACCGCGCCGTCTTGACGTTCAAGATGCGCCCGCAGTCGATCGCCGACACGAAGCGCGTCACGCGCAACTGCGCGAGGTCCTCGTCAAAGCGCACTTCGCAGAAGTGGGCGCCGAACGAGTGGAGCGAATACGGCGCCTCCTCGTCCTCGGCCGTGGTCCGGGTTGCGTCGAGCGACCCGGTCGACGAAAGGCGCACGACGTCGCGCCACGCGATCGCGCGCGAGCGATCGTTGCGAGCGCGCAGCAGACCGTCGGCGGCCTCGATGTCTTCGGCCGCGAGCCCGTGCAGGGGCGATGCGCCCGAGGCGATCGCGATGGA
Organism: Candidatus Velthaea sp.; assembly: GCA_046262475.1. Lineage (GTDB taxonomy): Bacteria > Vulcanimicrobiota > Vulcanimicrobiia > Vulcanimicrobiales > Vulcanimicrobiaceae > JBHEMQ01. The sequence continues at coordinate 23,399 of JBHEMQ010000025.1, forward strand.
AATGGCCTCGCGCCGGACGTCGTTGCCGGCGGCAAAGACCGCCGGCGCGATGCTGGCGGTACTTTGCGAGCCTCCGGCGACCGGTGCTTTCGGAAGCGCCGAGTCGCCGATCCGCACGGTAATCTGCGCCATAGGAATGCCGAGGACGTCGGCGGCAACCTGGCTCAGAATCGTGTACATGCCGGTGCCGAGATCGTGCGTCGCACTCACCACCGTCGCGCGCCCGTCGCGGTCGACGCTGACGCGCGCCGCCGCGTCGCCCGACATCGCCGGATACGTCGCGGTCGCCATGCCGCAGCCGATCAGCTCGCGTCCCTCGCGCCTCATGCGCGGCTGAGCCGGACGGCGGCTCCAGCCGAAACGGTCGGCGCCTTGCGCGTAGCACTCGCGTAGCGCCTTGCTCGAGTACTCTTTGTCGTCTTGCTCGTCGCGCTCCGCGTAATTGCGCAGACGAAAATCGAGCGGATCGATGCCGGCGCGCTCGGCGAGTTCGTCGATCGCCGACTCGAGTGCGAACATGCCGGGCGTTTCGCCCGGCGCGCGCATCGCGGTCGGCGTGTTGACGTCCTGTTGCGCCGTCCGGTGCGAAATCGCGACGTTCGGGCACGAATACAGGAACGGCGTCACGATGCCGGCGGCTTCAACGAAAACGCCGACGCGCGAGGTTGCGTTGAGCACGTCGTGCCGCAGCGCCACGAGCTTGCCGCCGGCATCGGCGCCGAGGCGTAATCGCTGTTCCGTCTCGCTGCGGTGTCCGGCGGAGGTGAACATCTGCTCGCGCGTGAGCACCAGCCGCACCGGCGCGCCGGTGTGTTTCGCCGCCATCGCCGCGATGACGGAATGCGGCCAGAAAAATCCCTTGCAGCCGAAACCGCCGCCGATGAACGGCGCATAGACGCGAACCTTCGTTTTCTCGATAGAGAAAAGTGCCGCGAGCGCCGCCTGCGTTCCCATCACCCATTGCGTCGAATCGTGGACGACCAAGTCGCCGCCGGTCCACATCGCGAGCGTCGCCGACGGTTCAAGCGGGTTATGATTCTGCACCGGCGTCCGGTACTCCGCATCGACCGTGAATGCGGCGGAGCGCAGCGCCGCATCGGCATCGCCGCGCGAATACCCCAGATCCCAGCCGAAGAACGGCGGCGACTCGCGGGCCTCGCTGCGAACCTCGTCGAGCGTTACGGCCGCGGGCGCGGCCTCGTACTCGATGCGCAGTGCGTCCGCCCCGGCGCGCGCTCCCTCGAACGTTTCCGCAATCACAACCGCGACGTGCTGGCCCCAATAGTGAACCTCGTCGCTCTGCAGCGGGCCGAACCCGGTCTCAACGTTCGGCGCCTCGAAGCTGAACGGCACCGCTTCGACGCGCGGCGCGTTGCGATGCGTCAGCACCTCACGGACGCCGGCGACCGCGCGCGTCAGCGTGTCGTCGACCGCACGGATCCGCCCGCGCCCGACGCTGCTCTGCACCATCATCGCGTAGAGCGCGCCGTCCACCGGAGCGTCGCCGGCATAATGCGCACCGCCCGTGACCTTGAGCGGCCCGTCGACGCGGTCGACGCCTTGTCCGACGAGATTGAAGGCTGCGGTTCCGTCGTGCGACGCGCTCATGCTGCCTCTGCCGCGGTTGCCAGCGCGCGGACCACCGCGCGTCGCGCAAGTTCGATTTTGAACGCGTTGTGCGTGCGCGCCACGGCACCGTCGACGGCCGCGTCGGCCGCGCGTGCAAACGCATCGGCACCAGGCGCACTGCCTTCGAGCGCTGCCTCGGCGCCGCGCGCGCGCCACGGTACGGTCGCGACCCCACCGAGCGCAACGCGCGCGGCGCGAATGACGCCGCCGGAGATGTCGAGCGCAACGGCCGCCGATGCCAGCGCGAACTCATAGGACGCACGGTCGCGCAGCTTCACGTATGCGGAGCGGCCGTACAGCGCGGCGCGCGGCAGGTCGACGCCGACAACGAGATCGCCGTGTTCGAGCGCCGTTTCAATGTCGGGGCGGTCACCCGGCAGCCGGTAGAAATCCACCACGGGAATCGACCGTTCACCGGCCGCGGTTTCCACGACGACGCCCGCATCGACGGCCACGAGCGCGACGGCGAAATCGCTGGGGTGGGTCGCGATGCACGCGTCGCTGCCGCCGAGTACGGCGTGCAGCCGGTTGAAGCCCTCCAGCGCGTCGCAGCCCGTGCCCGGAGCGCGTTTGTTGCAGCGATACTGCGGCTCGCGAAAATACGGGCACCGCGTGCGCTGCAGGAGGTTGCCGCCGACGGTCGCCATGTTTCGCAACTGTCCGGACGCACCTGAAAGCAGCGCCTGTGCGACCGCTGGGAATTCACGCGCGACGGTTTCGTCGTACGCAACGTCGCTGTTGCGTGCAAGGGCGCCGATGCGCACGCGGCCGGCATCCGCATTCACGCGGGCCAACGGCAGACCGTTGATGTCGACGACCAAGCGCGGCCGCTCGACGCCGGCCTTCATCAAGTCGACGAGCGTCGTACCTCCCGCGAGAAACCGCGCGTCCGCGCGCCCGCCGTGCAGCTCCCGCGCATCCGCCGCCGTGGTGACCGCGACGAACTCAAAGGGCTGCATGCCGTGCCTCCGCGACAGTGCGCAGCGCGTCGACAATGTTCGGGTAGGCGCCGCAGCGGCACAAATTCCCGCTCATCGCCTCGCGAATCTCATCGTCGCTCCGCGCGCGCCCTTCTTCAAGCACCGCAATCGCCGACATGATCTGCCCCGGCGTGCAATACCCGCATTGAAACGCATCGCAGGCAACGAAGGCAGCCTGCACCGGATGCAGCGACTCGACCGAACCGAGCCCCTCGATCGTCGTAATCTCCGCATCCCGATGCGAAAGCGCCAGCGTCAAACACGAAAGCACGCGCCGCCCGTCAACAAGAACGGTACACGCCCCGCACTGCCCCCGATCGCACCCCTTCTTGGTCCCAGTCAACCCCAACCGATCCCGCAGCAAATCAAGCAACGTGGTCCACGCGCCAACGGTCGCATTCCGCACCGCCCCATTAACCCGAAACGCAACCTCAACATCCCCAGAAACAACCCGCGCAGAAGAAGCCAACACAAGAACCACCCCACCAAATACTCGAAGAAACGTCAGAAAGAAAAACCGCGAACCTAATAACCGCGAACGACCAAAAAAGGAAAATCCCGCCCAAAACCCCCCACCCCTGCTAGACCCAAGCGACATGACGAAGTCATGAGCGAAACAGGCCCCCGCGCCAATCCAACAATCGTGCCAGGGCCGCGGGGCGGGTGGGGCCAGCACCGGGAGCTGGCGCCGCCCGACCCGCGGCCCCCCGCGACAACGACATCAATGATTGACGCAAAAGCGAGAATTCTGCTATTGTCCCGTAGTTATGTACGCGATCATTGAGACGGGCGGGAAGCAAGTCCGCGTAGCGGAAGGCGACATCATCCGCACCGACCTCGTCGACCTTGACGAAGGCGCCGCCGTCACCTTCGACCGCGTACTGCTCGGCGCGAACGGCAACGGCGACGTTTCGGTCGGCGTCCCGGCAGTCGAGGGAGCGGTCGTTTCGGGCACCGTGCTGCGGCAAGCCAAAGACAAGAAGATACTCGTCTTCAAGTACAAGCCGAAGAAGCGCGTCCGCAAGCTCGTCGGCCATCGCCAGCAGTTCGCCGAAATACGCATCGACAAGATTCAGCTTCCCTAAGCGAAGCGGTGGTCGAAGTTCGCTTCCGCAGAGACAGCCGGCAACGGCTGTCTTCTGTTTTGGCGCAAGGGCACGCGAACACCGCAGCCCACGGTGAGGACGTCGTCTGCGCGGGCGCCTCTGCCATCCTGCAGTCGTTGGAACTGGGGCTTACGGCATACGCCGCGCTGCCCGGGACGACCACCCGCGGCGCCGACGGCTATCTGCACATCGCGATCCCCTCGGACGCGCGCGACCGCGAGGACGTGAAGGCCTTGGCGGCGACCGCCGAGCTCGCCATCGCACAGCTCGCGCGCCAGTACCCGAGCGCCGTACGCTGCATTCGCGAAGCGCAAGGCGGCGGCACGTAACGCGCCGCGAAGATTTTGGGTATCGACGCATCGAACGGAGGTCGTCATGACGGAAACCCCTAGCAACAGTCTTTCACAGAAGCCCGGCGGCGGCGGGACGCCGCAGCCGACCGATGCAGGCCGCACGGTGCTCGTCGGTGTGCTCGGCGGCATACTCTCCGCCGCCGGTTACATCGTGTACCAGCGGCTTCCGGACGATCAGCGCGACCGGCTGCACCGCCAAGTGCGCGGCGTGCTCGAGTCGCGGATCAACGATATTCGCCAGAACTTCAACATCTAGCGCCGGGACGAAACTAAGGCCGCAGGCGAGCGGGCACTGGCGCAACACATGCGCCGGTGCTTTTGCATTTTGATCAGTGGGTTGCTGCTCGCGGCACCGCCCGCCGCGCACGCGCAGGGACCGGCGCTCGACCGCTACGCGTCCGCGCTGCGCGCCTTCGACCCTGCGCTCGAGCCCGACCGCGCGCGCCGGCTCGCGGCGCAGACGCTACGCGAAGCAACTGCGGCCGGTCTCGACGCGCGTTTGGTGGTGGCCCTCGTCGCGGTCGAATCCGGCTGGAAATCGGACGCGGTATCGCCGGCCGGCGCGCGCGGACTCGGCCAATTGATGCCGGCGACTGCGGCTGGGCTCGGCGTCGATCCCGCCGACCCTGAAGCCAACCTGCACGCGACCGTCGTGTACGTTCGCGCCCTGCTCGACCGGTACGCCGGACTGCCGCCGCAGCCGCGCCTCGAATGCGCGCTCGCCGCGTACAACGCCGGCGCCGGAGCCGTCAGCCGGTACGGCGGAATCCCGCCGTTCGCGGAAACGCGCGCCTATGTGCGCGCCGTGATCGCGCTATGGCGCCGGCTGGCCGGAGCGTGACTCGACGGGCGGCGGGGCGGGCGGTGCCGCGACATCGGCGGAGCCGGCGTCGATCGGCGTCGATGGATCCGGCGTCTCCCGCACGGGCGTCTCGTCGTGCGGCGTCTCCGCAACCACCTCGTCGTACGTGACCGGCGCGGTCTCGGCGACGTCGGCGGCGGCCGCGGTCTCGGCGTACTCGTGCGCGTCCGCGGCCCGCTCCATCTCGCGGATGAAGGACTGCGAGGTATTCTGGATTTCGCGCACGACTTGGCCGGTTTTGCGCATCACTTTGGGAAGCTGGTCAGGCCCGAAGATCAGCAGAGCGACGGTGCCGATGATGGCCAAATCGGGGATCGATAACATGCGGAGGGTTTCTTCCCGGAGCCGTGCAACGGCACCCGTCCCGGAAAAATCAGACGAAAGCACCGGTCTCCGAAGCTATTGAAGATCATCTACACCCGTGGGAACCGGACGGAGACGCTGGCCTCGATCGCTACCCTCCGTAAGATTCTCAACCGGTTCGTCGCGCATCGCGTTTTCTACGAAGTGAGCTCCCGCAATAAACGCGGTCATGAGTTCTTTTCTGCTAAGAACACCTTCGTCGTCGGTTCGATCGAAATCGTGAACCGGGACTACCTGACGATCACGATCTTCGATGCGAACAACGCCTCGCATTCCATCGAAGTGTTGAATCCGGCGGCGATGCGGATTTACGACGACACGCTCGGCAAGGGTTTCGCGGTGTCGTTTTTGAGCGAAGGCGCGGGCGGCGTTGAGTCGCGCTGCTACCTGCGGGACGAAGGCGAAGAGGGCGACGGCATCAAGCAGCGCAGCGCCCTCGAAAAGATCACGCTGCCGCAACTCTTCGAGTATCTCGAAGACATCACGCTCGTGGGCACCAAGACCTCGTCCTAGCCTTCAGAGCGCGAACACGGCGGCGGTCAGTGCCCGGACGTCCTGCACCAGCGCTTGCAGATCCGGATCGGTGATGGATTCCGCGACGTACCCGAGCGCGAGATGCTTCGGTTTGTACGCGCCGATCTCGACGCGCCGCGCGCCCTCCAAGAAAATGCTGAATGCTTCGCTGTCGAGCCATGCGAGCCGGCTACCGTCGGTCGTCTGAAACGCGAGCGTGTCGTAGCGCGGGAACGGCGGCATTTCGCCTTCCGCCAGCCCCGTCTCGCGCAGTCCGACGACGCCCGGAAGTTTTTTCCGGCGCGTTTCCGCCAGAACGTCGCCGCGGCGCACGTGCGCGGCGAGAACGTCACGCAGCGACGGCGCCTCCAGCAGCGCCAAGAGCAAATGCGCCGGGCCCACGAATTCGGTGCCGCTCTGGAACGCTTGCGCCGCGGCGCGCCGCATCACGTCGAGCAGCTCGTCCGAAAGCGGCAATTGCTCGGTGTCCATTATCTCTCTCTTCGGCGCGCTAGCGGAACAACCGCAGCCGGCCCTCGAGCCGGTTGGCGCGCCGGAATTCCCGCACCGCCTCGCCGCGGCGGCCCAACCGTTTGTAGGCGACGCCGAGATTCAGATGTCCCGCGGCATAGGTATCGTCCAGCAGGAGCGCCGCTTCGTAGTGGATGACGGCTTCGTCCACGGCGTCGTCTTCGAGCAACAGGTTCCCGATGTTGACGATGGCCGGCACGAACGATGCATCCGCCAGCACCGCATCGACGAAGGCGCCGACCGCCGCTTCACGGTCGCCACGGCGCACGTGCGCGACCCCGCGTTTGTTCGCGACGGCGGCACGCTCGTTGGCGCTCGCCGCGACGGCGTGCGCGCGCGCGAAATGCGCGAGCGCTTCATCGATGCGGTTCCGCTCGAGTGCCGCGACGCCGGCCGCGAACGGCGTCGCCGGCGGCGCCGCCGAAGCGAAACGCCGCAGCCGGGCGAACAGTGTCATCCACGTATGTTGCGCCTCGACGTTCTCACGCTCTTTCCGGAAATGTTCGCGCCGGTCATCGGCCTCTCGATCGTGGGGCGCGCGGTGGAGCGAAGGCTTGTAGACATCCGGCTGCACAACATCCTCGACGCGCTCGAACCGGCCGAACGCGCGGACGAGCGGCCGTACGGGGGCGGTCCAGGCATGGTACTCCGGCTAGAACCGCTCGCGCGAATTCTCGACGCCGTCATCGGCGACGCAGCGCCCGAGGAGCGCCGGCGCATCGTCCTGACCGCCGCAGCCGGTACGCCGTTCCGGCATGCCGACGCGGCCGCGTTCACGCGCCTCGACCGGCTCGTCGTCATTTGCGGCCACTACGAAGGCGTCGACGAACGGCTGTCGGCGCTCTATTCCGTCGAACCGTACTCGCTCGGCGATTTCGTCCTGACGGGCGGCGAAATTCCGGCCATGGCCATGCTTGACGCGACGGTGCGCTTGCTCGACGGCGCGATCGCCGACGCATCGCGCGCGTCCGAATCGTTCGTGGACGGCAACCTCGACTATCCGGCCTATACACGCCCGCCGACGTTTCGCGGCGTCGATGTGCCGCCCGTGCTGCTTTCCGGCGACCATGGCGCCATCGCCGCGTGGCGGCGCGCGGAATCGCGACGTCGCGCCGCCGAGCGTAAGACGCCCGGCTAGCCCACGGCGACGACCCGCATCGCGAGCGCGGCCACGTCGTCGTGAAATCCGGCACCGGCCGCGAAGGTGCGCGCGGCGTTGACGATCGTCTTCACGATGCGATCCGGCTTCTCGACGCGGTGCTCGACCAGCAACGCGATACGGCGTCCGCCCCGAAATGGTGTCCGGCGGCGTCGCGCGCCTCGGTGATGCCGTCGGTCACCGCGACGAGCGTATCTCCGGCTTCATGGCGGTCTGGTGGAACGCGCGGGATCTGACCCTGCAAGCGAACGCCCGCATGCTGTACTTGACCATGGCGGCGTGCATGGCCGCCTCTAAGCCGTGGCCCGCGATGTCGGCCATGATGATGGACGTGCTACCGCTGTCGTACGTGTAGGCGTCCACGAGGTCACCGCCGGCGCGATGCGCATCCCCCGTTGCCTCGTAGAGGTGCGCCAGTTCGAGCCGCGGCGTCTCGCCCAGCGTCGCGCAGTACAGTGCCGCCACGAGCGCACGCGCGATCCGTCGTCGTTGCCGTCGAGCATACCCCAACGAACGTACCCCGCGGGCCGGCGGATATCGTGCACCCGGCTAGATGCGCGCATCGTCGCCCGCTTGGTTTTGCTGCAACGCGGCGGCGTTGCGTGAGTAGGGCGGCCGTGATAGAATCTGCGGGTTGTCCCGCCCGGTGGGCGGGTGCTTTCCCCTGCCGGAACGAGAGAATTCCATGAACGTCATCGACCTGATCCAGAAGGAACAGGAGAAGCCCGCCGTCCCCGACTTCCGCCCCGGAGACACCGTCAAGGTGTATTCCAAGGTCGTCGAAGGCGGCAAAGAGCGCACGCAGATGTTCGAGGGCATCGTGACGGTCCGCCGTGGCGGGGGGTCCGCCGAAACGATCACGGTGCGGCGCATGTCCCACGGCGTCGGCGTCGAGAAGTCGTTTCTGCTGCATAGCCCGCGCGTCGAAAAAGTCGAAGTCAGCAAACGCGGCGTCGTGCGCCGCAGCCGGCTCTATTATCTGACCGAGAAAGTCGGCAAGGCCGCGCGCATCAAGGAGAAAAAAGCAGTCCGCTAACGCGGCTCCTTCACCGTGACCCCGCTCGAATTGCTCGCGCTGATTTGTTTCTTTGCGATCGTGCGCGTCGCCATCAGCCTCAAGCCCGAAACCGTTCCGCCGTCCTCGGGAATCACGACCGGCGACGTGCGGCGGCCGACGACGCGCACGGTCGTCCGCGAATATCTCGACGCGTTCATCGTGGCGGGACTCGTGGCGCTGTTCCTCATCACGTTCGTGGTGCGGACCTTCTTCATTCCGAGCGGCTCGATGGAACCGACGCTGCAGATCCATGACGTGCTGCTCGTCAACGAGTTCGAGTACCGCTTCACGAAACCGCACCACGGCGACATCGTCGTGTTTCCCCCGCCGATTCTTTCAAGCAACGATTTCATCAAACGTCTCATCGGCGCGCCCGGCGACACGCTGCGCATTCGCGGCGGCACCGTGTATCGCAACGGACAGGCGCTGGACGAACCGTACACGCAAGCACGGCCGAATTACGAACTCGAAATCAAGGACTACGGCATTTGGGTCGACGGCAACCGCCTCGACGCGGAGCTCGCCAACATCCCGCCGCGTGCGAAGTGGTCGGCGCCCGACCGCATTCCCGACGGCTACTACTTTATGATGGGCGACAACCGGAATAACTCCGAGGATTCGCACATTTGGGGCTTCGCGCAGCCCGGGGGAACGTTCGCAACCGGCCAGCGCAAAGGCGAACGCGCGGGATTCACCGGCCACGCGTTCCTGCTGTTCTATCCGCTGAACCGCGTCCGCATTCTGCACTAACGCCGGCGCGCGTGAAAAAGGTCGGCACGGTGTATCGCGAAAGAATGCCGCGTGGCGACGCACACCCGCAGGATTGCGAGCGTTTTTGCCCAGGTCCTCGCACTCGCGTTGATCGGCGCCGCCTTCTTCATCCGGACGCCGCAGGTTTCGGGTCTCTCGATGGAACCGCGCATTCATCCCGGCGAATTCGTGCTGATCAACACGCTGGCGTATCGGCTCGCTCCGATCCGGCGCGGCGACATCGTCGCGTTCCGCCACGATTCACCGACGCCCGAGACCTACATCAAACGCGTCGTCGGTTTGGCGGGCGACCGCATCGCGGTTGAGCACGGGCAGGTGTCCATCGACGGGAAGCCGCTGCCGGAAGCGTACGTGCGCTACCGCGACGAGCGCAGCGCCCCGGCGGTCACCGTTCCGCCCGGCGCCCTCTACGTGCTGGGCGACAACCGCGCCAACAGCGACGACTCGCGTGACTGGGGCGTCTTGCGGCAAGGGGACATCGTCGGCAAAGCGCTGGCGTCGCTGTGGCCCTTGCAAGAGCTCGCGGTACCCTAACGGCCGTGTCCGATTCGGCGCAAGACATTCAGTGGTTTCCCGGACACATGGCGCAGTCGATGCGCAAGATGGCGGAGCGCATGGCGCTCGTCGATGCCGTGATCGAAGTCGCCGACGCGCGGCTGCCCGCGCGCTCCCGCAACCCCTCGCTCGACGAACTGATCGGCACCAAGCCGCGCGTGCTGCTGCTGGGCCGCGAAGACCTTGCCGATCCGGCGGCGACGGTGAACTGGATCGCATATGAAGAAGGCCGCGGGCTTCGTACGGTGGCCGTGAACGGCAAACAACGCGGCAGCGTGGGCCACGCGATGCCCGTGCTGGAGGCCTTGACCACGGCACGCAAAACGGTTCGCGCGATGGTGGTCGGCATCCCGAACACCGGCAAGTCCACCGTGATCAACGGCCTTGCGAAGCGCACGGCGGCCAAGGCCGAAGACAAGGCCGGCGTCACGCGCTCGCTCCAATGGTACCGCGTTTCACCCGCGCTCGAAATCATGGATACGCCGGGCATCCT
>JBHEMQ010000026.1:0-12010 GCA_046262475.1 Candidatus Velthaea sp.
GCCCAGCACCGCCCATGAAAACGCATAACACAGAAAAATGAGCGCGCCGCCGATCGCATAGTTGAGTGCGACCGCGGACCGGACGATGCCGCGCAAGCGATCGAAACGCTGGGCGCCGATCGATTGCGCGCCGAAGATCGAGGAAGCGATGCCGATGCTGATGGCGGGAAACTGCACGTAACTCGCGACTTGGTTCACCGCGCCGTATGCGGCGGTCGCCACCGATCCGAAGCGGTTGACGAACGAGATCACCGCCACTTCGGCTATCGAGACGATCACCATCTGGACGCCCGTCGGCAGACCGATCTTCACCAGCGCCTTTAGCACGGGCCAACGGACGCGCATATGCCGCAGCATGTCGGCGTTCAGCGCGAGCGGGTCGTTACGGCGCGCGAGCACGATCAGAAGGCCGACGAGACCGATGAATGTCGCCAACGTCGATGCGACCGCCGCGCTCGAGACGCCGAACTGCGGGAAGTTGAACCACCCGCGGATGAAGGCCGGCGTCAGCACGAACCCGAGCAGTGTGCTGACGATGAGGAAGTAGAACGGCGTCTTTGAATCGCCGACGCCGCGCACGAACGTCGTGTATGCGAAGTACACGAAAAACACCGGCAAACACAAGAAGATGATGCGCGCGTACTGAACGCTCAGGTCGAAAATGTCGGGCGGCGTGCGAACGAGGGTCAGAATCGGCTCGGTAAGCACGCTGCCCAGTAACCCGACGAAGACGCCGATTCCAATGGCGACCGAAATCGTCGTGCCGGCGATCGCTTTGACGCGGTCGATGTCATGCGCGCCGTATGCCTGTCCGATAAGCACCGTACTGCCGCTGGAAATGCCGATAAAAAACGAAAACAGAAAAAATTGCAGCGGGAAAAAAGCCGAAACGGCCGCGAGCGCCTGTACGCCGATCATCCTGCCCAGGTACACGGTGTTGATCGTTGCCGAAGCGGACTGCAGGACGTTGCTCAGCATCAGCGGGACGAGGAAGATGAGCAGCGTCTGCCAGATCGGCTTTGCGTCGTCGATGGTCGGGCGGCGTTGCACTGTCGGCTCGTTCCCGTGGGAGGTTGTACTCCCTCGCGCGAACGAACACGCGCCCGGGCGATTAGCTCAGCTGGGAGAGCAGCTCCTTTACACGGAGAAGGTCGGCGGTTCGATCCCGTCATCGCCCATATCTGCGAGCGCTCACCACGATGCGCCGGCGCGTCACGCGCCGCGAGCGAGGTCGCGATTGCTCACTTAACGTCGCGTAGGAAAGGGGTCCCCACGGATCAGTGGATGCAGGCGGCGGACACGCTTCCGATCACGGTATGGATGGCGCGTCCCGACGGGCGCATTGACTACGTAAACCGCCGCTGGGAAGAAACGACCGGACTGGCGCCGGGCGAGATTTTGGACGAAGCCTGGCAGCGGATCGTGCACCCCGACGACTTGCCGCACGTGGCCGCCGTCTATGCAGGAGCCATCGAGCGCTCCACGCCGTTTAGCGTCGACCTACGAATCCGCGCGCACGACGCCTCGTATCGCTGGGTGCGAAGCCAGTGCGAGCCGATGCGCGATTCGTCGGGCCGCGTCGTTCGCTGGTTCGGCATCGTGCTCGATATCGACGAGGCGCATCGCGCGCAAGATCGATTTCGCGTGGTGACCGAAGCTCTGCCGGTCATTGTGTGGAGCGCCGACGCTGATGGTTGGATCGAATGGTACAACCGCCGCTGGTACGACTACACCGGTCTTTCCCACGAAGAAGCACGCGGCTGGGGATGGCAGGCTGCGCACCATCCGGACGATTTTCAAGACGTCATGCGTCGCTGGCCGCATTCGCTCGAAACGGGTCAGCCGTTCGAGATGGAATTCCGGTTACGCCGGTACGATGGCGTCTTCCATTGGTTCTTGACCCGCGTGGAGCCGTTGCGCGACGAGGACGGGAAGATCATCGGATGGTACGGCAGCAACGTCGACATCGACGCGCAGAAAAAAGCGCTCGAGCGCAGCAAGCGGATCGCCGAGACGTTGCAAGATATCTTCTTGCCGAAGGCGTTCCCGGAACGCGGCGACCTCCGTATTGATGCCGCCTATATCGCCGCCGAAAAGGACGCGCTCGTCGGCGGCGACTGGTACGACGCTTTTGAGACGCCCGACGGGTGCATCGCTTTTTCCATCGGTGATGTGGCCGGGCACGGGCTCGACGCGTCGGTATTGGTGGGGCGATTGCGGCAAGTCATTTTCACCCTCGCGTTCAAGGGCACCGATCCCGCTCAAATTCTCGCGGACACGAATCGCATTCTGCAATATCAGAATCCCGATACGTTCGTTACGGCGATCGTCGGCTTCATAAGCGAAAAGCGCGATTGCGTGACGTATGCCAACGCGGGACATCCGCCGCCCATTCTCGCGTCGAAACGCGATACCTCAGCCTCCATGTTGCGGCAAGCGGATCTGCCGCTCGGCGTGATCGCGGATCCCGCGTACACGAAGCACTCGGTCGCTATTGAGCCGGACGATTTGCTCGTTCTTTATACCGACGGAATGACGGAATTCGAACGCGACGTTGACGCCGGCGAAGCAAAGTTAATTGCCGCCGCAACGCTTTTCGTTGCCGATGCCTCCGTCGGCCGGCCTGCCCGCGCGATACAAGAGATGGTGCTCGATAACGCGGTCACCTCCGATGATGCGGCTGTCATGGCAATAACGTTCTCATCGGTGGCCGCGGCGACCGCGATTCCCGGCGAGGGCGACGCGCGGGAAAAGCGTTGGCGCTTTCACTCCAGCGACGCGTTCTCGGCGCGCGCGGCCAGGCGCGAAGTCGGTGCGTTTCTGCGGCAATTTTCCGGTGATGAGTACGAATTGTTCGAGTCAGAACTGATCGTCGGCGAGCTGCTGGCCAATACGGTGGAGCATGCGCCGGGTCTTGTCGAGGTGTGCGTTGATTGGTCGGACGAACGCCCGACGATGAGCGTGCGCGACTCCGGTCCGGGTATGCATCGAGCGCGCTACGCGCTACCGGAGGATCCGTTTGATGAAAACGGACGCGGCCTGTTCCTGATCAAGCGCATGGCGCACGACGTTTCCGTAAAAGGTTCGCCGGGCTACGGCAGCGAGGTTCTCGTCACCCTGCCGATTCAGCGGAAAAAATCGGCTCGCCGGCCGTCTTTTCTCGATAAAGCGCTTTAGCACGCCGAAAAACGTCCGGCGCCTCCACGGGCATGTGCTGCCGGAGCCACAAGATCATCGCCTCGGTGCGGGGCAAACTGGGCCAGCCGCGACGCGAGTAATCACCGGCTTTGAGCATGATGCGGGACGCCTTGTTGGGCCCGGTGACTTCTTGCAATGCGGCGTTCAACGCCTCGACGAGTTCGTCTCCGCAGCCGCTCGGGAGCAAATGAGAGTGTGCCCGCAGGAGCGCGTCCAGCAAGCCGGTGTCGAACCCGGTGTCGAATACGTCGATGTTGTAGGCGCAGAACAGCGAGAACGGCAACGCGGACAAGAGGCGATGCCAGAGCTGCTCCAATCGAATGGCCGCGGGATATTGACCGCGCGTCCACAGGATGTTGACGAGTTCCCCGTAGACACGCGCGCGTTCGCCCGACCGCAGTGCGTCGCGCACGGCCGCTCCGAGGATCGCATCGAATCGGGCAGCGTCGGGATACCCGCCTACGAGAATGCGCTCGAGTGCGTTATCCGCGTCCAGGTACGTAAGGGTTCCCTCCGCGACCAGAGCCGCGACGTCGAGCCCTGCTTTGCGAAGATGCGTTGCGAATAGCGTCCAATGCGCGGGCGTCGCCGCGACAATCGCGCCCTCGCCGGTTCGCAAACCCTCAGCTAAGTAGCTGCCGACATTGCGTACCAGCGCGCCGTCATCGGCCTCGTAGAACTGAAGGAGGTGCTTGGGCGCCGGTTCGCGCGTCACGTCTCTCATCGTGCATCCTACTTCCGCCAAACCGCCGCGCTGAACCTCGCCGGCTATAAAGCAAGCAGTCGCTAGATCGAGGCGCCCGCATGCTGACTTCGCTCCGCGGCGCGCATGAACGCCGCGATGCGCGGGGCGATGTCGCGGCGCCAGCGGCGGCCGTTGAAGATGCCGTAGTGCCCGACGCCGCTCGCAAGCAACTGCTCCCGACGGTCGGACGGAATATTCGCGCACAGCGCGTGCGCGGCGTATGTTTGCGGCGGCGCGGAGATGTCGTCGAGTTCGCCTTCAACCGTCATGAGCGCCGTTGCGCGGATCGCTGCCGGTTCGACCGCGTTGCCGCGCCACGTCATGGTCCCTTTCGGCAGAAGGTGGCGCTGAAAGATGACGTCCACCGTTTGCAGGTAGTATTCGGCGGTCACGTCCATGACCGAAAGGTACTCGTCGTAAAAGGCGCGGCGGCGTTCGGCTGACTCGCCGTCGCCGCGCACGAGATCGTTGTAAATCTCGACGTGCGCTTCCACGTGTCGCGCCGCATTCATCGACAGAAACGCACCGAGCTGCATGAAGCCGGGATACACGCGGCGGCCGCCGCCGCGGTAGTACGCCGGCAGCGTCATTGTCGCTTCGCGCTCGAACCAGTCGAGGCGGTGCGACGCCGCGAATTTCGTGGGCGCGGTCGACGCGGCACGCGTGTCGATCGGGCCGCCCATCAAGATCATCGATTGCGGTTGCGCCGCATCGTTGCCCGCCGCGAGCAGCGCGACGGCGCTCAGCACCGCCGGAGCCGGCTGGCAGACCGCCATCACGTGCACGTGGGGTCCCAGCATCCGCAGATAGTCGAGCAGGTACGCGATGTAGTCGTCGAGGTCGAACCGGCCGGCGCCGCGCGGTACCTCGCGCGCGTCAGACCAATCGGTAACATACACGTCGTGGTCCGCAACGAGCGCGTCAACCGTACCGCGCAACAGCGTCGCAAAGTGCCCCGAGAGCGGCGCCACCAGCAGCACGCGCGGCACCGAGCGGTCCGAGGCGCGCGAAAACCGGACGAGCCGGCAAAACGGCCGTTCGTCCACCGTCGTCATCGCGGCGTCGACGTGCCATGCGGGCTTGGCGCGCCGTCGCGCGAACCCATCGAAGACATCCGCCGAGGCCTTGACCATGCGGCCCGTCATCGTATACGCGAGCGGGTTGAACGGGTTGCCGAAGACGGCTTTCGCGGTGGCGGCCGACCAGCGCGCCGGGGTCATGGCGAGATACGTTGCGTCGTAGAGTTCGTAGTTGATGATCGGACCATTCTGCCGCAGGGCAGCCTTACGCTCTGTCCGCATAACGGACGTCATCCCGCTCGTTTGAGTATCGGCCGTGCGTGGCGACGATCCTTTCATTCCCAAGTACGGGGAATCCAGACCACCTCACCAAAGCATGGCGTCCCGGGACGAGGAGAGGCGATGTTTGACGGACGCGTTGCGATCATCACGGGTGGTACGCGCGGCATCGGCGCCGCGATCACCCGCACGCTTGCGAAAGGCGGCGCGCGCGTGGCCGCAGGGTATCATCGCGGTGCGGACACGGCCGGCCGGCTGCAGCGCGATCTGGAAGTCGAAGGCGCGGTGCTGACCGTGCACCAAGGACGCGTCGACGATCCGGCCGACTGTACGCGCGTGGTGAACGAAGTCCTCGAACAGCACGGCCGCATCGATTACCTCGTGAACAACGCCGGCATCACGGTGGACAAGACCATCCGGAAGATGACCCACGACGATTGGCATAACGTGCTCGGCGTGAACTTGTTCGGCGCTTTCTGCATGACGAAAGCGGTGCTCGAGCACATGATCGAACGCGGCGACGGCAGGATCGTCAACATAAGTTCAGTGATTGGTGAAACCGGCAATGTCGGCCAAGCAAATTATGCCGCATCGAAAGCCGGCTTGTTCGGCTTCACCAAGAGCTTGGCGCTCGAGATGGCGCGGCGCGGCATCACCGTCAACGCCGTGTCGCCGGGCTTCATCGAAACCGAAATGGTCGGCTCCATTCCGAAAGCGGCGCTCGACGCCGTGATCGACAAAATTCCGCAGCGCCGGTTGGGGAAGCCCTCGGAAGTCGCGCGTGTCGTCGCGTTCTTGCTGGAAGACGAATCCAGCTATATCACCGGGGCAACCTATACCGTCAACGGCGGATTGGATATGTAAGTGAACGACGCGCCGATGGCGGCCGAGGAAATCGGCTACGGACTCGATGTCGCGGGCTTGGATATGGCCTCGTTGGGCGACGCGTTGCGCGCGGTCGTCGCGGAGGCACTCGCCGATCCGGCGCGCATGATGACGTGGGCGACCGACGTGTCGTCGGCGGATCAAGTCATCGGTGCGAACATGCTGCGCCGCTTCATGCAGGAGACGGTCGAGCCGTTCGTTTCGCCGGCCGCCGGCGACAAGCGATTCACCGACGCGGCGTGGACCGCGAATCCGTTTCTCTCGAGCATGCTCGAAGGATATCTCGTGCGCGCCCGGGCCGCACTCGCGCTGGTCGAAGGTTCGCGCTTGCCCGACGTCACGCGGCGCAAAGCGAAATTCGCACTGACCATGCTCACCGACGCGCTGGCCCCAAGCAACGTGCCGTGGATGAATCCGACCGTGGTGAAGGAGGCCTTCGACACCGGCGGCGCCAGTTTGATGCGGGGCATGCAGAACTATCTCGAAGACGTGCGCACCAACGGCGGCAAACCGCGTCAAGTGTCGACGGGGGGCTTCGAGCTCGGCAAGAACATCGCCGCGACGCCGGGCCGCGTCGTGTTCCGCAACGAGCTGATCGAGTTGATCGCGTACGAGCCGCAGTCGGCCACCGTCCACGCGGTCCCGCTGCTGTGCAGTCCGCCCTGGATCAACAAGTATTACATCATGGATCTCGCGCCGAATCGCTCGTTCATCGAGTGGGCGGTGCGTCACGGCCATCAAACCTTTGCAATCAGCTACCGCAATCCGGACGCCTCGATGGCGGATTTCGGCATGGACGAGTACCTGCGCCACGGCATCCTCGCGGCGCTGTCGACGGTCGAACGGATCACCGGTTCGCCGCAAACGAACCTCGCCGCGCTGTGCCTGGGCGGAACGATCGCGCTCATCTTGCTGGCATATCTGGCGGCGAAGGGCGAGAGCGAGCGCATCGGCGCCGCGACGCTCACGAACACACTGGCCGATTTCAGCGCGCCGGGCGACTTCGGCGTGTTCACCGACGAGGCGACGATCGAGCGGCTCGAACGCGGCATGAACGAACGCGGCTACCTTGACGCGAACCAAATGAGCGGCACCTTCGATTGGATGCGCGCAAACGATTTGATCTGGAGCTACGTCGTCAACAACTGGTTCATGGGCCGCCGGCCGCCGGCGTTCGACATCTTGAGCTGGAATGCGGACAGCACGCGCATGCCGGCGAAGATGCACTCGCAGTACCTGCGCGCATGTTACCTGCACAACGCGCTGCTCGTGCCCGGCAGTTTCCGAATTGACGGCACACCGATCGACCTCGGCGCCATCCGCACGCCGCTGTACGTGCTCGGCGCCGAGGCCGATCATATTGCGCCGTGGCGAACGTCGTACACGACCGTGCGCGTCGTCGGCGGAGACGATGTCAAATATACGCTGACGAACGCCGGTCACATCGCCGGCATCGTGAACCCGACGAACAACCCGAAGGCGTGGCACCGCACAAAAGAGCGCGCGGTGAAGACGGAATCCCCCGACGAGTGGTTCGCCGCCAGCGAGCATCGCAGCGGCAGCTGGTGGGAAGACTGGGCGCCGTGGGCCGCGGCACGCGCGGGCGAGGAGGTCACGCCGTACGATCTACCGCCGGGCGAAGCGGCGCCGGGCCGCTACGTGCGCAACGAGACCGGGCCGCTGGTCGACGTCGCCGTCAACTGATTTTTGCCGCTCCGGTGCACGCGTCGTTCGCACATCCGTTCCTGCACAAGATCACCGTTGACCGCGCGCAGCGCGGCGACGGGCGCGCTCTTCCGTTTTCGGTCCCCGCGCGCGAAAACGGCACCGCCCCACGCCGACGCGTCCCCGAGTTCGGTCAGGTACGTGGCTTTTCAGCAGGCTGTCTCTTCATCCTCGACGACCCGGAAGCGGCGCTCTCCGCGACGCGGCAACTCGCGCTGGTCGCGCGGTTGCACGATCTTCTGAACGAAGGCCCGCGCACGCAGTTCATCGTCGCGACGCAATCGCCGATCTTGCAGGGTGTGCCGGGCGCCCACGTGCTTTCGCTCAACGACGGGCGTATTACGAACGCGACATACGAAAGCACCGCCGCCTATCTCATCACGCGCCGGTACTTCGAAGACCGGCATCGCGTCCTGCGCGAACTCATAGCGAACGAACCACCGCGGGCGTCGGGCGCGCCGCCGCCGCTACGCGCGCTGGGCGACCATGGCCGATAAGGACGATACCGTCATGCGCGGCGTCGGCGACTTCATCCGCTCGCAGCGCGAGCTCGCGAACCTCTCGCTGCGCCAGCTTGCCGAGCTCGCGAAGGTCTCGAATCCGTATCTCAGTCAGGTCGAGCGCGGTATGTACAAGCCGTCCGCCGATGTGCTGAAGAGCATCGCGAACGCCCTGCGAATCTCCGCGGAAACGATGTACGCGCAAGCCGGCCTCCTCGACGAAACGACCGAAACTACGGCGGGCGCAAGCCAGGACGTTGAGCAGGCGATCAGGCTCGATGGACGGCTCAGCGCCGATCAGAAGGAGACGCTCGTTCGCATCTACCGGGGGTTCGTGGAACGGGCTTGACGCACACAGCACGTGCTTGGTATACTTAGCACGAACACCCGTCACCGCCGACCGGCGGAGGAGCACCGTAACCACCATGGCCTCGACCTACGTTGACCTGCTCGCGAAACTGCAATCCCAGAGCCTCGATGCCCTCAAGACCGCTCAGGACGCGCACGTCGCGACATTGACGTCGATCCGCGAAGTCGTCGAAAAGCTGCCGGCGCTGCCGTCGGTTCCGACCGTTGAAGGAATGCCGTCATTCAAGGAACTGGCCGATCTGAACGCCTCGTTCGCCGGTGCGGTCATCGAACAGCAAAAGGCGTACGCCACGCAAATCGCCGACGCGTTCGCGCCGCTGCTCAAGCGCTAAGCCGAGACCGATAGAACAAAGCCGCTGCTCGCGCAGCGGCTTTTTTTATGTTTTGCTTTTCGCGTGGAGGTACGCGCGGGCGGCGCGCTCGGGCGCACGCGCCAGCCACGCATCCTCGAGCAATCGCTTGAGGACGCGCGCGCCGATCTTGCGCAACTGCACGAGAACGGCCGCATATCCGTCGAAGTGCGGTATCGTGAAGAACACCAGCGGATCGCTCTGCAAGACGGCTTCTTTCATTTCGAGATCTGCCGTACGCATGCCGAGAATGGGTCCATCGGGCGCGGCATCGCCCAACGCCCGCATATCCGATGCGCGCAACGGCCGTTCCCATGCGAAGGTCCGGCCGTTCACCGCCCACGCGGGTCTTCCGTGGGACGTCTGCTCGCACACCTCGGGCAATGCCAGCGCGTACCGTCGTACGTGTTCCCATGTCGCCATGGAGCAGGCAGTTCTCGCTCGCTGGACCCGCGACCGCCTGGCGCGCAGCGGCATCCGCCGCGCCGCCGTTGCGCGACGAGCGCCGCGTTCGCGCAGAGCTGGTGCGCCGCTTTGCGGTCGACGTTCGGATCGGCGACCCGGGCCGCGGCCTCTGCCGCCAGTGCGCGAACGATCGCGCGGACGTGCCGCTCTTCGTCAGCTCGCGGGACTACGCGCAACTCGAGCGGTCTAGCTTGCGGCGCGTGCGATGCCGGAGAAGCCGCGGGTGCGCGTCGCGCTGCCCGACAAGTGCTCGTCTTCGGATTTGGCGCGCCTGGCTACCGCACGCGTGCTGTCCGGCTTCGATGCAGCGCGCTGCGCATTGGTAAATAGGCTTATTCGCATTACTTACATGCGTTGCAGTCCGGGTAGGTCCGAGAATACTCGGCGTGCCCGAGGAACGTCTCAGGCTTGTACGACCAGAACTGCGACACGTCCGCATATGTCCTGATGACCACGTTCTCGAGCTTGCCTTTGACGTTGTCGGTGCGCCGGATGTAGACGTTCTCGACCGGATTGTTGTGGGCATCGAAGCGGATCGGCCCGCGCGGCGCGTTCTTGATGTCGACCGAGCGCATGGCTTTGAGAAACTTCTGCACGTCCGAGGTATCGCCGCGCAGCGCCGTCAGCGCCGCGTCGAGCACGAGCCCAGCATCGTACGTTCCCTCAGCGTAGTAGGACGGTTCGTGACCGTATGCTTTCGTATACGCGTCCACGAACTTGCGGTTCGCTGGCGTATCGAGCGCGGGTGTGTAATGCAGTGCCGTGATCATGCCGACGGCCGGCGTACCGGTGGCGGGCAGCGTGCTCTCGTCGACCGTGTTGCCCTGGCAGACGAGCGGCATTTTCAATCCGAACGCGTTGTACTGCTTGATGAAGTTCACCGCGGCGGCGCCCGAAAAACTGCAGAAGATCGCGTCGACATCGCGCGGCAGAGCCGAAAGATACGGCGAATAGTCCGACGTCGTGATCGGCGTCCAAATTTGTTTGACGACTTTTCCGCCGTCGTCTTGAAACGTCGCCATCATGCCGCCGATGCTCTCCCAACCGAAGGAGAAGTCGAACGCGATCGTCGCGACCTTGCGGTAGCGCAGCGTTTTGTAGGCGTAGTCACCGAGCGGCTGCGTGGTCTGGCTGCTCGTCGCGCTTGTGCGCACAACGTAGTCGGCCGCCTTGCGTTGCGTGAGTTCGTCCGGCGAGAGCACCGGATAAACCGCCGGCATCTTGTGCGCCGTCAGGTACGGCACGATCGCCAGGTCGACCGCGTTCGAAAGCGGGCCGACGATGACGTCGACGTGCTCTTCCTCGACCAGCCGGCGGACTTGTGTGAGGCCTGCGGCGGGATTGCCCTGCGTGTCGCCCTCCGCCAGGACGACCTTGCGGCCGCCCAGCGTCGAGCCGTGCTCGCTCAGATAGAGTTCGAGGCCGTCTTTCATGTAACGGCCGGGCGCGGCGAAGTTGCCGCTCGTCGGAATGAGCAAGCCGATCTTGAAAGGGCGCTGCTCGTCGGCCGCCTGCACGCTGCCGGCGGCGAGGGCGCATGCTGCTCCCAGCGCCGCACCGCGAATCAACGTCGTCATCCAAAGCACTCGCACTTTTCCTCTCTAGAGACAGCGCCGAGGACGGTATACTAGGCACATGACCGCACAACTGTCGCCCGCCGCGGCCTCCGGCGAGACTCTGGTATCCAGCATTCTGGGAGCGGGACCTCCTTATCACGCGCCGCTGTTGATCGATGGTGCCTGGTGTGCCGCCGGCTCCGGAGAAACGCTACCCGCGATCAATCCGGCCAGCGGCCAAGCGATCGGGACGCTCGACGCGGGCGGTCGCGTCGCCCACGCTCAACCCGGCGAGATCCGCCTGCACGTCCATGACGCGCCGGCGCTTCTCATGCGTGATCTTCGCGGGCGCGCGCGGATTGCCGTCGAGGCCCGCGGCGGTCACGTCGACGAACCCGCGTTCGCGCCGGAGCGCGTCGGCCAGCTGGCGTGCGGCGCGCGCGAGGGTTCCCAAATCCGCGTCGGCGATAACGACGCTGAGCGGTTTGGCGACGCCGTTGTCGACGAAGGGCACGTCTTCGACGCTCGTCACCACGCCGGCGACCCGCGGCAATCCCGCGCGCACGCGGTTCTGCACGTCGAAGGTACGGCTGCGCCGGTCGTCGCGCAGCGCGACGGTGAGCGTCGCGACCGCCGGATCGCCGCGGTCACCCGCCGACGCGAGCACGTTTGCGACGTCCGCATCGCGGCGGATCGTCGCATCGAAGATGTTCGCGGCGCGTATGGCCTCCGCGGCGGGATGCGCGCCGGGATGGGCGACGGTCGCAAAGACGATGAACGTCCCGCGGTCCAAGTGCGGCACAAAGCCTTTCGGAATCAGCGGTACGAGCGCGAGGCCCGCGGCGAAGCTGGCGATGGCGCCGCCGGCGACGAATCCGCGATGCCGCAGGGACCATCCCAGCGCGCGCAGATACCATTG
>JBHEMQ010000026.1:12020-31574 GCA_046262475.1 Candidatus Velthaea sp.
ATCCGGATCAGCCGATTTCCGACATCCGCGCGATGGACGAGCGGATTACGCGCTCGCTGACCGGGCGCCGCTTCAACATGGTGCTGCTCGGGCTGTTCGCGGCGCTGGCGCTGACGCGCCGCAGCGATGTCATTCCGGTGGAAGGTCCGTACTTGTGCTACACGCAGCGCGTGCCGCTCGGCGTCGCAGCGCTGATGACCTCGTTCAACCATCCGCTGATGATTCTCTCGAAGAGCCTCGCGCCCGCGCTGGCGACCGGCAACAGCGTCGTGATCAAGCCGTCGGAACAAACGCCGTTCACGACGGTGCGCCTCATCGAGTTGTTGATGCGCGCCGGCGTTCCGGCCGGCGTCGTCAACGTCGTCAACGGCCGCGGCCACGAGGCCGGCGCCGCGCTCGCGGCGCACCCGGGTATCCGCAAAGTCGTATTCACCGGCGGCACGGAAGTCGGGCGCTCGATCGCGTCGGCGGCGGCCCGCAATTTCGCATCGCTGACGCTGGAACTCGGCGGCAAAGGCGCCGCAATCGTCTTCGACGACATCGAACTCGAACGCGCCGTGAACGGCGCGGCGTTCGCTGCGTTCATCGCGGCTGGCCAAACCTGCATTTGCGGCGCGCGCATCCTCGTGCAGCGCTCGTGTTACGCGGCGTTTCTCGAGGCATTCCGCACGAAAGCGCAAGCGCTGCGCGTCGGCGATCCGGCCGACCCGCGCACGCAGCTCGGCCCCGTGATTTCCCGGCGCTCGCACGAACGCATTGTCGCAATGCTGCAGCGCGCGCGCGATGCGGGCGCCAAGGTGTTGACCGGCGGCGGCGTCCCGGCGGCAGCCCCGAACGGCGGATTCTTTCTCGAGCCGACCGTCATGTACGACGTCGATCCGTCGCTCGAAATCGCGCAGGAAGAGGTGTTCGGACCGGTGACCACCGTCATCCCGTTCGACGATGAAGAGGACGCCCTTCGCATTGCGAACGGAACGCGCTTCGGTCTCGCCGCGTCGCTGTGGACCAAGGACGTCGCGCGCGCGCACCGCGTCGCCGGCCGGCTGTTGTTCGGCATGGTCTGGATCAACGACCATCACCGCCTCGATCCCGCATCGCCGTGGGGCGGCTTCAAAGAGAGCGGTACGGGCCGCGAGACCGGAATGGAATCGTTCGACCAGTTCACCGAACCGCGCGCCGTGACGGTCAACACGACCGGCCGGACCAGCGATTGGTACGGCGACGACGGAACGCTGCGGCGCCTCAATTAGCATGTGTGGCGGAAGGACTTCGGCGTCGCCGGTGTTACGAAGCGCCAACCAGTTGTTCTTGGGAGGTCACCCTGTGAAACGGATCATCGCCTGTCTGGCACTGCTCGCACTGTGCGTTTCGCCGCTCGCCGCGGTTGCCAAGAAAACGCCGCCGGTCGCCGCCGGGATGCCGTCCTGCAAAGGAAGCGATCCTGTTGTGTGGGTCAACACGAAATCGATGGTCTACCATCTGCAGGGCGACAGCTATTATGGAAAGACGAAGGCCGGCAAGTACGCGTGCCAGTCGGACGCCGTTGCGATGGGTGCGCACGCATCCGGTTCCAAAGTGAAGGGCGGCACCGCGCCCGACGCGATGGCGACGTCCAGCCCGATGCTGCACGGAAAGCGTATGCCGAAACCCGAACCCACAGCGACGCCCTGAGGTTAGCCATGATCGAAACGACGACGTACCGCTTCCTGCTCCTCGAGACGCGTGACGGCGTCGCGAACCTGATGCTGAACCGCGCCGAGAAACGGAATGCGCTTTCGCTCGACGTGATGCGCGAGCTGACCGCAGCACTCGATGCGCTTGCTGCGGACCGCTCCGTTCGCGTCGTGGTATTACGCGGCATCGGCCCCGTGTTCAGCTCGGGGCACGATCTGCGTGAGATGCTCGCACGGAGCGTCAGCGAGTATCGTGAGACGTTCGATACCTGCGTGACGCTGATGGAACGCGTGCAGGGCATTCCGCAGCCGGTGATCGCCGAGGTTGCGGGCGTCGCTACCGCCGCGGGCTGCCAACTGGTCGCGACATGCGATCTGGCCGTCGCGGCCGCCGGAGCGAAGTTCGCGACGCCGGGCGTGAAAATCGGCTTGTTTTGCACTACCCCGATGGTCGCCCTCACCCGGGCCATCGGGCGCAAGCGCGCGATGGAAATGCTGCTCACCGGCGAGTTCATCGATGCGGCGACGGCGGCTGATTGGGGGCTCATCAACCGCGTGGTGCCGGCGCCCGAGCTGACGGCGGCGACGGATGCGCTCGCGCGTAAAGTTGCCGATGCCAGCGCGTACGTCGTGGGGTTGGGAAAGGCGGCGTTCTACGCGCAGATCGACCTCGATCAGTCGAAGGCGTACGCGTACGCGAAGGAGGTCATGAGCATGAACGCGCTCGACCGCGACGCGCAGGAAGGCATGTCCGCCTTCCTCGAGCGCCGCACGCCGAAGTGGAACGCTTGACCGGTTCTCGAGGCGGCTGTAGGAATGGGGAGAACCAGCGGGATTCCTGAAAAAAGTGATCGACTTTTTACGCTCGAGCGAGGACTTTTCGAGCGCCATACGCTATCATAGAGACAGACTTTGGACGCGGAGTGGGCGCCGCGCGGACGTATCAAACGTCGCCCACACCCGGTAGTAGGGCAACCTGCTACGCGACGGCAGCAGGGCTCGCTTACGCGGGCCCTGTTGTTTTAGTGCGCGCCGTGCGCCGCAGCTCCGGCGCCAGAATCTCCGCGAGCGTATCGGTTTCGGCGAGGAATGCGTCGTGACCGTGCTCGGTGCGCATGACGTGATACGTCGAGTCGTAGCCGAGCGTCGCGTACCGTGCGGCTGCGCCTTGGACGTACGGGATCGGGAACAGCCAGTCGTGCATGATTCCCACGAACGTCAGCCGCGTCGAACGGTCGCGCGTCGAGCGGTCGCGCACGTCGAACAAGTCCATCGCGCGCGTCAGTGCGAGGTAACTGTTCGCGTCCATGCGCTTCGCGAAGATGTCGCCTTGATACGCGAGGTAGCCCTCGACGTCGAAGCGATCCGTGCGTACGCGCGCGGGATCGCCGCCGGCGCGATCGAGCCGGTTCGCGAAGCGCGCTTCGAGCAGCGCGTCGCTCTTATATGTTAGCATCGCAATCATTCGCGCCAGCCGCACGCCGCGCACCGGCTGCGCGTCGAGCGCGTAGTTGCCGTCGTGAAAATCCGGATCGTTTACGATCGCTTGGCGCGCGACGGCGTTGAGCCCGATGCCCATGGCCGAGAACGCGTCGTACGCGCCGACGACGATCGCGTGATCGACCATGGCGCCGTAATCGACCGCCCACGTCAGCGCCTGCATTCCGCCGAGCGAACCGCCGATCGCGACGGCGACGCGATGGATTCCGAGCGCATCGAGCGCGCGGCGCTGAGCGCGCACGATGTCGGTAACGGACACGATCGGAAAACGGGCGCCGTAGTGCGCGCCGTCCGGCATGGACGACGCTGGGCCCGTGGATCCGTAGCAGCCGCCGAGCGCGTTGATGCCGAGGATGCACCACTCCGCGGGATCGAACAATTTGCCGCTGCCCGCAAGGCCGCCCCACCAATCGGTGACGCGGCTCGATCCCGTGAGCGCGTGCGCGACGAGCACGACGTTGGATCCGTCCGGTGCGGCCTCGCCGTAACGCGTGACGCGCTGCACGACGCGCTCGAGCCGTTCGCCGCTGACAAGTTCCAGCGGACCGATGTCGACGTCCGTTTCGCTCATGCTACGTCCGCAGCGATAGCGGCATGTCCGATCCCGTCATCCCACAGCGGCAGGACGCTGGCGGCAACGATGCCGCGGTTTTCGAGCACGCGGGCGAGCGCCGGCGCGCCGTCGATGCTTATCGGCGCGACGATGACGGCCGGCGCCTCGCGTTCGGCGCGCGCCGCATGGCCGGCGGCCGCGAGCGCGTTTTCAGCGGGACGCGCATCGCGCAGCGAGGGGACGCGCACGACGTGCGGCAAGCGCAGCGCCGCAAGGGTGCGCGCCGAAACGGGCGCCAAAATCGCGGCTTCGCCGGGAACGCCGGCGATGCGCCGCAGCGCCGCCACAATGTCGCCGATCACCGCGGACGCGGTGGGATCGCCGCCCGCGCCGGCGCCCGCGAAGGTCAGCGTTCCCGATGCGCGGCCGATCACGCGAATGCAGTTGTGCGGACCGACCGGCTGCGCGAAGGCATGCCCGCTGGGAACGTACGCGGGCGTGACGCTCGCGGAAAGTTCTTCGCCGCTGCGCGCGCAGGCGATCAGTTTCAATTTCCAACCGAGGCGCGCGCCGAGCGACACGTCGTCGCGCGACACGTCGGTAATACCGCGACGTCCGATCTGCGGTGACGTCACGGCGAGTTTGAACGCGAGCTGCGCGAGAATCGCGAGTTTGTGCGCCGCGTCGATTCCGGCGACGTCGCTGGTCGGGTCGGCTTCGGCGAAACCCAGGCGCTGTGCTTCCGCCAGCGCGCCGGCGTAGCTCGCGCCGCGCGTCATTTCGCTCAGGATGAAATTGGTCGTTCCGTTCAGTACGCCGCCGACTTCGAGTACGTCTTCACCGGCGAGCGAATCCGCGAGCGCGCGCACGATCGGAATGGCGCCGCCGACCGCCGCTTCGTAGTGCAGCGTCACGCCGCGGCGCGCCGCAAGCGCCGCGAGTCGCGGCCCTTCGGTCGCAAGCAGATCCTTGTTGGCGGTTACCACGTGTTTGCCGCGTTCGAGCGCGCGCTCGACGAGATCTTTGGCGACCCCCGTGCCGCCGATGCATTCGACGACCAGCTGTACGTCCGCACGGTCGATGACGCCGGACGCATCGGTACCCAGGATGCCGGGCGGCAGTGCCGCCGCGCGCGGTTTGCCGGCGTCGCGCACGGCGACCGCGACGAGACTGAACGGCGTGCCGCCGCTGCGCGCGATTGCGGCGGCATTGATCGCCAGAAGCTGCGCAACGCCGCCGCCGACGGTGCCGCACCCGAGTAGACCGATTCCGACCGGCACGCGATACTCCAGAGGAAGCGAAGGTAGCGAGCGTTCAGAGTACCGAACGCGGCGCTCGTGCGTCAAGCGGCTTCGAGCCTTCCCCGGCGAACCCGGGCGGCGTGACCTACCGCCGGATTCTTTATTTGCTGCTTGCCGTCGGCCTGTTGGCATCGGCATACGTCGCGGCCCGGCGCGTGCATCACGAAGCGCAGGCACGCAACGTCGAAATTGCCATGGACGATGCAGACTTCGCCGCGCTCGCGCGCTCGTACGGCTACGATCAACGCGTCTTTCTGCGCGCCTTGCACGACGCGGGCTTGACGTCGCTCGCGGTCGCCGAGGAACTCGGCGGGGGCGTCGCCGCCTCGAGCGGCGGAGCGGTGTACGCGGGCTCGTCGCTGCTCGATCAATCACGTTTGGTTGCGCTGACCGATCCGCTGCTCGCGCGGCTCGCACGCACGGGCGGGCTGCGCTCCGACGAAATGTACGTGCTCGCATTCGACGCACTAACGGCCGCACGTTACCGGGAGCAGCTCGCGCTCAAATTTTCGCCGCGCGCGGTGCGCGTGCTGCGTGCGACGCTCCCGGCCGTGTTCGCCGTGCGCACCCAGAGCGATTTCTTTCAAAGCGTCGGTCTCGGCGTTCCGGCCGATCGCATGGATCTCGCGAAACGGCTCGGCTTGGTACTCGTGCCGCGGCTGCAGAACGACGAGCGCTTCCGCGCGCCGCAGATCGACCGGCTCGTGCACGACGCAATCGACGGCCGGCGCGTGCGAACACTCGTCTTCTTCGGTTTGCGGAACCAAGTGTTGGGCTACCCGGCGAACATCGAGGCAACGGCCGAACTCTTTCGCACGACAAAATTGAGTTTCGGCTCCATCGAAACGTACGATTCCCGTCAGCTCCAAGCCGGCAACGACGAGCTGGCGCGCAAGCTTCCGGGGCACGTCGTGCGCGTGCAAGCGATCTCGAAAGTCGAACAAGACAAGTTGCGCCCGCAAGACATCGTGGCGCGTTACGTACTCGGCGTGCGCGAACGAAACATTCGCGTCGTGTATCTACGCCCGTTCGCGCATCAATGGGACACCGGAAAGGGGCCGCTCTCCATCGAGGCGACGAACGTGGAGATCGTGAAACGCATCGCGGACGGCGTGAAGCGCGACGGCTACCGGCTCGGTGGTGCCTCACCGATTTATCCGTTCGTCGTACAGCCCTGGCTCGTCGCGCTCGTGTCGCTTGCCGTGGCAGCAGTGGTGCTGCTCGTGCTCGAAGCGCTCGGCATCGGCAACAGCCGCTGGCTGATCGCCGCCGTCGTTCTCGACCTCGCGCTGCTGGCCGCCGGCTACGCGGCCCATCGCGACATGACGGTGCGCAAAGCGTTGGCGCTGGCGGCGGGCATCGCGTTTCCGGTCGCCGGCATCGTCGCGGTCGCGCCGCTCTTCCGGCGGCCCGCGCCGGTCGCGTTCGGCGCCGCGGTGCGCGACGGCGCGCGGGTGCTCGCCGTCGCGACGCTCGTCACGCTGGCGGGCGCGCTCGTAATCGTCGGCTTGCTGTCGACGCCGCTTTCCATGGTGGAAGTCGACCGGTTCGCCGGCGTGAAATTAGTGCTGCTATTGCCGCCGCTCCTCGCGCTGATGCTGTACGCATTGACGCCGTTGTGGGGTGCGAAAATCGACGATCCGGCGGCGGCCGCCGCTGCACCCGTTCGCTTCTATCAGCTCGCACTCGGCGTCGCCATCGTTGCCGGCGCGTACGTGCTGCAGGCGCGCAGCGGTAACCAGAGCGACATCGCGCCGTCGAGTCTCGAACTGGCTTTGCGCTCGCACCTCACCTCGATCTTGACCGTGCGCCCGCGCTTCAAGGAATTCTTGATCGGCTTCCCGGCGCTGATGCTGCTGCCGTCGCTCGTTCCCGTCGACCGGCGCATTTTCGGCTGGCTGTTCGTGCTAGCCGCCGGCATGGGCCTCGGCGACGTTATCGACACGTTTTCGCACCTGCACACGCCGCTCGCGGTGTCGGCCTTGCGGCTCGTCAACGGTGCGGTGTTGGGCGCAGTCGCCGGATGCGCGGCGGTTGCGATCTATCGCCGATGGCGCTGAGCCCGCGCTTCTTGCTCTCGGGATATTACGGCTTCGGCAACGTCGGCGACGAGGCGCTGCTCGCGATCATCGTCGAACGCCTGCGCGCGCGCTGGCCGTCATGCAGTATCGACGTTCTCAGCAACGATCCGGCTGGAACGGCGGGTGCGTACGCGGTTCAGGCGACGCCGCGCGCCGACTTGGGGCGCGTGCGCAAGGCGATCGCGCGCGCCGACGTCGTTCTGTCGGGCGGCGGCGGCCTGCTGCAGAACGTCACCAGCTTGCGCAGCCTCTTGTATTATGCCGGCATCATTCGCAGCGCCATCCGCGCGCGCAAACGGACGATGGTGTTCGCGCAATCGGTGGGACCATTGGATTTTTGGGGCAAAGCGGTCGTGCGTCAGTTCTGCCGCGGCCTCGACGCCGCCACCGTGCGCGACGAGCGTTCGCGCGCCGTGCTGGCGCCGCTCCTGAGCGGAACACCGGTCGAGCGAACCGCCGATCCGGTATTTCTCTTCGAGCCGGGTTCGACGCCGCTCGACCTCACCGCCGAAGGATTGGGCCCCGGCAGCGATCCGCTTGCGGTCGTGTCGGTGCGCCCGTGGACCGGTGCTGACACCACCGCGGCCGCGCTCGCCGTCGCCGTTGACCGGCTGACCGAAGAACACGGCCTTCATGTCGCGTTTCTTCCCCTCGGCGGCGCACCGGACGCGGAAACGTCGACGGCGGTGATTCGTAAATGCCGCACGTCGCCGGTGCTGCTGCCGCATTACTCTCTGCCGCAGGCCGCGCAAGTCATCGGCCGCAGCCGGCTCGTCGTCGGAATGCGCCTGCACGCCTTGATCATCGCGGCACGGCTCGGCGTTCCGTTCAGCGCGTTACCATACGATCCGAAGGTCGCCGCCCTGCTCGACGATCTCGCGTATCCGTTACCGCCGCTGTTCGTGCCGGGCGACCGCGTTCCGCCGAACGCCGTCATCGAGCGGCGCATCGACGAGGCGTGGGCGCGCCGCGACGAATTGGCGGGCGCACTGCGCGCCGCAGCACCCGCGATCGCTCAACTCGCTCAACGCAATTTCGACGTTCTGGACGAACTCGTTACAAAAGCGGCGACAGACGATGCAGGCGCCGGCGGCGGCACGCGGTGAACCACGCGGCACGTGGTGCCGCAAAGCTTTTCGTTGGGCCGCCTATTCGACATCCGCGTCGGCGTACACGTCTCGTGGATCGCCGTCTACGCGTTCATGACCGTGACGATCGCGCGGGCTTTCGCGGAGGTACCGCGTGAGGTCGCCTACGGGCTCGGCGCGGCCTGCGCGCTCGCGCTGTTCGCAAGCGTCGTCGTCCACGAATTCGCGCACGCGCTGACCGCGCGGCGTTACGGACTCACGACGCGCGCCATCACGCTGTTTTTGTTCGGCGGCGTCGCTACGCTGGACGAAGAACCACAGTCGCCGCGCGCCGAGGTCGCGATCGCGCTCGCGGGACCGATTGCCAGTGCGGTGCTTGCGGCCGCCGCGTTCGCGGCACTGGTGCCGCTCGAGCGCTTCGGCTCCGGACCGCTCGCCGCGCCGCTCGCGACGCTCGTGGCGTACCTCGCGGCGGCGAACGGGGTGCTCGCCGCATTCAATTTAATTCCGGCATTTCCGATGGACGGGGGCCGCGTGCTGCGCGCGGTACTGTGGCGCCGCCGCAAGGACCGTTCCTCCGCGACGGTAACGGCCGCGCTCGCCGGCGTCGTGTTCGCCGCCGCGCTTGCCGGGGCGGGTTTGTTCGCCGTCGCGCGCCTCCACTCGTGGGAATTCGTTTGGTACGGTTTCGTCGGAGTGTTTTTGCTGCGCCAAGGGTGGGTGCAGTATCGCGATGCGGCGAGCGTCGCGGGCCGCGCGAACGCGCTGAAGGCCGCCGCCGCTTCGCACTGAGCCGGGAATGGGGGCTTACGCGAACGCCCGCAGCGCGAGGGAGCCTCGGACGAAGTCGCGTACCACAAAGGCTCCGTGAATTTTTTATCGGATCGAGGAGCGAGAAGGGAGCAATGCCGTCGCATTGTGACCGACGCAGCGACGATGAGTCCGGTGAAAAAGACCGGAGCCGACTGGTGCGCGATTTCTTCCGAGGCTTCCTAGGGCTCCATGTCCGAAACGACCGTGCCCGACGGCAAGCGTGATTACCGCGCGACGCTGAACCTGCCCGAAACCGATTTCCCAATGCGCGCGGAGCTTCCGAAACGCGAACCCGCGCGCGTTGCGTGGTGGAGTGAAGACGGCACCTACGCCCGCCGCCTCGCGCGCAACAAAGCTGCCGGCGGGAGTTCGTGGACCCTGCACGACGGCCCGCCGTATGCGAACGGCGAACTTCACATGGGCCACTTTCTGCAGCGCTTTTTGAAGGACGCCTTCGTCAAGATCGCGCTGCTCGACGGCAAAGTCGCCGATTTTGTCCCCGGATGGGATATGCACGGCCTACCCATCGAGCGCGAAACACTCAAACATCTCGGCGTCGATTTCCACGACATCGATCCGATCGCGCTGCGTTCGGCGTGCAAGGACCGCGCGCTGTACTGGCTCGACCGTCAACGCGAGACGATGCTTCGCATGGGGCAATTCGGGCGCTTCGATCGTCCGTACATGACCATCGCGCCGGAATTCGAGGCGACGATCGTCGAGACGCTTGCCGACTTGGCCGAATCGCGCCAGCTTTACAAAGGCTTGCGCTCGACGCTGTGGTGCATTCACGACGAAACGGCGCTGGCCGAAGCGGAGATCGAGTACAGGGATCACACGTCGCCTTCGATCTACGTGCGGTTTATGGCCGGCCCCGAACAACGCGCGGACCTGCTGGCGCGCTTCGGCGCGGCGGACGACGGCGCGCCGTTGTCGATTGCAATCTGGACCACGACGCCGTGGACGCTGCCCGCCAACGTCGCAATCGCAATCAAGCCGGACGCTCTGTATACGCTGCAGCGTTTCGGCAACGAGGACGCGATCGTCGCGGAAGCCCTCGTGCCGAACGTGCGCGCAAAGTTCGGAGCGGCGGCTTCGCACGGTGCGTCGCGCGGCGTCGTGAGCGGCGACAAGCTTGTCGGCGCGCGCGTGCGGCACCCGTTTCTCGACCGCGATTCGCTCGTGGTCGCTGCCGACTACGTGGAACTCGAGACCGGCACCGGCGCCGTCCATACCGCTCCCGGGCACGGCGCGGACGACTTCGAGACCGGCGTACAGTACGGATTGCCGGTGCTGAATCCCGTCGACGCTGCGGGGCGCTTCTTGCCCGAAGCCGGGCCCTATGCCGGCCGCAACATTTTCGAGGCGCAAGGGGCGATTGTCGACGATCTGCGCGCATCCGGCGCGCTGATCGCGAGCGAAGATTACGACCACCGTTATCCGCATTGCTGGCGCTGCAAAAATCCCGTCATCTTCCGCGCGACCGCGCAGTGGTTCATCGCGATGGACGTCAACCGGTTGCGCAAGCGCATCGAGGAGAAGGTGCCCGCGGTGCGCTGGATCCCGCCGTGGGGCGAGAGCCGCATGACGCAGATGATCGAGAACCATCCGGAGTGGTGCATCTCGCGCCAGCGCACGTGGGGCACGCCGATCCCGGCGCTGCGCTGCACCGCTTGCGGCGAATCCATCGTCGATCCCGACGTCGCACGAACGCTCGCGCGACGGTTTCGCACGGACGGACTCGCGCTGACCAATGCGTCCGACATGTGGTGGACTGACGACGTCTCGACGTTTCTTCCGCCGCACTTTCGATGCCCGCACTGCCGCGGCGCGCAGTTCGAGAAAGAGTCGAACATCGTCGACATCTGGTTCGAAAGCGGCGTCACGCACCGCGCGGTGTTGAAGAACGGAGGCCTGCCGTGGCCCGCCGACCTCTATCTCGAAGGCAGCGACCAGTACCGCGGCTGGTTCCGCAGCAACTTGATCACGGCGGTCGCAACGATGGGCGCAGCACCGTACAAAACGGTGGTCTCGACCGGCTGGGTCGTCGACCAAGACGGCCGCGCGATGCACAAATCGACGGGCAACTACGTCGCCGCACAAGAAGCGATGGACCGCTACGGCGCCGACGTCCTGCGTCTCTGGGTCGCATCGGTCGAGTATACCGCCGACGTGCGGCTGGGCGCAAAGCTGCTAGAAAACGTCGCGAACGTTTACCGCAACTTGCGCAACCGGTTGCGGTACTGCCTCGGCGCACTGCACGATCTGCGCGCGGCGGACATCGTGCCGCGCATGCAGATGGAACCGCTCGATCGGCTCGCGCTCGGCGCACTCGACAATCTCGCGCGCGACGTGATCGAACATTATCGCGCTTTCCGTCTGCACGACGCGTATCTCGCGCTGGTCGCATTTGACGGCGACGACCTCTCGCGTTTCTACGTCGATGCGCTGAAAGACCGTTTGTACTCGAGTGCGGCAGCGGCGCGGCGCCGGCGGAGCGCGCAAAGCGCGCTCCTCGAAATCTTCCGCACCCTCGCGGTGCTGCTCGCGCCGGTGCTGTCGTTCACAGCGGAGGAGGCGTGGCAATGCCTGGGCAGCGACCTGCGGGGGACCGCGCGCTCCGTCTTCGATCTGACGATGCCGAAGGTCGGCGAGATCGACACCGCGGCGCTGCACGCGTGGCAAACACTGAAGGCTCTGCGCGCCGACGTCTCCGCGCACGAAGGCTTGCGCGATTTTCAACTCGACGCGCGCGTGGAGGTGCCCGAAGCGCTGCTCGACCGCTTCACCGGGCTCGGTGACAATTTGCGTGAGGCGCTCGTCGTCTCGGCGCTCCTAGGCGTCCGGCCGTCACCCAACGGCACGGCCTCCGTGGCCGTCGAGCCCGCACACGGCGAGAAGTGCGCGCGCTGCTGGAAGTATTTGCCGCTCGGCTCGGACCCGGCGCATCCGCAGCTATGTGCGCCGTGCGCCGCCATCGTCCAGGCCGCCCGTTCGTAGGCGTGTAGCATGGGTACCGGCGTTTGCTCGGACGCTTACCAGGGAACAAGCACTGCATGGAACAGTTGCGCATCGGTGAGGTGGTCGCCGTGTCGCGATACCTCACGCCGAACCACATCGACGTCACCGACGTCCCCGTGCGATACGCACCACCCAAGGCGGCGTGGATCGACGGCTATGACAAACTGCGTTCGCTTGCGCGGATCGACGCATCGGACCGGATGATGCGCCGGCGCACGCATTCGCACGCGATCATTAGCCCCGAAGAAATTCCGGAATGCGCTTTCATCATCACGCGGCCCACCGTCGCGCCGGCCGTACACCGTACAAAACTTCTGGGCGGCCTGCGCGATGCGGCAGGCGCGATGTTCAAGCGGCGGGCCTACCGCTAGCGCCGTCGTAGTCTCACGCACGCCCGGGCAACCGCCGGGGAGATCGTGAGGACGTCGCCATGAACTCCGATGATTCGCGCATTGGGCGCGTGCAAGAGATGTTCGCCGCTTTCGGACGCGGCGACATTGCATGGATACTCGAAAACTGCACCGACGACGTCGTGTGGGAAGCCACGACTCCGTGGAATCCGTCTTCGACCATCACACGTTTCAGCGGCCGCAGCGGCGTGGGCGAATTTTTTTCCACGCTGTCGACGCAAATGTCGTTCGATAGCTTCGAACCGCAGGAGTACGCTGCGAACGGCGACCTCGTCGTTGCTTTGGGACGATTCGCGGCGCGTGCGAACGCGACCGGCAAGTCGTACGGTGCGGAGTGGGCGATGATGTTCCGTCTGCGGGGCGACAAGCTGGCGGAGTTCAAGGAATATAGCGATCAATCCGGCGGCCTGGCCGCATTCGGAACGCAAACCGCCGCGGCGCGTTGACCATCCGTACGCCGCCCGGGGCCGCGCGCAACGCGTATCGTTTTCGCACGGAATGGAATCTGTCCGGAATGATCTATGAAGTTGCCGACGTGCTCGAGGACGTCGGCAACTTCGTGCGCTGGTGGCCCAGCGCATACGCGGAATCGACGATTCTTGAACCGGGCGGCGAGCACGGCCTGCACCGCGTCGTGCGCGTGCGGAACATGGGGTGCCTGCCGTACACGCTGGATTGGACGTTCACGGTCACGGACGTTTGCTATCCGTTCGGTTCGACGATTCCGGCCGCCGGCGACTTGACCGGCACGGGCGTCTGGACTCTGAGTGAGGATGCCGGCCGCGTCCGCGCGATCTACGACTGGCAGGTCACCGCCGACAAGCCGCTGCTGCGCTCTCTTTCGGGCGTGCTTCGGCCGCTGTTCGCAAACAATCACGACTGGGTCATGGTGCGCGGTGAACGCAGCTTGCAGTTGGAGCTGCAGCGGCGGCGCGCGGCAAGCCCGGAACAACGGCGAGCCGTTCCGGCTCCGCCGCCGCCGGCGTTTCCGCATTCGCTGCGCCGGCGTCCCGCTTGATGGCGCACGCGCCGCGCGTCGCGGCGGCCTTCACGGCGGCGTTTGCGCTCGGAGGTGCCGCGCCGGACGCGGCGCCCGATCTCATCGTCCAGCACGCCGTCGTGTATACCGTCGATGCGGCGCGGCCGCGCGCGGAAGCGCTGTCGGTGCGCGCGGGGCGCATCGTCGCGGTCGGCTCGAACGCCGCCGTCGGCGCATCCGCCGGACCGGCTACCACCGTCGTCGATGCGCGCGGCGCAACGATCGTGCCCGGCCTGATCGACGCGCATATGCATCTCGAAGGCGTCGGCGCGGCCGCGCGCATTCTCGGCGTGTTCGATACGGCGACGTACGACGAGCTGCTGCGGCGCGTCGCCGAGCGCGTCGCGCGGCCGAATGCGAGCGAATGGATCATCGGCCGGGGCTGGGATCAAAACCGCTGGCCCGGGCAGCAATTTCCCGAGCATGCACGGCTCGACGCGGTGTCGGCTCATCATCCCATCGTCTTGACGCGTGTCGACGGTCACGCGCTGCTTGCAAACGCCGAGGCGATGCGGCGCGCGCACATCACGCCGGCGACCACCGATCCGCCGGGCGGCCGCATCGTGCGAGATTCGGCCGGCGCACCGACCGGCGTTTTCATCGACAACGCGCAAGACCTCGTGCGGCGTGCCGTTCCGCCGCCGACCGATGACGAGCTGCGCGCCGACATCCGCGCCGCGGTCGCGCAGTGCATCGCGGCCGGCATTACCGCCGTCGCGAATCCCGGCATCGATCGGCGCACGATCGGCCTCGAAGAGGACGTCGCACGGACCGGCGGTTTTACGATCCGCGACTACATTATGGTGAGCGGCGACGACGAGGATCTGGCCTGGGCCTTCGCGCGCGGTCCGGTGAACGCCGAATTCAACGGTCACCTGTGGATCCGCGGCATCAAACTGTACGCCGACGGCGCGCTCGGCTCGCGCGGCGCGGCCCTGCTCGCGCCGTACTCCGACGATCCCGCACGCAGCGGCTTGCTCGTGACGGATCCCGCACGCATTGAAGCCATTGCGGAGCAAGGTTTGCGCCACGGCTTCCAAGTCGCAACCCACGCGATCGGGGACCGCGCCAACCGGCTCGTTCTCGACGCCTACGCCCGCGCGTTCGCTGCCGTGCCAGCCGTCGATCCGCGCTTCCGCATCGAACACGCGCAAGTCTTAGCACCGGCGGACATCCCGCGTTTTGCGGCGCTGCACGTGATTGCGTCGATGCAGAGCTCGCATCAGACGAGCGACATGCCGTGGGCCGAACAACGGCTGGGACCGGAGCGCATCAAAGGCGCGTATGCGTGGGGTTCGCTGTTGCGCGCGGGCGTCCACATCGCCAACGGTACGGACGCGCCGGTGGAGCGCATCAATCCGCTCATCACCTTCCACAGCGCGGTCACGCGGCAGGACGCGATGAATCAGCCTGCCGGCGGATGGTATGCGGATCAGCGCATGACGCGCGAAGAAGCGTTGCAGTCCATGACGATATGGGCCGCGGAGGCGAATTTTCAAGAAACCGTCATCGGCTCGCTGGCGCCTGGAAAATTCGCGGACTTCGTGCTGCTCGATCGCGACGTCATGACGGTGCCGGCCGAGCAGATTCTCGCCGCGCGCGTCGTCGCGACGTACGTGGACGGGAAGGCCGTCTTCCGTCAGTAGCCCGCGCGGCGCGCCGGCGCCGGCGGTGCAGCGTGCGGGTACCTCGCGGCCAGCGTGCGATACGGCGGGACGGGCGTCGCGGTGCGGACGTTCGAGCTGAAGCGGCGGAACAGGGCGGGATTTGCGAGGAATTGCGCCTTCAGGTCCGCGATGCGGTGCGCGTCCGTTGGAACAGCCAGACCATGCCAGGGAATGTTCGCCGGCTTGCGCGCACGTGCTCGCCGCCCTTCTGGTCGGCGCTCGATTCGACCGGTCGCGAGAAGCTCAGCGCTTCGAGGTTCGCGCCGAGCTCGATGATGTTCTTGATCACCGCACTACGCCGGCCGAGCAGGACCGAAAGGCCGGTCGCGATGTCGCTCGTCGTCTGCTGCTTGCGGTTGAGGTTGACGACGTCGTGGCGGTATGCTTGCGCGCCGATTTGCGACTCATGTCAGCTCGTGCGGGCGCCGGCGTGCCCCCAGAAACACGACGCCGGCGGCAAGCGCCGCGGCGCGGGCGCGCATCTTACGTCAGCAGCGCCTTCTCTCGTGACACTTTGCCGGACACCATCACCCGGTTCTGCTGATCGAGCGCCGCGCGGAGCGCTGGAAACTCGACGTTCTCTTCCTGAAACGCGTGATGCGCGATGAGTTCGCGCAAGGCGCGCACGCGTTCCGACCAGAGCTGCGGTTCGGGCACCATCTCCTCGAGTTCCGCGACGGCCATTTTCATTTCGGCGTGCTCGGCAAAGAGTGCGCGCGCCGCTTCCTCGCGCCCGGCGCGCTGGCGCAGCAGCGGATACACGACGCCCTCTTCCGCCAGCGCGTGACGGCCGAGGTCGCGCTTGAGCTCGGCGTACAACTTTATGCGCTTGGCTAAGAGGCTCGTCCCGGTGGCTTCCATTTCATCCAGCAGGTCGAGGATCGCGTGGTGGTCGGCAGCGAGGTCCTCGAAAACGTCGCCGCTCGCAGCGGACGCTGCGCTCGACGCGCCGGCGAGGACCGGCAGCAGGAACCGGCCGGCGAGAATACCGGCGGCCACCCCGCCCCCAAACAGAAGGATCTGACGCCAATTGATGCTGTGCGGATCGTCCATGGCATGCTGATGCCCGCGGCCCAGTCGGCCTACACCAAATTAGGGTGTCGCTGCCGTCACAAGTGCGAGGGTCGACGTTGCGTGCCCGTGCAGCCGTCCGCGCGCATCGCTCAGCCGGCCTTCGGCGGTCGCGGTTGTCCGCCCGACGTTGAGCACGACGCCCTCGCAGCGCACGAGCCCGCTGGCGGCGGTCAGCGGCTTGAAGAAACGCACGTGCAGATTCCATCGTGACCGCCACCTGGTTCGGCCCCCACGCACGTCCCCGCCGCGCAGCCGACGGCCGTGTCGAAGAGCGCGGCGGCGAAACCGCCGTGCACGAGCCCGATGCCGTTGTAGAGATATTCTTGCGGCTCCGCCGTGAAGACGACGCGCCCGTCGCCGACCTCGACCAGGCGAAAGCCTAGGAGCGCGACCATCGGCGGCGGCGGGATGCTTCCGTCGCGCAAGGCTTCCAAGTAGGCGCGGCCGCGCGGCGCGGCGGCGGCTCCGTCGGGCGGCCGGTGCCACGTAAAGGTGTGCGTGCGCACGTCGGCCTCTTGCATGTCGCGCTCGTTTCGGCCCCGGACCCCGCGCCGGCCCCGTGTTTGCGCCAGGAGGCCGTGCCGCGCGCTTGGCATGAACGCGCATGACAAGCGCGCTTTCCCATCTCGAATGCTCGTCGTGCGGCGAGCGCTACGACGCGGACCGTCCCCAGCAGGTGTGCCGCGACGGCAAACCGCTGCTCGCGCGCTACGATCTTGCCGCCGCCGCACGAACGATGACGCGCGCCGCGTTGCAGGCGCGCGAACCGGCGCTGTGGCGGTACGAGGAATTGCTGCCGTTGCGCGAGCCGGCGCAGCGCGTATCGCTCGGCGAAACCATGACGCCGCTCTTGCCCCTGCCGCGCGCGAGCGCGCGCTACGGGTGCGAGCTCTTCGTGAAAGACGAGGCGCTCTTGCCGAGCGGAAGTTTCAAAGCGCGCGGTGCGGCGGTGGGCGTTTCACGTGCGCGCGAGCTGGGCATCAGCGCTTTCGGCATGCCGACCAACGGCAATGCGGGCGGCGCATGGTCCGCGTATGCCGCGCGCGCGGGCATGACCGCGCACATCGTCATGCCGCGCAGCGCGCCCAACGTCAACCGGCTCGAAACCGTGATGACCGGAGCCGACGCGTATCTGGTTGACGGTTTGATCAGCGACGCCGGGAAGATCGTGGCGCGGGCGGTCGCGCGCGACGGCTGGTTCGACGCGTCGACGCTCAAAGAGCCGTACCGTATCGAAGGCAAGAAAACGATGGGCTTCGAGCTGGCGGAGCAGTTCGGCTGGACCGTGCCGGACGTCGTCGTGTATCCGACCGGCGGCGGCGTCGGCTTGATCGGCATCGACAAGGCGTTGCACGAACTGCACGCGCTGGGCTTGATCGGCCCGAAGATGCCGCGCATGGTAGCGGTGCAGTCGACAGGCTGTGCGCCGGTCGCCGAGGCGTTTGCGCGGGGCGCACCGGAGTCGACGTTCTGGAACGATGCGCGCACGGTCGCCTTCGGCATCACGGTTCCGAAGCCGCTGGGCGATTTCATCATCTTGCGCGCGCTGCGTGAGACGCACGGCACCGCACTCGCCGTCGATGACGTTGAAATCCTGGACAAGCAGCGTGAGTTCGCAACCGACGAAGGCGTCTTCGTGTGCCCCGAAGGCGGCGCGACCCTTGCGGCGGTTGCGGCGCTGCGCGCGACCGGTTGGATCGCGCCGGGCGAGCGCGTCGTGCTGATCAATACCGGTGCGGGCGTCAAATATCCCGACGTGCCGTACGAGCAGCCGCCGCTCCTCGCGCCCGAAGACGATGTCGCCGGCGCCGTCAGGCGCTGACCGCGTACAAAGCCGCGAGGCGTTGGGCGATGCGGGCGAACGTCGCGCAATCGATCGCCTGGGCGGCGTCGGAAACGGACTCGTCCGGCCGCGGATGCACCTCGACGATCGCGCCGTCGAGCCCGGCGGCCGCCGCGGCGTAGACCAGCGGCTCCACGAGCGAACGGCGTCCGCACCCGTGCGACGGATCGACGATCACCGGGAGATGCGTCAGTTCTTTCAGGCGCAGCGCGCCGCCGATATCGAGCACGTTGCGCGTGTGCGCGTCGAAGCCGCGGATTCCGCGTTCGCACAGCACGATGCGCTCGTTGCCTGCGAGCGCGATGTACTCGGCGGCATGCAGCACCTCGTCCAGGGTCGCCGCAACGCCGCGCTTCAGCAAGATCGCGTTGCCGGTGCGGGCGGCGGCCTGCAGCAGCGGTACGTTCTGCATGTTGCGGGCGCCGATCTGAATCATCGCGACGTGCGCCGCGACCTCGCCGGCGTGTTCGACAGCGAGCACTTCCGTGACGGCCGGAATTCGGTGCTCGTGCGCGGCTTCGGCCATGATCCGAACGCCGAGCGCGCCGAGACCCTGAAAATCGTACGGCGACGTGCGCGGCTTGTACGCGCCGCCGCGCAGCATCGCGCCGCCGGCGCGGGCGACGCACGCGGCGACGGTTGCCATCTGCTCGCGGTTTTCGATCGAGCACGGCCCGCCGATCAGCGCGAACCCGCCGTCGCCGAACACGGCGGAACCGGCGGCCACGCGCCGCGTTCCCGTCTCGGTGCGGCGGACCAGCTCGTAGGTGCTGGGCATCGTCAGTTCCCTCCAGCGTCGTCGGATAAAAAAGCGAAGCCGCCCGGGTGGGCGGCTCCGCGAACTTGCAACCAGTTGTGCGCGCGCTTAGCTCACCCGGACCGGACGGTCGGCGTAAAGGACCAATACGCGAAGGCGAGCGCGGCGAACATTGGGGCCAGCCTAGGGCATCAGTGATGCCGGTGTCAAGCCTTTCCTTGACACGGCGCGCGCGGCCGTGATACGGATTTTGTCACGATGCAGGGCCCTCCGACGCCGGCGGCGTCGCCGTGAGCACCGCGGCGCACGAACCGAACGAAGCTTCCGTGCCGAACCGCCGGGGGCTTTTTTCATCACAGACCGTCGTGCCGGCGCGGCGGCTTTCCGGCGCCCCGTCGATTCCGGGCGACAAGTCGATCTCGCACCGCATGCTGATGCTCGGCGCGCTCGCCCACGGCAAAACGCACATCACCGATCTGCTCGATGCGGCCGACGTGCACTCGACGCGCCGTGTCTTGGAGGCGCTCGGCGTACGCATCACGGCCGACGGCGCCACCGTGGTGGTACACGGTCGCGGATCCGAAGCCTTGACGGCTCCGGCCGGAACCTTGGACTGCGGCAATTCCGGCACCACGATGCGGCTGATGGCCGGCATTCTCGCCGCACAGCCGTTCGAAAGCCGCCTCGACGGCGACGCGTCGCTGCGCAGCCGTCCGATGCGGCGCGTCGCCGAG
>JBHEMQ010000026.1:31584-31885 GCA_046262475.1 Candidatus Velthaea sp.
GTTCTGGATCGCGGCGGCGTCTATCGTGCCGGGCGGTTGCGTGCGTTTGCCGCACGTCGGGATCAACCCGACGCGCACGGGATTCGTTCGAGCGCTCGGACGGATGGGCGCGCGCATTTCGATTGCGCGCGCGCATGCGGAATGCGAACCCGTCGGCACCATCCATGCGGAGTATGCGCGGCTGCACGGTACCACGATCGAGGCGGCGGAAGTTCCGGCACTCATCGACGAGCTTCCGTTGATCGCGGTGCTCGCGACGTACGCGCACGGCGTTACGGAAGTGCGCGGCGCCCAGGAACTG
>JBHEMQ010000027.1:0-459 GCA_046262475.1 Candidatus Velthaea sp.
ACAGCGGTCTTGCCCCGGGTACGCTGTGCCCCGGTCAAACCGGAGCTCTGGCGGCACCCGGCGCGGGTAACCAAGGCTGCGTCACGGTCATCGGTGCCTATGGACAAACCAACGTCCCGTCGTTCATCGCTCGCGATACCGACTTTGACGGCCGGCTTGGGCTGAAGGTCGCGGATCCGCGCATCTACATCGGCGTCGGCTACCTGCACCGTGAAGAAAACTACGGCTATCCGAAGCAGAACGGCGTTGGTTTCGGCGCCGAGAAGCTCCCGGATCTCGACCAGCCGATCTCGATCTACGGCAGCGTCTGGTACTACCCGTCCATCTCCGGCAACTTCACGTTCCCGGCTGGTGCGCCCGTATCGCTCGTGGGCACCACGGATAAGTTCCAGCAGCGCTTCCTGAAGTACCAAATCGGCGGAACGCTCAATTTGGGCGGCTCCGGGCTCTTCCTCGACG
>JBHEMQ010000027.1:469-31760 GCA_046262475.1 Candidatus Velthaea sp.
CACCGACGAAGCGAGGGCCGACGGAGCTGCGCTCGCGGTGGTACCGGCAGTTGCGGTTTGGGTGACGGGGTGACCGACTCGGCCGGCCGCCAGTTCTTTCTTGCCGATCTTGGCTTGGGGACTATTCGGGAAGTCGTGCACGAGCCAGTTCATTGCGGCGACGCTGCGCTTGCGGCCTTCGTCCGAGTCCAACTTCGCGTACATACGTTCCAGCGCGAAGATCGTGCGCGCCAGCCACGTATCGCTCGGGTATTTGCGCTCCCAGTCGCGCACCGCGTCTTCGGTGAAATCCGCTTTGTTCACAAGCAAAGTCC
This sequence comes from Candidatus Velthaea sp., assembly GCA_046262475.1. GTDB lineage: Bacteria > Vulcanimicrobiota > Vulcanimicrobiia > Vulcanimicrobiales > Vulcanimicrobiaceae > JBHEMQ01. The sequence goes on from JBHEMQ010000027.1 coordinate 784, forward strand.
AGCGGTTACCGTCGATGTCGACGTTGGCACCGACGTCTTTGATGGTGTTGCGGATGCCGAGAATGCTCATCTTCAGCTTGCCGAAGTATTCGTCGGCGGGCGCAACTTTGATTTTGGGCGCGAGCTTCGCTTTCGCGGCGGGAGGCGCGGCCGGCTTCGGTACCGGCTTCGCGGCCGGCGTCGTAGAAGATGCGGCCGCAGTTGTCGTCACGGCGATCAACGAAACACACGCGAGTAATCGTTTCACAGCGATCCTCTACCATGCTTCTGCGGGATGACGGACGCACAACCGCGCCGTCGATTGGAGACGTTCATTCGTGACTGCCCGTCCAAGCTCCGTTGCGGTGTTGCAACTTCGCGCACACGAGCGTGCCGCCTTTGACGAGCGCTGGCCGGCAATCCGCGCCCGGATCGCCGCCGCCGCCGATGACGGTGCCGAACTTATCGTCGTTCCCGAGGGAACAGTCCCCGCTTACGTTATCGGGCCGCATCCAGTGGCCCCGCACCAAATTGAAGCCGCCGCGCAGGATGTGATCGCAGTCGCCCGCGGCAGTGGCACGACGATCGTCTACGGCGGTGGGCGCTACGACGGCGAACGTTTCGTCAACTCGGCGTACGTGGTCACCGCCGCGGGCATCGCCGGAACTGCGGACAAGTGTTTTCTGTGGCACTTCGACCGGCGCTGGTTCAGCGCGGGCAACACCCTCGAGCCGATCGATACGCCGGCCGGACGCCTCGGCGTGTTCGTGTGTGCCGACGGCCGCATTCCGACCATCGCGAGCACGCTGGTCGACCGCGGCGCCGAAATTCTCGTGATGCCGACGGCATGGGTTACCAGCGGGCGGGACGCCGCGCTGCTCGAAAACCTGCAAGCGGATCTCATGATCGGCGTCCGCGCGCGCGAAAACGGCGTGCCGCTCGTCTGCGCCAATAAGTGCGGCGTCGAAGCGCGCAGCGTTGCGTATTGCGGCAAGAGCGCGATTCTCGCCGCCGACGGCTCGCCGGTCGCACTCGCGCCGCAGGATGCGGAAACGACGCTCGCGGCCCGCGTGGCCATCGGGCCACCGATTCTCACGCGGGCGGCGGCGCCGCCGCCCGTCGCTGCACGCGGCAGCGGCGTACCGCTGCCCGACACCGTTCGAATCGCGATCGCGGTGCGAACGGATCCCGCGCTGCACGCGCTGGCGGCGACGGCCGACGCGGACCTGGTGCTGGACCCGCACGCGCGTCCCGCCGCCGGCGACGTGGCGGTCGTCGACGATGAAGCGGTGCTCGATCCGCGCGCGCTCGTGGCGCCGCGGCTCGACGGCGTGCGGCTCTTCGTGTGGCATGCCTCGTTCGAGCCGGAGTGGATCGAGCCGTTCGCGCGGACACGCGCGGCCGAGCTGCGCGCCTACGTCGTCGTTCTCGACACGCTCGACCGGCGCGCGTTCGCCGTCGACCCGGACGGCGCGATCGTCTGCGGCACCTTCGGCGACTACGAAGTGGCGGCGTTTACCTTCGAGCGACGACGCACCGATGCGTGGATCGTGGCGCCGCACACCGACGTCCGGGCGGGGCTGCTGCGTGTAGAGGCGATGCGCGCATGAGCGAATTCGAAGCACACAAAGCATTTGAGGAGGCACGCGAGCGGCAGGAAGGCGCGCGCCACGGCGCGGCCTGGGTGCCGATCGCGGCCGCGATTCTGGCCGTCGTCACGGCCATCGCGGGACTGGCCGCGTCGCAGCGGTCCACGGCCGCCCTGTTTTTCAAGAACGAAGAGATTCTGCTGACGACGAAAGCGAGCGACGCGTACAACGAGTACGAGGCGCGCAGCATCAAACAGCACATCTACGAATCGCTGATTGCGGCCGGCAACGCTCGCGATCCCGCGGTGCTCTCGGCGACCGCGCTGCACGAACGCGTGAAGGGCGCGCCGCTACTCCTCAAGGCGCGTGCGTTCGAGCACGAGGCGCAAGCGGCCAACGACCGTTCCGAACGGTTACGGCACGGCTTCGAGACGATGGAAATCGGCGTTACGTTTCTCGAGATCGCAATCGTGCTGGTGTCGATCTCGGCACTCGCAACCGCGCGTGTGCTGACGGTGGTGGCCGTTGCGGCGACCGCCGCCGGCATCGTCATCGCGCTCGCCGGATTGCTCGCGAGCGCGTGAACGGCGGTTAGCAGCTCCTACGGCTGCGGCGGTTTTTTCGTGAAAACGGCGTCGTCGACCGGAACGTTGATCGCGTAGTTGGCCATCTTCGCATTGACGTACGCGTGCACGCCCGGCAAGCGGATGTCCGCGTTCTGCGCCGAGATGACGCTGTGTCCGTTGAACTCGACGATATCTTGGCGCATTTGAATCACGCCGTCGCGATAGCGCCACACGATGCGGTTCGGCAAGGAGCTGACCAGATCGATGAACACGTCGACGTGCTGCAGGCGCCGGTCGGGTTTGCGCGGCGTGAGCACCAGGTACGGCAGGCTCTTGCCGTCGGGCAGCGCCTCCTGCGCAACGTCGATCTCGAACTTCTTCTCCCAGTCCGCGGGCGTGCCGAGACCGACGTACAAATTCTTGAAACTTTGCGCGAAGCCCGGCAGATCGCTGAAGACGATCTCGAGACGGCTCGGGCGTTTGAAGAACGTCTCGCCGTGCAGCGTCTTGTGCAGATATGGAAACGTCTTGAGCCCGACGCTGAACTCAACGTTCGCGCGATACGTTTGCAGCGAAGGGTCGGCCGCCGAAAGCTGCGCCATCAGCGCTTGGGCGCCGGCGCTTGCCGCGCCGGCCGGCTGGTGCACGAAAACGACGAGCGCTGCGGCGCCGACAATGCAGAGACGAGAAAGAAAGCGATACATCGGTGCCCGGTTCAAATAGCGACGAATCCGCCTCAGTAAGCGAGCGGTCCGCATTAGAGATTCATGAAAGAGTAGCATGGGTTGCGTCGGCGGGTCCATGCCGTTCGTCCCGCAGGGCGTATATTTTCGGCTCTTTTTGCGCGGCGTTCGCGCTCGCGACCGGCGTGGCCGCTGCCGCCCTTCCAGAAACGCTGGCGCCTGCCGCACCGTTCCCGCTCGTCGCAAATCAATTCCGCGAACACGAATATGTCGCGCCGGGCGTGACGCGCGGAACGTACCATCTCCTGACGTCGGCCGGTCCCCTGGTTGTTTCTTTCGTCACGTTCGATCCTCGCGAACCGACCGTGCGGCTCGCTACCGTATTGGCGCACGACCGGCTGGTTTCGAGCGGCGAAACGATCTCGTCGATGGCCGCGCGCACCAATGCGGTGGCGGGCATCAACGCCGATTATTTCGACATCGGCAACACGAACGCGCCGGTCGGCGTGTTGGTGCAAAACGGCGCGCTGCTGCGCACGCCGAGCTCGCGCCCCGCGCTTGCGGTATTGCGCGACCGCACGCTGCGCGTGAGCGCGCTACGCTTCAGCGGCGTCGCGCGCGCGAGCGGCGGGGCCCAGATCCCGCTCGGCGCGGTGAACGAGTGGCCCCCGCAGACCGGCGCGGCGCTCATTACGCCGGCGTACGGAATTCCGCCGTCCGCGCCCGGCGTCAGCCTGGCAGAACTCGTGCCGCTCGCGCCGCTCGCCGGAGCCGCGCCGCCGGGCGGCCGTTATCGCATCGCGCACATCGCGCAAGGAACGGCGCTCGCACATCCGGCGTACGTACTCGCGCTCGGACCGGCCGCGCAATCCGCGCTGCCGATGCAACCGGATGTCGGCGATATCATCGACGTCGCGCTTGACACGGATCCGCCGCTGTCGAGCATTGCTGCCGCGGCCGGCGGCGGACCGGCGCTGTTGCAGAACGGTATCGCCGTCGACGATCCGTTCTCACCGGGCTACGCGGAACGCGCGCGGCGCATTCCCGCAGCGGCCGTCGCCCTGATGCCGGACGGAACGGGCGCGCTTGTCGTCGTCGACGGGCGGCGTCCGTCCGTATCGATGGGCGTCAACCGGGCTGAACTGATCGCACTGCTGCGCGCGCTCGGCGCGCTTGACGCGCTGCAATTCGACAGCGGCGGATCGGCGACGCTCGTCGCGCGCGCGCTCGGCGACAAGGCGGCCGCCGTGCAAAACGAGCCGTCCGACGGAATGGAACGCCCGGTCGCCGACGGACTTTTCGTGTACAGCGATGCGCCGGCGGGACCGCCCGCGCGGCTCGTCGTGCGCCCCTCGCGCGTGCTCGCGCTCCCCGGCGCGACGATCGCGCTGCATGCAGCGGTCGTGGACGCGGCGGGACATGCGCTCGGAGCCGCACGCGGTGCGTGGCACGTGCGCGGCAGCGGCGCGCGCATCGACGAAAACGATGTGCTGCATGCCGGCGACGCGCCGCTCGCGACCATGCTGCATCTCGACCGTGACGGCGTGCAGGCGGAACTGCCGTTCGAGATCGTGCGGAGCGTCACGAAACTCGCGATCGAGCCCGAACGTCCGAATCCCGAACCGGGCGCGGGCGTTGCGCTGCGCGCGTATGCGTTCGACGCGCGCGGCCGCCGGATCGCACTTGGCGACGAACTGCGGTGGACGGCAACGGGCGGCAGCATCGGCGCAAACGGAGTCTTTCGCGCGGGCGCTGCAGACGGAACCGTAACGGCGCACGCCGGGACGCAAACGGCGAACGTCGTGGTGCGCGTCGGCCGTCATCGTGAACGATTCGACGCATTCGACGAAGCCCGCCGAGCGACGTGGCGTTTCTCCAGCGTCCCGGCGAACGGACCCGGTTCCATCACGTTTGCAGGCGAGGGCACGTTGCGCATCGCGTACGACTTCACGACCGGTGAACGCGCGGCGTACGCGAACGCCGGCGTGACGGTCGGGGATCCGGTTGGGTTCGCGTGCGCGATCGAAGGTGACGCGGGCGGCGCCGCGTTGCGCGCCGCTTTCGTCGATCGCTACGGCGAGCGCGCCGCGCTGACGTTTGCGAAAACGATCGATTGGACGGGCGTCCAGCGCCGCGAGGTGCGCGTGCCGGCCGCCCTGGCGCCGCCGCTCGTGCTGCAGTCGCTGTACGTCGTGGGATCGCTCGGCACCGCGCCCGTGAAATCGGCCGGCACCATCGGCATTCGCGATTGCGACTTCAGTCAACCGGGAAGTGCGCGGCACGCGCCGTAAAGGCGGCGGATGGATTTCGCAACGCACGCCGAGCGCGTGCTGGATACAGCTGCTGCGCGCGGCGCGCATTACTGCGACGTCCGATTCGAGCAAACGCGTTCGGAACGGGTGGAAGTGCGCAACGGCGACGTAAGCGGGCTGGCCGACGAGCGCAGCGACGGCTACGGCGTTCGCGCACTGGTCGACGGCGCGTGGGGCTTCGCATCGAGCAGCGGTTTCGACAATGCGGCGCTCGACGCGGCGGCGGCGCGCGCCGTCGAAACCGCACGCGCCGGAGCGGCGATCGCCGTGCGACGGATCGGCGAGGCCCCGCCGCAGGCGTACGTCGATACCTTTGCCACGCCGGTCGAGCAGGATCCGCAGTCAATTCCTGTCGGCGACCGCGTGGCGCTGCTGCTGGACGCCGAGAAAGCGCTGCACGCGGCGCCCTCCATCGCGGTCGGACGCGCGTGGATGGACCTGTGGCGCACGGAAAAATGCTTCTTCTCCTCCATCGGCTCGCGTATCGCGCAGACGATCGTGCAGTCCGGCAGCGGCATGAGCGCCCTCGCCGTGGGTGAAGGCGATGCGCAGATGCGGATGTGGCCGGGCGACCGCGGACTGTATCAAGGCGGCGGCTGGGAGATCATCGAGGCGGCGCAGCTGCGCGACAACGCGCAACGCATCGGCGAGGAAGCGCATCAGCTGCTGTCGGCGCCGCAATGCCCGAGCGGCGTCATGGACGTGGTGCTCGGCGGGTCACAAGTGTCGCTGCAGATTCACGAATCGTGCGGTCACGCCGCGGAACTCGACCGCGTGCTCGGCTGGGAGGCGAACTTCAGCGGAACCAGCTTTCTCGACCCGGCCGAGGTCGGAAGGCTGAAATACGGTTCGGCTGCGGTGACGATTGAAATCGACAATCTGCTGCCGCGCGGCATCGCGACCGCCGGCTACGACGACGAGGGCACGAAAAGCGTGAGAGCCGACGTCATTCGCGCCGGCATGTTGGCGGGATTCGAGACGTCGCGCGATACGGCGCGCCTCATCGGACGTGAATCGAACGCGTGCGTGCGCGCGCAGAGCTGGCGGCACGTGCCCATGATCCGCATGTGCAACTTGAACTTACTGCCGGGCACTACGCCGTTCGAGGGCCTCTTCGACGGCATCGCGCACGGCGTGTACATGGAAGCGAACCGCTCGTGGTCGATCGACGACCGCCGCCTGAATTTTCAGTTCGGCTGCCAGATCGGGTGGGAGATCGTCAACGGCAAGCGCGGACGCTTACTGAAGAATCCGACATACGCCGGCGTAACGCCGATTTTTTGGAACAGCTGCGATGCAGTCGGCGACGCGGGGTCGTGGTTCGCGTGGGGCACCCCAAACTGCGGCAAAGGCGAGCCGATGCAAACGGGCCGCACGACGCAGGCCGCGGCGCCGGCGCGCTTTCGCGCGGTGAGCGTGGGCGTCGGCTATGCAGGCTGAGGAGCGGCTGGCGCTCGCAGAACGCGCGCTCGCGCGCTCGCGCGCGGAAAGCACCGAAGTGACCGTGCACGCGCAGCATCAGGCGCTGACGCGATTCACGCACGAAGCGGTCAATCAAAACGTGGACGCAGGCGACGTATCCGTGCGCGTGCGCGCGGTCCTCGACGGGCGGAGCGGGGTAGCGGCGACGAACGCGCTCGACGACGCCGCGCTCGATGCCGTCGTCGCCCGCGCGCGCGAGCTCGCGACGTTTGCGCCGCGCGAAAGCATTCCGCCACAGCTCGCGCAAGCGGCAAACGTCGCGACGCCGCCGGGCGCGTACGTCGCCGCCACCGCCCTCGCCTCAGCCGGCGAACGCGCGGCTGTCGCGGGCGCCATCTTCTCGCATGCGCGCGGCGGCGGACTGTGGTCGTCGGGCTACGTGACGACGGCGAGCGACGGCATCACCATCGTGACCTCGCGCGGCGCGCGCATGTCCTTCGATGGTACGGACGCCGCCGCCAACGTGAAAATGAACGGCGCGGACGCGACCGGCTTCGCCGAACACTACACGCGCGACATCGCCGGCCTGGACGGCCATGCGCTGGGCGCGCGCGCCGCGCGCAAGGCCGCCGATGCGCGCGACCCCGTCGCCGTCGAGCCCGACGTTTGGACCGTCATTTTAGAACCTGCGGCGATCGGCGAGCTGTTGCGCTTCCTGACGATGCATTTTTCGGCCGAAACCTACGGCGATGGATCGTCGTTCGTGAGCGGCAAGCTCGGGACGACGGTGCTGGGCGAAAACGTGACCATCCGCGACGACTACGCGCATCGGCTGAACCCGGGCATGCCGTTCGACTTCGAGGGCGTGCCGGCGCAGCGCGTCGCGCTCGTTGAAAACGGCGTCGCGAAAACCATCGTGACCGATTCGACCTGGTCGCGGCGGCTGAACATGGCGAACACGGGCCACGCACTGCCCGCGCCGAATTCGTGGGGCCCGCAATCGCTCTACACCGTCGTCGATCCCGGCGAGAAATCGGTGGAAGAATTGATCGCGGAGACGCCGCGCGGACTGCTCATCACGCGCTTGTGGTACGTGCGCGTCGTCGACCAGCGCGCCGCGATCCTCACGGGCATGACGCGTGACGGCACGTTCCTGATCGAGAACGGCAAGGTCGCGCGCGGCGTGCGCAACATGCGCTTCAACGAATCGATCGTCGAGGCGCTGAAAGCGTGCACGTTCGCGTCCGTGCAGCAACGAACGGGCGGCTACAGTTATTCGCTCGTAACGCCGGCGGTCAAATTCGAGCGGTTTCGATTCGCGAGCGCCTCGCCGTATTGAGGAGCGCGGCACCGGCGCCGCCGGCAAATATCAGAAGGCCGCCCAGCAGCAGTGCCGGATGCGGCGCCGCGGCAACCGCGAGTTGCGGATACGTCCCGGCGGTCGCCGTTACGCGCACGTTCGCCGTTTCCACTTCGCGGCCCGACAGCGCGACGCTGATCGCCAGCTGTTTGCCGGCATCGTCGTTCACCGATAGAACCAGCGCGGCGCTGCTCGCCGCGACCCGGTTGAATGCCGCGGCGTCCGCGGCGCTGAAATACAGCGCGCGAACGATGCGATGCACCGCCGGCAGCGCGAACGTATCGAGCGGATACGTCTTGTCGCGGATCGGCTGACGCTGCGGAAACAGCAACACCGGCGACAGAAACGCTCCGCCGGCCGGTTGCGTAACCGTGAGACGGTTACCGCGCGCGTCGCGGGCGACGACGTACGCCGCGGGCCGCGTCGTGCGGTACGCAATCGACGTTCCGAGATAGAGCGGACGGGTCGGCGGCACTGCAAACTCGCTGCCGTCGCTGCGGCGTAAGCTGATCGCGCCCGCGCCGCGCGCGACCGTCGCAGCGTCCGCCTCTCCGAAGGATGCGGCGGCGCCGAGATCCGCAACCGGCAGAACCGTTCCGGGCGAACCCGAGACGGTAATGGTGTCGGGACCGATCAAACCCGAAACCAACCCGCCGGTGAGCACGAGCAGCGCGCCGCACAAGCCGACGGCGACACGACTGCCCGCCGGACCGTCTTTCCCGCGCAGCGCGCGACGCACGTACGCGGCGATGACGACGGCCGCCAGCGCGAGCGCGGCAGCGTACTGCCACGTGTGGTAGACGTCGAGGCCGGGCCGCACGTCTTGCGCCACGGTCAGCGCCATTGCGAACATGCCGGCGGCGAGCGCGATGCCGCGCGCCGTCACTGCGCTTTGAGCGCCGGGGCGACGATCTCGCGCATCTGCGCGAGCGTCAACTGGCCGTCGATACCGCGCACGACGCGGCCGCGGCGATCGACGACGACGGTCGTCGGGAGACCGACGGCTTCGTACGTTCGCCCGTACTGCTGGTCTTCGTCGACGAGTATCGGAAACGTGACGCCGCGCTTGCGCGCATACGTCCCGGCCGTTGCGCTGGATTCGCCTTGATCGACACCCAGCACGACGACGCCCTTGCCTTTAAATTCGTTATAGAAGCGTTGCAGATCCGGCATTTCTTCGCGGCACGGCGGGCACCACGTCGCCCACAAGTTCATCACCACGACGGAACCGCGATAGCGCGCGAGCGAATCGAGCCGGCCGTCGAGCCGCTTCACGTCGTAGCTGACGGCGGGCGCACCGGCCAAGGCGCCTGGGCCGCCGGTCCCGGCGACGGTTCGTTTCGGACCGCCGCCGGAATAACAAGCGGACAGGAGGATCGTCAGGATGACCGCCCCAACCTTGCCGCTCGCACTGCGCATATGACGCCCTTCGCTTCCGCATCGGCCGCTCCTTACGCGCAGCGCGCGCCGGCCGTCGCATGGCGCGAACGGCGCATCGGCGTATCCGGCCAGTCGATCGCCGTATTCGAAACCGGCTCCGGCGCGCGTGAAGCGCCCGTCCTCTTCTTGGTCCACGGCCTCGGGCATTGGACGCAGGCGGCGTGGAACCGGCTGATCCCGCTGCTCGATGCGGGCTTGCGAATCGTTGCCTTCGATTTGCCGGGCTTCGGCGCGAGTGACCGGCCCGATGCAAAGTACGACGGTGCGTTTTTCACTGCGGCGGCCGAAGCGGTCGTCGACGCAGCCGGGCTGCCGGAGCGCTTTGCGGTCTGCGGACACTCGCTCGGCGGCGCGATCGCGGCGCGCTACGCCGCCAAACATCCGCATCGCGTCCGTGCGCTCGCGCTCGTCGCGCCGGCCGGTTTCGCGCCGTCCGCACGCATCGTGTACGGTCTGCTCGGCAGCACCATCTCCCGCTACGTGTACTTTCGCGTGCCGTCGCACCGTTTCGTGCGGCGCATCATGGAGCGCGCCGTGGTGGATCCCGCGTGCATCGAAGCCGAAATGATGGAACGGGCGTGCTCGCTCTCGGAAGACGCGGCGTTCCGCCGGGCCCACGCCGCCGTGTACGGCGCGGGACTCAACGAGTTCACGCGCGTCGGTCAGCTGCGCACGGCGCTGCGCGCGTACGCGGGCCCGACCCTCATCGCGTGGGGCCTCAAGGACCAGTATGTTCCGATTCGCGCGCTCGACGACGTGCGCGGCGTGTATCCGCAAGCCGAAATCGAAATTTTCGACCGCAGCGCGCACCTGCCGATGGTCGAGGAACCGGAGAAGTTCGCTACGACGCTGTCGGCGCTGCTCGAATCGAGCTGAGCCCTTACCAGTCGCCCATGCGTTCTTCATCGACGTGGCCCTCGAAGACGATGGTGCACGGCTTGAGGACGGCGCCGACGAGCGGAATGCCCTCGAAGCGCAGATCGCGCGCGAGCGCATCGTCAGCCGAGCGCGCATAGAGCTGCGCGTAACGGACGAGAACGTCGGGTGCGCACAGAACGCGCTCCGGCCGCACGTGATACAGCCGGCGAAAACCGGCGAACGCGTCGTCGAATGCGGCCTCGCCGAAATGCGCGCCAATCGTCACCTGCCACCGCACGTGTTCCAGGGCCGCGTCCTCAGGCGCCCGAACGCGAAGCGCGATGGGAGCGGTCATTCTCGACGGGCGCGCGCTCGCTGAAAACCTGCGCGCCGATCTTCGCGCGCGGACCGCGATCTTGCGCGGCCGCGGCGTCGCGCCGCGACTGACGGTGGTCATCGCGGGCGAAGATGCTGCGTCGGTCGCGTACGTGAACGGCCTCGTCAGACTGGGCGCCAAGATCGGGGTTGACGTCGTCGTCGACGCATTGCGCCACGACGCCGCCGAGCCGGCGCTGCGCGCGCGGCTCGAGTATCTCGGCGGCGACCGGAACGTTCACGGCATCATCTTGCAGCAGCCGCTTCCGCCGCACCTCGCGCTGAGCGCGGTAGCCGACGCCATCGTGGTGCACAAAGACGTCGACGCCGCGAATCCCGCAACGAGCGGGCGTCTCGCATCGCCGGACGGCGCACCGTTTGTCCCGGCGACGGCGGCAGCGATCATGCTGCTGCTCGAAAACAGCCCGCACGCGGAACTTGCGGGCGTGCGCGCGTGCGTAATCGGGCGCTCGAAGGTGGTCGGCTTACCCGTCGCGCTGCTGCTGACCGCGCGCAGTGCGACCGTGACGGTGACGCACAGCAAGACCCGGGATCTCGCGCATCACACCCGCGACGCCGCAGTTTTGGTTGCCGCGGCCGGCGTGCCCGGACTCGTGCGCGCGGACATGGTCGCGGCCGGCGCGACCGTGATCGACGCCGGCACCACCTACGCCGACGGCAAAGTTACCGGTGACGTGGCGTACGACGAAGTAGCGGCGGTCGCGGGTGCCATCACTCCGGTCCCCGGCGGCGTTGGTCCGGTCACGAACGCCGCGCTCATGCGCAACGTCGTCACTGCCGCGGAGCGCGCGTGACACGGGTGCGACCAATGGGATCATGGCACCCTGACCGTCGCATTCGCGCGGCGAAACGTCAGTTCGCGCTGAAGTGTTTGCCGAAAAACTGCTCCTGATGCGTGCGGAAGGTGCCGCCGGGAGCATCGTCGCGCTCGACCGGAGCGTGGTCGGCCTTGCGTTGGAGCAGCGTCCGCAGCTGCGGTAACAGCCGCCGTAAAAACGCGAGTTCCGCCGAGAGGCGTTCGTGCGTGTTCGAAAGTTCGAGCAGCCGCTGTTTGATCGTGTCGGCGACCTGCAGCGCGTCGCCGATCAGAAACGAGGCGTCGACGGGATCGGCCGGCACGTCGACGTCCGCGGACGTCCCGGAGAATTCCACGAGCAGGCGCAAATATTCGCGAAATTCGCCGCGCACTTCGTCTGAAAGCTCGCCGATGGCCGTATCGTCTTCGAATTCTTCGTCCAAGTACTCGACGTCCACCAGCAAGTACGGCTCGCGTTTCACCACGCGCGCGATGCGGAAACGCCGGCGTCCGGTCGTGCTGATGTAGTAACGCCCGGCGGGCAGCGGCGTCACGTCGCAAATTTCCGCCGTCGTTCCGATTTCGTGCGGAAGCACGGCAGGATCGCCGGCTTCCTGACCTTCGCGAATCAAGACGACTCCGAATGCCTCGTTGGCGGCGAGGCACTCGGAAATCATTTGCCGGTAGCGCGGCTCGAAGACGTGCAGGTTGAGGACGGCGCCCGGAAACAACACCGTGTTCAACGGAAACAGCCGCAACTGCGCCGCTCCGGCCACTCGCTGCGTGCCCGGTTCAGCCCGGTGAACGCAGCCGGCCGGCGACCGTGTTCCAGTCGACGTTGGCGAAAAACGCCTCGATGTACTTCGACCGCTCGGCGGGCTTATAGTCGAGCAGAAATGCGTGCTCCCAGACGTCCATCACGAGGATCGGCGTGAAGCCGGCAATGTTGCCGTCTTCGTGCAGCGTCACCCAGTGGTTGGAGATTCGCCCGTTGAACGGATCCTGATACGCGATCGCCCAGCCGACGCCGCGCATGCCGCCGGTCGCGCTGAAATCTTTCTTCCACGTCTCGAAGTCACCGAAGCTCTGCGCGATCGTATCGCTCAGCGCCGCAGGCGGCGCGCCGCCCGCGTTCTTCGTCATGTTGTCGAAGTAATATTCGTGCAGCCGCATGCCGTTGTACTCGAAACCGAGCCGGCGCGTCAGTTCGGCGAAGTGCGGATTGGCGCCCGCGGCTTGGCCGGAGCGAACTTGTTCGCTGATCTGCTCGTTCAGCAGGTTCGTGTTTTTCACGTACCCTTCGTACAAACCGAAGTGCACCTGGAGGGTCTGATCCGAGATGCCTTGCAGCCCCGCAAGGTCCCACTTTTTCGGCGTATACGATTCCTGGGTTAGGGTTGCCACGTGTGCCTCCTACGCTTCTCGTCAGTGTTGGGACAACGTCATTTCGACGATGCGCCGACGGCCCCCGTAGTGTACGGCGACCGTCGCGGGCGGCTGCCCGCTGCCCGGCAGGTTCCCGTTTCACCGGGGCGGCAAACATGCGTATCGTGCGCGATCTTCCCTACTTAACGCGGCTCCATCGCGAGCCGCCGCCGCTGCTCCTCGAGCTCGAACAACAGGGAATATCGGACGGCATTCCCATCGTCGACCGGGCCGTTGGGCGATTGCTTTCGACGCTGGTGCACGCGATGATGGCGAACCGCATTTTGGAAATCGGCACGGCGTACGGTTACTCGACCGTGTGGATGGGCCTCGCGCTTCCGCCCGCGGGCCACATTTGGACCATCGATCCGGATGTCGAACGCACGGAGATCGCGCGCGGCTACTTCGAGCGCGCCGGCGTCGGGGACAAGATCGACATCATCAATCAGCCCGCGCTCGAAGTGCTCGAGATGTGGTCGCAGCGCAACCTGGACATCATTTTCATCGATGCGGACAAAACCGAGTACGAGGGCTACCTCGAAGCGGCCATTCCGATGCTCAAGCGTTCGGGACTCGTTGTCATCGACAACCTGCTGTGGAGCGGCCGCGCCGCCGCCGCCCCGGGACCGGACGATGCCGCGGATACGGTCGCGATCCGCAGCTTCAACAAAACGTTCCTGCATCACCCGCAGCTCGACGCCACGATCGTTCCCGTAGGCGACGGAGTCGGCATTGGTGCACGTATCGAGTGACGCATTCAAAGCGGCGATGCGCCGTTTTGCAACCGGCGTCGCGATCGTGACGACGACGCACGAAGGCCAAGTCCACGGATTTACCGCGAACGCTTTCGCGAGCGTCACGGCAGACCCGCCGACCGTCCTCATTTGCGTGAACCGCAGCGCGCGCGCACACCCGCTCATCTCGGCGGCGCAGTGTTTCTGCGTCAACATCTTGGCGCTCCAACAGCGCGCGCTCGCGGTGAAGTTTGCGGGCGGTGAGCCGAGTTCGCGTTTCGAGGGCGTCGACTACCGGATCGGTGCGAGCGGTTCGCCGGTGTTGAGCGGCACGCTCGCGCACGTCGACTGTGCGCTCGGCGAAGAACTCACGTCGGGCACGCACACCATCTTTCTCGGTTCGGTCCTCGAGGCCGCGGATCGCCCCGGCGAACCGCTCGGATATTACGACCGCACGTACCGCGACTTCGGCATCGAGCCGTGATCCTCGAACACCTCACGGTCGGTCCGCTTGCATGCACGTGCACCATCATCGGCGACGAGCGGACCGGCGAAGCGATCGTCGTCGACGGCGGCGACGATGTAGCGGCAATCGCCGGCCGGTTGAGCGATTGCGGTCTGCGTCCGAAGTATCTCGTGCACACGCACGCGCACATCGACCACATCGGTGCGCTCGGCGCACTGCGCGACCGCTGCGGCGGCACGGCGCTGCTGCATCCCGCCGACGTGCCGCTGTATCGAACGCTGGCGCTGCAGGCGCAGTGGATCGGCCTCAGCGTCGCGCCGCCGGTCGTCGCCCTCGACGGCGACTTGATCGACCGCGACGAATTGCGCGCGGGTGACGTCACGCTGCGCGCGCTGCACACGCCCGGTCATACGCCGGGCAGCACGTCGTTCGCGCTGGAAGCCGCAGGTGAAACGGCACTGCTGCTCACCGGCGACACGCTGTTCCGCGGCTCCGTCGGACGCTGGGATCTCGGCGGAACGTCGCTCGAGGATATCGTCATGTCGATTCGGGCCAAGCTGCTCGCCTACGACGACGCTACGACCGTCGTGCCCGGGCACGGTCCGTTCACCACCGTCGGCACCGAGCGGACGACGAATCCTTATCTGACGTAGGCTTCGCAGTGCGCGCTTAGAGAATCTTTCCGTCGTCCGCGTCGCCCAGCAGCAGCGGACGCAGCAGCGGTATCGGCGGGTTGCCGTGCGAGAGCAGCGCGGCATGGAACTTCGCGAGCGTGTACGCCGCACCGAGCTTCGTTTGATAGTCGCGGCGCAGCTTCAATATTTCGAGTTTTCCGAGCGTATAGTAGCCGTACGTCGCGTCCTGCGTGCCCCGTCGCGCCTCGATCCGCGCATCGGCGGCATCGAGAAACGCCTCGCTCTTGAAGAACGCCTGCGCCTGCGCGAGCGTCATGCCCTGCGTGTGCATCTTCACGCCGGCGACGTAACGCGCGTTGCGCAGAATCGCCTCTTTGAGCTGCATCAGCCGGACGCGCGGATCGCCGTCGCCCCACCCTTCGTCCACCATCATCTGCTCGCCGTAATGCGCCCATCCTTCCGTGAACGAGTTCGCACCGAGCAATTTCTTTGTGAGCGACAGCGGCAAGTGCTTGTCGACGATATAGTTGGTGTAGTGACCCGGATACACTTCGTGCGCGGAGACGATGGGACGCTCGAAGTCATTAAATGTTTCTAGATACGCTTCCTGAACCGCCTTCGAATCGTGCGGATCGACCGGCGTCACGTTGTAGTACGCCTGCGTTGCGACCGTTTCGAGCGGCCCCGGCGCGTCCATCGACGCCACCGACGTCGCACGTTCGAACGGCGGCGTCAGCGTCACTTTGATGTTCGCATCAGCCGGTAAGTCGATGATGCGGTGCGCGAGCAGAAAAGCCCGCAGCCGCACGAGATCCGCTTGTGCCGCCGGAATGAGGCGCGCGGGCGTCGGGTGGATCTTCGACACACGCTCCACCACTCGCTCGACCGTCGCACGCGCATCGATGACATGCGCGGTCTGCACCATGTCGGCGTGGGTCTGCGCGAGTGCGCGCACGCCGATCGCAAGATACGCATCGAGCGGCATGTCGATCGCTTCTTCATAGCGCAGACGCGCGCGGTAGTTCGCCGCCCCGATCGCGTACGTCCCGGACGGGTGCGCGACGAAACCCGCATCCAGCCAGCGTGCGAAGGCGCGTGCCGCCGCCGCCGCACGCCGCGTTGATTGCGCGAACGCGGCTTTCGCAGGCGCGTCGCCCGATCCCGCGAATCCCGCGACCGCGTCTTTTTCCAAGAAGCGCGCGGTTCCCAGCGCGTCGTCGCGCGCGAGCTCCGCCGTTTCTCTGTCGCAGCCCGTAAGGTTCGCGCGCGCCTGGGCGAAGAGTGCGGGGATCTCGTTTTCGCGCGCGATCGCACGGCGGAGGCGGACCGCCGGCGGCGCGAACGTGCGCGAAATCAGCGAGAAGATCGCACCGCTTGCGATCTGTACGTATGTGTCGGGCTTGTGCCGCCACGCTTCCATCGTGCCGTTGACGAGCAAGTCGTCGCGCAGCGCGTTGGCGAGCATTGCGCGGTCGAGCGCCGTGTCCGGCGACAGAACGGCCGATTGCAGCGCGTCCAGGCGCCGCAGATAGCGGCGGTCGCGCGCGAGCTGCGCGCCCATGTCGCGCGCGCCGTACGATCCGACGTGCGCGTCGTACGTATGGACGCCGGTCGCCGTCGCATTGACCGGATTGGCCGCGAACGACTCCGCGAAGTATTGCTCCGCGATCTTCGTGAAGCGTGAGTCGTCGTCCGCCGCTTGCACGCGCAGCGGTCCGAGTGTCGCCGCTATAAGCGTGGCGGCGGCAGCGATGCGACGAAAGATCATTGCCGCTCGTTCCGATGACGGCCGAACGCACCCTGTACGTGCGCGCCGGGGCCTTCACGAATTTCTCATGGTGTGCGGATAGGTATAAGCCGCATTGTCCCTCGCCTGGAGGCTTCATGTTTCGCTTGCGTCCTCTCGCCGTGTGCGCCGTCGCCCTGGCCACGGTCGCCGCGCCGGCAGTCGCCGCCGATACCGCCTGGAAAATCGATCCTGGCCACTCGAGCGCCGAATTCGGCATCAAACACTTCGCGATCACGACGGTCAAAGGAACGATCCCCGTCAAGGCCGGCACCATCGCGATCCCGGCCGGCAAGGAAATTCCGAGCAGCATCGAGGCGACGCTCGACGCGTCCGCGATCGATTCCAAGAACGAGCGGCGCGACAACGATCTCAAGTCGCCGGACTTCTTCGACGTGCAGAGATACCCGACCATCACGTTCAAGTCGACGAAGATCGACGGCACCGATCCGTCCAAATTCACGATCGTCGGCGAGCTGACGATGCACGGCGTTACGAAGCCGGTCACACTCGAAGCGCACCTCGAGGGCAATGGCACCGGGGCACGCGGCGAAAAGCGCCTGGGTTATAGCGCCGTGACGACGATTCATCGCCGCGACTTCGGGCTGACGAACGGCACCACGAACGCGACGGGCGCACTCGTCGTCGGCGAGGACGCGCAGGTCACGCTCGACGTCGAGGCCATCGGCCAGTAAGCGCCGAGCGGCGCACCCGCCGCGGTTAGTGCAGCTTGATCGTTACCAGGCCCCGGTCGTCGCTCGCGGCTTTGGGGCCTGCGTTTGTGTCCTGCGACGTGACGCCGTTGCCGGGAAGATCGGCAAGCGCGGCCGCGCGCGCCACCTCGCGCGCCCGTCCGAGCATGTCGTCGGTGATGGCACCGGCCGCGCGCTTCGCGCGATAGTCGTCGATTGCGGCAAGCAGCGCCAGCCGCGAGCGCTCGGGATAGTCTTTCTTCTTCTCAGGGTAACCGCCGAGCGCGTCCATGATGTCGGCGTCGGTGATCGCGGCGGCCTCAGCAAGGGTCTTGCCGCGCGCCAGTTCGACCAGCAGCGAGCACGTCGCCGTGCCAAAACCGCAGCCAGTCGTGAAATACGAGATGTCCTCGATGCGCTCGTCCGGCCCGACCTTGAGGTAGTACGTGTACATGTCGCCGCAGGAGTCGCTGAAGTACTCGCCGGTGGCCATCGGGTCTTCCATCGTGCGGAAGCCGGTGCGCTTCTCGACGAGATGCTGGAACTTCGCAAAATCCATGAGGCTAGCAGTACTCCTTACGCGTCAGTGCGTTCGTATGTCGAACCGGCACTCTTGTCCGCCGGTTGCGAGCGATTCGGTCTGAACGACCGCCGGCGAGATCACGTCCTTCATGATGCCGTGAATGACGGTACAGACTTCGGGATGTTCGCCGACCGTTTTTGCAAGCGGGCAGTTGTGTTCGCGCAGCGTGAAGCCGTCGGGCGACGGCTCGAAATCGGCGGCGACGCCGGCCGCCTGCAGGCCGGCGGTGAGTTCGGCGATGCGCTCGTGCGCGGGCCGGCCCTCCAGCCGCTCGTTGAGCCGCGCCGACGTGCGCCGGCTCAGACCCGCGAAAATGTCGCGCACCGCCGCGTCGCCGCCTTGCTGGCGAACCTCCCGCAGCACCGCATTCAGCATGCGGTCGTACTGCTGCGGGAACAGCTTTTCGGCATCGGCGGTGAGTGAATATTCGAGCGTCGGCTTCGTCTTGCCGCGCCGCACGCTGCGGCCGGCGATCAATCCGTCGCGCTCGAGGATCACGAGCTGCTGGCGAATCGCGTTCGGCGACAATCCGAATTCGGCGGCGAGGTCGAATGCGGACGCAGCGGACCGGCCCCGCAGGGCGGTCACGATCTTGCCGCGCGTGCTCTCGAAGAAGCGGTCCCCGTGCATCATCGAGGAGCGTACCACCGCTGCGCAAGAAAGTCCAGAGTTTCCTTGACTTTCTCCGGCGGCACCGCTACGATTCGAGGTGGTGCCCGCGCGGCGCCGCGCTTTATAACGAGGAGTTGACGTGCCGGACCGGGGTTTGAACATTGACGGGCTACGGGTCGCCGTTGAGGAGAAAGAGATCCTCAAGGGCATCGACCTTGCCGTCGCTCCCGGCAAAGTGAACGCGTTGATGGGGCCCAACGGCAGCGGAAAATCGACGCTGGCCTTCGCGATGAGCGGTCACCCGAACTATCAGGTGCTCGGCGGAACCGTCACGCTCGACGGCACCGACCTGCTCGACCTTCCACCGGATAAGCGCGCGCGCGCCGGACTGTTCCTCTCGTTTCAGTATCCGGCGGCAATCCCGGGCGTGTCCGTCGCCAACTTCATTCGAACGGCACGCATGGCTGTGAATCCGGCCGACCTGCCGGCCTCGAAATTTCGCCAGCTCATTTTCGACAAACTGGACCTCCTCGACATGGATCCGGCATTTCTGTCGCGTTACGTGAACGACGGATTTTCCGGCGGCGAAAAGAAGCGGCTCGAAATGCTGCAGCTGGCGATCCTGCAGCCGAAGTATGCGGTGCTCGACGAAACAGATTCCGGGCTCGACGTGGATGCGCTGCAATCGGTCGGGCGTTCGGTCAACGCGATGCGCGCAGGCGACGCCGGCAAGGAGACCGGATTCCTTATCATCACGCACTACCCGCGCATTCTGCAGTACATCGCGGCGGATGCCGTGCACATCATGCTTGACGGGCGCATCGTGAAGAGCGGCGGGCCCGAACTCGCCAACACGATCGAACGCGAAGGGTACGACCGGATTCGCGAAGAGGCCGGCCATGGCGTCGCTTAGTCCGGCGCCGGCCGTTGCGTCGCTGCCGTTTGCGGCCTCGGCCGCGACGCTCGAGCGCGTGATCGCCGTCGCCGGGGACACCGAAAGCGCGGTCGGCGCGGAGCGCCGGCGTGAAGCGTTCGCGCGGTACACGGCTCTGCCGGCGCCGGGCGGTCACCCGGGGCGCACGTGGCGCTACAACTACGACAAGCTCGCGCTCGACGACGTGCGTTGGAGCAGCGGCTGCATCGACGTGCCCGCGGCTCCCGCACGCGAGCTCGCGCCCGACGACCCCGACACCGGTCAGCCCGCGCTCGAAACGGGCGCCGCCGGGGGCCTCGCACATCTCGGCGCGCTCGTGCTTCGGCCCGAGCGTACGCTGCCCGCGGACCCGCGCATCACGGTCGTGCCGCTTGCCGGCGCGGCGCGCATGCACGACGAGGTTTGCGCATCGACGCACCTGCACATCGCGGACTGGCGCGGCGACCGGTTCGCGGCGCTCAGCGTGGCGTTTCAGAATTGCGGCGCGTTCGTCTACGTGCCGGAGGGCGTCGTGCTGGACGCTCCGATCCAGTTGCTGTTCGCCGCCAACGAGGCGGAGACGGCGGCGATCTTCCCGCACGTCGTCGTCGTGCTCGGCGCGGGCGCGCGCGCGACGGTCATCGAACGCTTCGGCGGCGCGGGCGACGCCTTCGTGAGCGGTATCGTCGAGGCGCACGTCGGCCCGAACGCGGAGC
This sequence comes from Candidatus Velthaea sp., assembly GCA_046262475.1. Classification (GTDB taxonomy): domain Bacteria; phylum Vulcanimicrobiota; class Vulcanimicrobiia; order Vulcanimicrobiales; family Vulcanimicrobiaceae; genus JBHEMQ01. The sequence goes on from JBHEMQ010000027.1 coordinate 20,747, forward strand.
TCGACTACGTTGCGGTGCAACGAACCGACGCTGAAGCGCGCATCTTCTTCTCACGTGCGGGGCGTTGCGAGCACGACGCCGTGATTCGCTGGCACCTTGCTGAACTCGGGGGCGCCCTGGCGCGCAGCGTCATCGACACCCGCTTGAGCGAGCCCGGCGCACGCGCCGAAACCGGCGCGCTCTTCTTTACCGGCGCCATGCAGCACGTCGATTTGACGACGCAGACAGACCACGCGGTCGGGCCGACGTTCTCCGATACCGTCGTGCGGAGTGCGGCGACCGACCGCGGACAAGGCCGCTTTTTCGGCAACATCGTGATCCGGGCGCAGGCGCACGGCGCCGATGCCGCGCTGCGCGACGACGCGCTGCTGCTCTCGAAGCACGCGCACATCGATTCGGTTCCGGCACTAGAAATCGCTGCGAACGACGTAAAGGCGTTTCACGGCGCGACCGTCGGTTCGCTCGACGATGAGACGCTGTTCTATGCGCTCAGCCGCGGCATCGCGCGCGCCGACGCCTTACGCATGATCGCACTCGGCTTCTTCGAGCCGGCGATCGCCCGATTCCCGGGTGAACGCCTGCGCGACGAAGTGCGCGCGGCGCTCGATGAAAAGATCGACGAGGCCACGGAGATCGACGCATGATCGCGCTCTCGGATCCGAAACAGGCCCGGATCGTCGCGGACTTTCCGATTCTCGCAAAGCCGACGTCGCGCGGTAAACGGCTCGTGTTCTTAGACTCCGCCGCGAGTTCGCAGAAACCGCAAGCCGTCATCGACGCGCTCGTCAACTATTACTCTTCGTATAACGCGAACATCCACCGCGGCGTCTACGAACTCGCCGCGCGCGCGACCGACGCCTTCGAGGCGGCGCGCGAAAAGGTCGCGCGCTTCGTCAACGCGGCGGATTCGGCCGAAATCATCTGGACGCGCAACGCGACAGAGGCGATCAATCTCGTGGGCTTCTCTTGGGCCTCACGAACTTGCGCGCCGGAGACGCTATCCTGACGACCCAGATCGAGCACCACTCGAATCTCGTGCCGTGGCAGTTGCTGGCGGCGAAAACGGGTGCGGAACTGCGCTTCATCGAAGCACGCGACGACGGAACGCTGCTGCTCGACGATCTCGAAGAGAAGCTGAGCGGCGTCAAGCTGGTCGCGCTGACCCACGTGAGCAATACGCTGGGCTCGATTGCGCCGCTCGAGGAAATCGTGCCGCTCGCGCACGCGGCGGGCGCCGTCGTCCTGATCGATGGCGCGCAGTCTGCACCGCATATGCCCGTCGACGTGCAAGCGCTCGAAGCCGATTTTTTTGCCGCCAGCGGCCACAAGATGTGCGGACCCACCGGCATCGGATTCTTGTACGGCAAGCGCGCATTGCTTGAGGCGATGCCGCCGTTCTTGAGCGGCGGCGACATGATCAAGAAGGTCGGCTATGAGGAGACGTCCTTCAACGAGATCCCGTGGAAGTTCGAGGCGGGGACGAGCAACATCGCCGATGCGATCGCGCTCGGAACCGCCGTCGATTATCTGTCTGAGGTGGGGATGGACTGGATCCGCGAGCATGAGATCCGCCTCACGCGCTACGCGCTCGAACGTTTGCAAACGCTCGTGCCGCGCGGCCTCGCGATATACGGCCCCGCGCGCGCCGAAGATCGCGCCGGCGTGATGTCGTTCAATCTCGGCGACATTCACGCGCACGACGTCGCCTCGATCCTCGACATCGAAGGCGTGTGCGTCCGTGCGGGCCATCACTGCACGATGCCCTTGATGGACAAAATGGGCTGGACCGCAACCGCCCGCGCCTCAACCTACCTTTACAACACGGAAGAAGACATCGACGCCCTAGCCACAGCCCTAGAAAAAGCCGCCGCCATCTTCAAGTTAAAATGACCCAGCAACCAACGAGCCACACAGCGATAATCCAGCAACCACCTCAGCAACCACCGAGCCACTCAACGATAATTCAGCAGCATGGCGATAGAGCGAGCACAGCAGTAATCTTGCCGTTGCAGTCAGGTTGGATGCGAGCTCGGACCGGGAAGCCCCAAGCTACGCTTGGGGGGCGCGCAGCGAGAGCGGAGCGCCTTAAAAACGAAGCCGGCACAGCAGTAATCTCGCCGTTGCAGTCAGGCTTGATGCGAGCTCGGACCTGGGGGCGCCACGCCGAAGGCGTGGGGGGCGCGGAGCCCGGGGCGGAGCGCCTTTAAACTTGGACGACTTTTACAAAGAGTATATTCTCGACCATTATCGCAACCCGCGGAATTTCGGCAAGCTTGACGCGCCTACGACGTTTGCCGAGGATCTCAATCCGTTATGCGGCGATACGATTCGCGTCGAATTGAAGGTCGGTGCCGACGGGCGCGTCGAGGACGTGCGGTTCTCGGGCAAGGGTTGCGCGATCTCGCAAGCGTCCGCGTCGATGCTGCTCGAATCTGTCAAGGGGCGAAAACTGGAAGACGTCGCGCGCCTCTCGAAAGACGTCGTCCTCGAAAACGTCGGCATCGGCATCAGCCCGACGCGCATGAAATGCGCGACCCTCGGCCTCAAAGTGCTGAAAAGCGCGGCCCTGGGTGAGATCGCAACGTGGCCCGACGAGGACGCGCGGCCGTAACCTTTGCCGAAGCGTTCGTGCGCGTTGCCGCCGCGATCATGCTCGAAACGATTGCCTTCGCCGTGTGGGACGTCGGAACGCGCTCGCCCGTGCGGCTGATCGCCGACGTGCGCGCCGGTGTACGCCAACCGGTGAGCTTCCGGCGCGGCTGCTTCCGGTTTCTAGTCGGCATCATCGCGTTGAGCGGCGCGGCGATTCTTACCGCGCCCGCCGTTCCGCGCAGCGGCCAATGGGCGCTGCTGCTCGCGCTTACGCTAATCGCGGCGCTCCTGGTCGAACAGCTGATCGGACCCGACCTTCGCACGCGCCGCTACCGTTAGACGCTCCTTGTCCCCTCGTTACAGATGTCCTGAACGTCGAACGCGCGCGTCGCGAACGTTTTCGTTCCACCCGCGGGAAGTTTCACCGTAAGGTACATGCGGCGCGTATCGACGCCGGCTTTGCGATTGTATATCGCGGCATCGACGAGCGTCACGTAGCGGTCCGGATAGCCCAGTTCTTTCGCGACCGCCGGCAGCAAGAGCGGCTGGCCGTTCCAGTGCACGATGACGCCGCCGAGAGCGGTCAGCGTCCGCCGTGCGTCGCCCGCACGCGGCGCCGGGACCGATTCGATCCGGTCCGCGGCGCTCGTCACGACGCTGAGAATTGCCGAAACCTGCGGCACGCGGCCGCTGCAAAACGGCTCGATACGATTCGGCGGGTGCATGCGTGGTCCGTGCGGCGCGCAGCCCGTCAGCGCCGATGCCGCGAGCAGCGCACCGAGCGTCAATACGGCGCGCATCGCCGTCAGGTCGTTTTCAAGAATCCGAGCGAAATCCACGGAACTGCGGCGATGATGACGTCGGCGACCACGAGCGCGAGCAAATATGGAATCATCGGTCGCACAACCTTATCCGCCGGCGCCTTGCCGATCGCGCACGCACCGTAGTAGCCGATGCCGAGCGGCGGCGAGAACAATCCGATGCCCATGCTCAAGATCGCCACGATCGCGTAGTGGACCTCGTTGATGTGAAATTGCTGCGCGATCGGAAAGAGCAGCGGGCCGAACAGGACCATCGCGGGGATGCCTTCGAGGACGGAGCCGAGCACGATGAACATGATCATCGAGAGCGCCATGAACCCGACCGGCCCGCCCGCGTGCGACAGCATGTCCGCCAGCTGCTGCGCGAACCCGGATTGCGTGAGCGCCCAGCCCATCGATGTCGCCGTCGCAATGATGAGCATGATCGCACCGGTCTGACTCCCGGTCTCGCGCAGCATCGGGTAGGTGTGCCGCCAATCGTATTCGCGGTAGATGACGATGCCGACGATGAGCGAGTAGATGATCCCGACCGTGGAGACTTCCGTTGCGGTGGCGACGCCTTCGACGACGAAGAAGCGAATGACGAGCGGCAGCAGCAATCCCGGAATCGCGACCAGAAACGCGCGGCCGATGCGCCCCAGCGACGCTCGCTTCGCGAGTTCGGTGCGGTCGGAACGCGACCGCGCGAGCGCGACGAGCAGCAGACAGATCGAGGCGACCACCGCGGGAAGAAGTCCGGCGGTAAAGAGTGCCTGGATGGAAACGCCGGCGACCGTGCCGATGATGATGAGCACGAGGCTCGGCGGAATTGTCTCGGCCATCGCACCGGACGTCGCCAAGAGGGCGATCATCTCGCTGCGTTTTTGCCCGCGCTGTTCCATTTCGGGAAACAGGACTGGTGCGACGGCCGCCATGTCGGCGATTTTCGAACCGGAAATTCCCGAAACGAGGTACATCGCGCCGACGAGCACGATGTTGAGGCCGCCGCGGAAATGCCCGACGAGCGTCGCGAGAAAATCCACCAAGCGCGGCGCGATGCCGCAGTTGACCATCAGCGCACCGAGCAGCACGAAGAGCGGAATCGCCAGCAAGATCAGGTTCGAGGCGCCTTCGTTCATCCGCCCGACGACGGTGCTGAGCGGATTGCTCGTTGCAAGCGCGAGGTAACTCAGCGTGCCGAAACCAAACGAAAACGCGATCGGCGTGCCGATGGCGACGCACGCGCCGACGACAAGCACGAAAAAGATCAGCAGATTGACGTTGCCCAGCGAGGCGATGACCGGATGCAGGGCCAGCGCTCCCACGGAAACGACGATCGCGGCGAGCACCACGGGAACGACCCGTTTGAGCTCGCTGTCGATCAGGCGTAAGATCGCCAGCAACAGAATCAGCGAAAGCCCGGTGAGAATGGCGGCCACCTCGAGCGACCGCGGAAACCCCAGCGCCGGCGTCACGTCGACTTTTTCGAGGATGTAGTACGTTCGGCTCGCGGGAATCAGCTCGATGCAGAAGAGCGCCACGATCACGGTCGATATGACATTGAGCGTCTTGCGCACGCCGGGCGATGCGGCGCTCACCACCGCGTTCAGCCGCATGTGCTCGTTGCGGCGATACGCCAATACGGCGCCGAACATGGTGAGCCACAAAAAAAGAAACGTTCCGAGCTCGTCGGTCCAAACGAGCGCGTTATGCAGCACGTACCGCGAAAAGACACCGCTTGCAAGGATGACGATCTCAACGACGATCAGCACCGCGACGACCGGCGTCACGATACCGGCAACGAGCCGGTCCAGCGCGATCGTCCACGAGCGATGCAACTCCGTCGCCGGGCCCGCGTGCTCGCCCCCGATCATCTCGGCCTCGAGCACTGACTCGACGGTCGTCGCCATGGCGCGCTTTACGCGAGCTTGCCGGAATGGGCCTCCAGCAAGTTCCACGCCTGCGTGCCGAATGCGTCTTTCCATTTCGTGTAGAAGCCGCTCGCGCTCAATCGAGCGCGAAAACCGGCGGTCGCGGCGGCATTCGCTTGCATCCCGCGCCGCGCCAGCTTTTCGCCCAGCGATGCGTTACGCAGCGCGGTGTCGCGCCGCTGCACGAGCGCGTACTTCCGGAGGTTCACTTCGACGGAGCGCTGCAGGTCCGGCGTGAGCGCTTTCCACGCGTCGCCGTTTCCGAGGAAATGGTACGCCGACCACATGTGGTTGGTGACGCTCAAGTATTTTTGCACTTCGTAAAGGCGCGCCGTGTCGATGATCGCGTAGGGATTCTCCTGACCGTCGACGACCTTCGTTTGCAGGGCGGTGTAGACTTCGCTGAAGTTGATTGCCGTGGGCGATGCGCCGAACGACTTGAAGAGATCGACCCACAATGCACCCGCCGGCGTCCGGATCTTGAAATTGGTAAGGTCGTCGGCCGTCTTGATCGGCTTCGTGCTGGACGTGATCTGACGCATCCCGTTTTCCCACATCTTGGGATGCACGTACAACCCCTTCGCGGCGATCTCTTTGCGAACGTAATCGCCCAGCGGGCCGTCGAAGGCCCTAAACGCGTCGTCCGAATCTCTGAACGCAAAACCGACCGCCTGAATCGCCGCCACCGGAACCACGGATTGCAAAATGCCGCCGTCCAAGGTGAAAAACTGCAGTGCGCCGGATCGCAGCTGCGCGAGCGCGGCGGTATCGCCGCCCAACTGATTGTTGGGAAAGATCTGGACGTCGAGCTTGCCGCGCGTTTCGCGGCGCACGGCGTCCCAGCACTGCCGCATCTGCACGTTGAGCGGATGGTCGACGGAAATGTTGCTCGCGTACTTGTACGAGAATTCCGCGGCGCGGGCCGGCGCTTTGATGACCGCGATCGAGGTTAGCGCCGCGGCGGTCCCGGCCGCGAAACGCGCGCGTATCAGTGTCGTCTTGCTCATACGAACCTTTCGCCGGCGTTCAATCCATCATCAGGCCGCCGTCCACCGTGAGCGTTTCGCCGTCGACGTAGGAAGACTTGGGCGACAAGAGCCACGCGATGGCCTCGGCGATTTCCGCCGCCTCGCCGATGCGGTCGAGCGCCGTCGCTGCGGCGATGCGTTCGCGAAGGCCCGCCACGGCCAGTGGTCCCTCGAGCATCGGCGTCAGCGTCGGCCCGGGCGCGACGCAATTGACGGCGATGCCGCGCGGCGCAAGCGAGCGCGCCGCGTTGCGTGTCAGGGCCAAGACGGCTCCCTTGCTCGCCGCGTACGCCGCGGTACCGGAAAGGCCGCCGCCACGTTTGCCCGCAACGCTGGCAACCGTGCAGATGCGGCCGCCGGCGCGCATGTACCTCGCCGCTTCGCGCATGCACAAGAACGTTCCGATGACGTTCACGTCGTGCATTCGCCGGAACGTCGCGACGGTGATCTCCATGAACGGCGTGGTGTCCACCACGCCGGCCGGCGTCGCAAGCGCATCGAGCGTTCCGCCCAGCGCGTCGGCCGCGGCGGCGAAGAATCGTACCACCGAATCCTCGTCGGCTACGTCAAGAGCGAACGCCCTCCCGCCGGTACGGGCGGCGACCGCCTGCGCTCCCGGCAAGTCGCGGTCCCCGACGACGATGCGCCGGCCTTCTCGAGCAAGCAGCTCGCAAAGCGCTTGCCCGATCCCGGACGCACCGCCGGCGACGACGACGCTGCTGCTCGATGACGTGACCATCTTCAACTCCAGTGATCCGCCCTGGCACGCCGGGCGCCGTTTATTAGCCGTTTATTAGAAGATAACCAGTGCGCCGCGGTAGAAGTATCCACCGCTCCCGCCGGGTGGTCGCGCAGGCCGTTTTTGCCAGCGAACAAGATTGCACGCCTGTTTCACTCCCAAGCTGCTCTAAGAATTCGAGGACATGCCCGTGAAACGAAGTTTATCTCGCGGACGCTTTGTCGGCGGTACCATCGCCGCCGGCGCGCTCGCCTTCGGTGGTGCACCCTATGTCATGGCCGCGACGAAAGAAATCGTCATCGGCCTCGATGTGCCGCTGTCCGGCTCGTACTCAGACCAGGGCCAGGATCAGCTGCGCGCCTACAAACTCGCTATCGACGAGATCAACAAAGCCGGCGGGATCATGGGCATGACGGTCCGCGCCGTGCAGGGTGACGACCAAACAACCGCCCCAACGGCAGTCGACAACGCGCGCCGCATGATCGAACGCGACGGTGCGGTGATGATTACCGGCGGCTCCTCAACGGCAACCGCGGTCGCCGTCTCCGGCTTGTGTCAGCAAAAGAACACCATCTTCATGGCGACGCTGACCCACGGCGACGAAACGACGGATCTCAGCTGCCACAAGCACACCTTCCGCCGCTATAACAACGCCCACATGTCCGCGCGCGCGATGGCCGCGACGCTGCTGAGCAAATACGGCACCGGGAAGTGGTTCCACATCACGGCCGACTACACGTGGGGCCACAGCGTGTTCGACAACCTGGTTGCCGTCGTCGAGCCGAAGGGCGCCAAAACGGTCAACAACGTTCTCTTGAAACTCGGGACCACGGACTTCTCGTCGGCCCTGAGCCAGGCGCAGGCCGCGAAGCCGGACGTTCTGGTCATCACCGAATTCGGCAAGGACATGGTGAACTGCCTAAACCAAGCCGCGCAGTTCGGATTGACGAAGTCGACGAAAATCCTCGTGCCGCTTGCGGACGAGTACATGGCGAAAGGCACCGGCGACAATATCGATAACGTCGTCTGCACGGCGCCTTTCTATTACAAGTTCCACGCCGCCAAGCACCCCGCCGCCAAGAAGTTCGTCGACGCGTTCACCGCGCGGTATGGTACCCCGCCTTCGAACGGCGCCGAGAACGCGTACACCAACATCTATCAGTACAAAGGTGCCGTCGAACGCGCCGGCTCGATCAATCCCGAAGCCGTCATCAAGAAGCTCGAAGGTTACCGCTTCACGGCGACAAAGGGGCCGGAATACTGGCGCGAATGGGATCATCAGGGAATCAACAGCGTCCTCGTGATGGAAGGCATCCCAACGTCCCAGCGCGGCGGTGACGTGTTCGCGTTCGCGAAGGTCCTCGAAGAACACGACGGGGACAGCGTGGCGATCCCGCAAAACGCGTCGAAGTGCAAGATCGAGAGTGCCTGACAACGTAACAGCAAGCTAACGCTACGGAGGACCGGCTCCCGCGGGAGCCGGTCTTTTCATTCCGCGACGGAGCACGTGCTTACCGCACAGAGCCTTCTGCAAGCCGCCCTCAACGGCGTCATCCTCGGGATGATTTACGTCGCCATCGCGATCGGGCTGACGATCATCTTCGGCATGCTGCGCCTCGTCAATTTTGCGCACGGCGCGTTCTACGGCATCGGTGCATACGTCGGCCTCGTGCTCGCGCAACGTGCCGGGTTCGGCGCCGCGCTCGTCGTCGGCCCGATCGTGGTCGCGCTACTAGCCGTGGCCCTCGATCGCATCGTCCTGCGGCGGTTCTATGACAAAGAACCGACCTCGCAAATCTTACTCACCTTCGGCATCGCCGTGATCGTCGAAGAGGCGTTGCGGATGATTTTCGGCGGCACCACGCAGCAATATCCGCTGCCGCCGTGGCTCGGGGGTTCCATCGCAGTTGCCGGCCTGCAATATCCGGCGTATCGCATCTTCCTGGCCGTCGCGATCCTGCTCGTCGTGATCGCCGTGTGGATATTCATTCAACGCACCAACTACGGCTTGATCGTGCGGGCCGGCATCCGGGACCGCACGATGGTGCAGTTGCTCGGCGGCAACGTGCGCCTCGCCTCGACGATCATCTTCGCACTGGGAGCCGCGCTGGCCGGACTCGTCGGCGTGGCTGCGTCGCCCATTTACAGCATCGATCCCGGCACCGGATTCAATTTCTTGATACCGTCGTTCGTGGTCGTCGTGATCGGCGGGCTGGGAAGTTTTTGGGGTGCGGTGATCGGCGGCATCATCGTCGGTGAACTGACGAGCATGACGCAGCTGATCTTCCCGTCCGGCGCGGACGTCATCATCTACGTCGCGATGGCCTTGGTGCTGCTGTTCCGCCCGCAAGGGCTCTTGGGAGAGAGTGAGGTCATCCACGGATGATCGCTTCCTCGCGCGCACCCACCCGCGCCGCGAACGTGCGGTTCTACCTTTGGATGGCGCTGGCGCTCGCCGCCTTTCCCTTCGTTTTCCACCTGCCGCTGATCAACGGCTACGGCGGTCTCGCCACGCAAATCCTGATTGTCGGAATCGCGGCGGTCGGGTTCAACTTATTGCTCGGGTACGCCGGCTTGCTGTCGTACGGAAACGCCGCGTTTTACGGGCTCGGCAGCTACGGCGCGGCCTTGACGCTGCTGCGCATTTTTCCCGGCGCTCACAGCTTCGTGCTCCCGATCGTGATCGGCGTCGTCGTCGCGACGCTGGCGGCGGCGATCATCGGCGCGCTGGTCGTCCGATTGTACGGCATCTATTTTGCGCTCTTGACGGTTGCCTTCGCGCAGATGATTTATTTCATCGTCTTTCAATGGCGTGACTTCACGCGCGGCGACGATGGACTGCAAGGCATCGCGGCGCCCGCGCTCAACTTCGGCTTCGCACGAATCAATCTCGGCACGACGCTCCCCGCGCTGCCGCTCGGACCGTTCGGCGACCTCTCCGACGTGAAGCTGTGGTATGTCTTCGCGGCGGTCATCTTCTTCTTCGTTATCGCGTTCGCGCGCACGCTCAACGCGTCGCAGTTCGGTGAAGTGCTCGCCGCCATTCGCGCGAACGAGGAGCGGTCCGTTTTCGTCGGCTTCGACCCGCGCCGGTATAAGTACGCCGCCTTCGTGATCGCCGGTGCGTTATGCGGTCTTTCGGGCGCGCTCCGCGTGCTCTACGAGGGTTCCACCGGTGTCGACTCGCTCACCATCGACCAATCCGGCAACTTCGTCATCTATACGGTCGTCGGCGGCGTCGGCACGCTCTTCGGGCCGATCGTCGGGACCGGCTTGATCATGTGGCTGCAAAACGTCATCAGCGCCAAGACGGAGGCTTGGCGCCTCATCGAAGGCATCATCTTCGTCGCGGTGATCGTCTTTCTGCCGAACGGCATCGTCGGCACGTTCTTGCGCCGCAGGTTTTCGTTCGGGAAAGCGCTCCGCGCGAAATGACGGCGAACGCTATCCTGCGCACGACGGGGCTCGGCAAGAACTTCGGCCATTTCGCCGCCAACGAAAACATCGACTTCAGCGTAAGCCAAGGCGAGCTTCGCGCCGTGATCGGGCCGAACGGTGCGGGCAAAACGACGTTTTTCAACCTGATCTCAGGGTTCATGCTTCCGACGGCCGGCTCGATCGTGTACAAAGATCAAGACATCACGAACGCTCCCGGCCCGCACCGCGTGCGGCTGGGCATCGCCAAGGCGTTCCAAACGGCGAATCTGTATCCGAACGAATCTGTCCAACAAAACGTGCGGCTCGCGGCGCTCGCGCGCGTGCAAGGTTCGTTCGCGCTGGAAGTATTCCACGGGTCGGCGCGCCTCGCGAATGTGGATGCGATCGCGCAACGCGCGCTCGAGCGCGTGGACCTCGGCAACGTAGTCACGGCGCGCGCCGGGGACCTCGCGCACGGCGACAAGAAGCGCCTCGACATTGCGATCG
>JBHEMQ010000028.1:0-332 GCA_046262475.1 Candidatus Velthaea sp.
GCCGCCGGCGGCCCCCAAGCGGAATATTTTCGACACCTCCGCGCCGCCGCCGGGAGGGCGCCGGCGCCGAACCCGGCCGGAGCCGGAACCCTGCGGCACTATAGCATCTATCGCAACGGCTGGCTGCGGATCGACGATCCGTCGACGCAGACGGCAATCATTCAGAAGCCCGATGAAGGCAACGCGTACCTCCTCGATGCGCGCTCGCACACACCTATGCGGTGACACCGCTCAATGCGCCGGCGGAGGCGCCCGCTGCGGCCGCGCCCGGCGCCGCGCAGGCCGTCTTGTCCGAAATCACGCGTTCGGTCGGCGCCGCGCGCATCGCGGGT
>JBHEMQ010000028.1:342-31530 GCA_046262475.1 Candidatus Velthaea sp.
ACCGGCTACCGGACGGACGCGACTGTGACGATCAAAGGCGCGACCGGTTCGTGCAAGGACGGCAGCTACAAGTCGCGGCGTATAACCTACGTCGCGGCGGTGGACGATCCGTCGGCGAGTTCGCAGACGGCCGGCTCCGCCGCCACGGGCGGCTGCGCCCCCGCGACCAGCGTCCAGCGCACCGGCCCCGCCGTTCCGAGCGGCAAACTGCTCGTGTACAACGCGAACACGCTGGACCGCGACGACGGTACCGGTCCGCAAACCATTACGATGATCGAAGAGCGCGGCAACATCGCGCCGCTCACCAGCGCCGACGCATCCTTGTTCGCGATTCCCGCGGGTTACACGAAGCGCTAACGCGGTTCGTGCGGCGCGCCTGCCAGAAAATCGGCGACCGGCCGCGCAATCATGTCGACGACGTCGGCGTCATCCGGCGCAATTTCCAGCGCGTCCGGGTGCTGCGCGTCGCGGCTGTGCAGCGTCAATTCGAGGCGCGCCGGCGTATCGTGCAGCGTCACCGTCGCCCAGTATGCGCCGCGCTTCCAGGTTACGCTTTCGGCCGAACCGCGCTGCAGTGCGAGTTCGCCGTCGAACGCGGCGCCGATCTCGCGCACTCGGCGGTCGATCTCCGAGACGCAGCGTTCGAATGAGTCGTTCATCGGCGTTTTCCTCACAAGGTAACGGTGGTACCGCGGGCGGCGACGGTGGCCTCGAAACCCAGTTGCTGGGTTACTGCCGCCGCAAAGGCCGTCGCCGCCGGCGGATCGCCGTGCACGGCATACACGTGCGGTTTCCCGCCGGTTGTCCGCACCCAACGCAGTAGTTCGCTTTCATCGGCGTGCGCGCTGAATCCCGAGAGGGTCCTTACCTCCGCGCGCACGGGCAGAACGTCACCGAAAATTCGGACAGTCCGCGCGCCGCCGGATAGCGCCGCGCCGAGCGTCCCCGGAACTTGATAGCCGACGAAGGCGATCGTCGCCGTGGGATCGGGAATTCTGCGATGCAGGTGATTCAGCACGCGGCCGCCGGTCGCCATACCGCCGGAGGAGATCACGATGGCCGGTCCGTCCGTGCGGTCGAGGATTTTCGAGTCGTCGGCGGCACCTGCAACATTCACGTTCCGGCAGCCGAACGGCGCTGCACCGTCCGGAAACGGTTTGTGGCTGTCGGGGAATTGCGCGAAGACCGCATCGACTTTGTCCGCCATCGGGCTATCGACGTGCACCGGCGTTTGCGCGATTGCCGGCTCCGATGTTTGCAACAAACCGATCGCGAGGAGGATGTCTTGCGTTCGTTCCACCGCGAACGCCGGAATGACGATCGGACCGCCGCGCCGGATGCCGGCCAGCAACACGTCGCGCAGCGAGCCGAGCGAGTCCGGCGGGTGAACGCGGTCGCCGTACGTGGTTTCGCACACGATGACGTCCGCGGCGCCGAGCGGCGCCGGGTCGTAAAGCAGCGGCCGTCCGTAGCGGCCGAGATCGCCCGAAAAAACCGCGCACTTGCCCTCCACCTCCGCCTCGATGAATGCGGAACCCACGATGTGGCCGGCATTCTTGTACCGCAGCGTCATGCGCGCAACCGTAAATTCCGTTTCGAGAGCAACGGGCTCGCGTAAACGCAGGGTGGCCGCGACGTCGTTCGCATCGTACAGCGGCGGCACCGCGTGCGCGGGATCGTGGCGCATGCCGCGCCGCTCGAGATGCGCTTGCAAGTGTTCCGCGTCGTTGAGCACGATTTCGATGATGGCGGCCGTCGGCGGCGTGCAGTAAATGGGGCCGGCAAACCCGTCGTGCACGATCTTGGGCAAGTACCCGACGTGATCGATGTGGCCGTGCGTCACGACGATGGCTTCGACGTCCGCGGCCGCGACGGGCAGCGGTGCGCCGTTGAGCGCCTCCAGCGCGCGTCCGCCTTGGAACAATCCGCAATCGATCAAGACGTGTTTGCCGCCGGTGCTCAGCAGATGTTTGCTGCCGGTAACCGTGCCGGCGGCGCCGACGAAGGTGAGTTCAGCCATTCGCGACCACGAGGGTCGTGCGCCGTGCTTCGCTGACGTAGGACTCGATACAACGGTCGACGAGCCGTTCGGGGTCGGCGTCTTCGATGAGCTCTGCGCCGGTCGGCTTGCGGACCATGCCCGCGATCGTGCCGAAGTCGTTCGATATTCCGCCTGAACCGCGCAAGATGCCGATCAACTTGCCTTCGTCGTACGCGATGCAGAATTCGCCCAGCGTGCCGCTGCGGCCGCCGAGGAACAAGACGAAATTCGAGCTGTGGATGTTGTGCACTTCGCGGCCCATGAGACCCGAGCCGGTGAATACAAGCACCGTATACGGATCCAGCGGCGAGGCGTAGTCCGCGACATGCTGTTCCGGCGAAAGCGCCGGCGACACGCCGAGGATGACGCCGCCGGCTTCGGCGGCGCCCAGGGCCGCTGCATGCGGTAATCCCGGACACGCGCCGGTCACGGTGACGCATCCGCGCTCAGCAATGCGGCGCCCGATGCGTCGTGCCAGCTCGAGTTGACCCTCCGTGATGATGCCGCCCGCGCTGCCCATGACGCCGATTTGGATTTTCACGCGACACCGCTTCCGACGCACGGTGTGGCTTCCTTGCGGCTGTTTCGTGGAATCAGGCGGGACCGTCGCCCGCTACGCCGGCCGGGCGTCACGGTATGGGCTTCGCGCGGAGCCGCGTGGGTGAACCAGCCCGCTGCGGACCGCTGGATTTCCTGCGTCCGGCCGCCTCTGTATTCGGGTAGAAAAGGCCAGAACGTGGTATACTGGAGGCCCCGGTATCTCGCATACAACGGCGATGCCACGCAATCAGAAGTAGACGGATTTGGCCGACCCGCGTTACCGTGCTTTGCAGCGCGATGGTTACTCCAGCGGAAACCGGCTGTTGGATGCACTGCCCGAGGCAGATCGAGCCGGTATCTCCACCGACGTCGACATCATCAGCCTTGCGGCGCACCAATCGACCCATTCGGTCGGCGCTGTGGTCGACTTTGTCAACTTTCCGATCGATGCCGTACTTTCGGTCGTCGTGACGCTGAAGAACGGCCAGTCGGTTGAAGTGGGTACGGTGGGCCGTGAGAGCTTCGTCGAGACGGATGCGGCACTCGAGTCGTCCGTTTCGCATCGCACGTCGTTTTGTCAGGTGAGCGGGACGGTGGGCAGAATGTCCATTGCCTCCTTCGAATCGCGCATGGCGAACGGCGATTCGTTCGCGCGGCTGATGCGTCGAAACGTGCGGGCCACGCTCTTTAGCGCGCAGCAGTTTGCGGCATGCAACATCAAACACAGCCTGCTGCAGCGGTGCGCCCGATGGTTATCGATGACTGCCGACCGTGTCGGCGGCGGACATTTCGCCCTCACGCACGATTTTTTAGCGATCATGTTGGGCGTGCGGCGCCCGACCGTTTGTGAAGCGGTCGACGCCCTCGAGATAATGGGTGCGATACGGTATCATCGCGGCGCGGTGACGGTGCTCGACGAGCACCTTCTCAACGCGACGGCCTGCGAATGCTTTCATGCCTGCAAGCGCGCATTTGCGGCATCGTTACAGGACTGACGCTCGTGTTACCATCGGTTCCGCAGCCTCAGCAGTTTGCGCCGCACGGCCTCGTGCGCATTGAAAACGCACTTCAGACGGAAATCCGCCTCATCGTGGAAGACGTCTACGGCCCGCCCATGCGCCGGCTCCCGGGCCTCGACATCGGGCGCGCATATCGCGGTGCGAGCGACGACTTCCGCTACGGCGGCGACATGGTGGACGTCTTTCACTATGGTAACGGCTGGACGTCCCTTGCCGTGGTGGACATCACCGGGCACGGCATCCGAGCCGCGGCGAACGCTGGGCTCGTGAAGCATGCCTTGCGTGCGTACGCGTCAAGCGGGCTTGACGCGCGCGATTCCGTACGCGCGCTCAACCGGTTGTGCATAGAGAGCAGCACGTTCGAAGGCGATGACGAGTTTTTTGCAACCGTATTCTTTGCGATCGTTCCGGCGGACCGGCGGACGATGCAGTACGTTTCAGCGGGACACGAAGCCGCCTATTTGATTGCCGGCGAGAGCGCTCGAGTACTCGCTGCAACGGGCCCGCTCGTCGGACTCATGGACGCCGATGGCGAATTCGATCACGGCGTCGTCCCGCTGCGGGCCGGCGACATCGTGGCGGCGGTGACCGATGGCTTTTCCGAGTCGCGAAGCGCCAACCTGGAATTTCTCGGCTCCGATGCCGTCGTCGGAGTAATTCAGAGCGACGCTACGCGCGATGCCGAGCAACTTGCAGAAGCGCTGACGTGGTTTGCATTCGATTACGCCGGCGGACGCCTCCACGACGACGTTGCGGCGCTCGTGCTGAAAAGCGCGCCGTAGCGGCCCGAAGGTTCCGCCCAAGCGGCAGCGGGGTCCCTCGTGCCAAGCGGGTAGATACGCTTGCATGACGAGACGTCGTGCGGCGATGGTGCCGGCCTTGCTCGCCCTTGCGGCGCTCGGTGCCGGACCCGGCGATAATCTCGTCGTCAACGGTTCCTTCGACACCGCGCGCCCGCTGCGGACCTGGCTCGAGTTGAGTGCGGGGTCGACGCGCATCCCGGGCTGGCGCGTCGCGGCGAGCGACGTCGACCTCGTCGGCGCCTACTGGCAGTCGCCGAGCGGCAACAATTCGGTGGAACTCGACGGCGTGCCGCCGGGCGCGCTGGAGCAGCGCATCGCGACGGTCGCGGGCCGGCACTACCGGCTTTCGTTTTCGCTCGCGGGCAACCCGGACGGCCCGCCGCGCGTGAAAGTACTCGACGTGCGGGCCGGTTCGACGGTACGGCGCTTCACGTTCGACGTGGCCGGCCGCACGCGCACCGCCATGGGATATGTTTCCGAATCGCTCGATTTCGTGGCAGCGTCGGCAGCGACGACCATTCGTTTCGCGAACGCGCAGGCGCGTTATTTCTGGGGTCCGGTGATTGCGGACGTTACCGTTCGTGAGAACGACGGTATGCAAGCGCCGGCCGCGCCGGCGGCGAGCAGCACGGCCGCGGCGCCCGCAAGCGTTCCTGCCACGGCGCCGGCGACCGCTGCGCCGGCGGCCGCGGCGACGACCGCGCCCTCCGCTACGCTTGCGGGATCGCTCGCGGGCGTATGGCTCGCGAACTATCCCGGGAGCGCGCTTCACGTGCGCATCGAGCAGCACGGCGCGTCGGTGGTCGCCCGCGCCGTCGAAACGGCCGGCGTCTTCACCGGCGGCATGGTCGTCTGGTACGGCCGCGCTGCGGCGACGAATTTCGTCGTCGTGACGCATTGCGGCGATGCGGGCGCGCGCGGCTGGCACGGCGCGGTCATTCGATTGGCGAGCCTCGATGCGTTCCGCCTGGAAACGGCGAACTGCGCGGCGGCCGGAAACGTCGACTACGTGCGAAGCCACCTGTGAGCAAGCGCCGGATGCATCGACGTTCGCGCGAGGACGCCGGCACGGCGACGCGCGTGCTGCTTGCGAACGTCGTGCTCCCGGCCTGGGCGGCATTCGGCATCATCGACTGGGGTTTTCATCGTGCGACGCGGATTGAGCGCAATGCGGGCGCGCTGGAGTCGCTGACGCATCTGTTGATGGGCGCCGAAGGCGCGGTCTGTGCGTTAACGGGAATACTGTTCGAGATGGACGCCGGCGTGCTCGCCGCAATGCTGGGCGCCGCGCTGGCGCACGAAGCGACCGCCGTGTGGGATGTCCGCTACGCGAAGCATCGGCGCCCGCTGGTGCAAGCCGAACAGCACGTCCATAGTTTTCTTGAAGCGCTGCCGTTCGCGGCCGTAGGTGTCGCGGCAGCGCTCCATGGGCCGCGCGCGCGCGCGAAACCGGTCTTCCGGCGGGCGAACGTTCCGCTGCCGGCGCGGTCGGTCGCGCTCGCGGCGGCAAGCGGATTTTTCGGCATGCTCGTGCACGTCGAGGAATTCGTGCGCTGCCTGCGCGTGAAGCCGGCGCTCGCACCCCAGCCAGAGCGCCCGCCGGATCAACCCGCCGCGCGCGCCACGTAGGTGTAGGCGCCGGAGTTCCACTCGCAGAGCGTACCGTCGCGCATTACGAACGACTCGCAGCCGTCGACGTCCGGATTGAACCCCTCGTTCCGCGCTTTGGTGCGCGGCCAGTCGACGTTCCCGTCCTGCCGCGCCGCGGCGCGCGCCTTCGCGTACGAGAACTGCGGGGACTTCGTCAACGCGTTGAGCGCGCGGGCGAGCGTTTGCGCGTGCGTCATGCGTCGGCTTCCGCGACCACGGCCGCAGGATCGGCGGGCAGCGTGTGACGCACGCCAGCCGAACGTTCGAGATCTTCGAGCAGCCGCCCGGTCGTCAAGCGCATCAGGTACACGCCGAATTGCGGATTGCGCTCGTACAACTCGATGACTTGCTCGAGCGAGATCGTAAGCATGAGCGCATCGTCGAGGACGCGCGCCGTCGACATACGGCGCCGTTCGGGTGAAAACATCGCGATCTCGCCGAACAGCGTGCCGATGCCGATTTCAACGCCGATTTCCTCGAAGCGCACGCGTCCGTCGAGAATGAAGTAAATCTCGTCGGCAAGATCGCCTTTCTTAAAAATCGTCGCGTCCGTTTTGAAGCGCCGCCGCGTCATGAACGGACGTATCCATTCCCACGACAGATCGGTCGTCGCCATCGCCGCCCGAACGGCGCGCCGCGTGTCGAGCAGTTCGCGCAACCGCCAAATGTTGAGCGGGAACAAGATGAGGTTCGAGATTAGCATGCCCCAGAGGTGAAACTCGGTTCCGAAGACCAGAAAAAACATGTTTGAGAAAATCGCGACTTGCCGGAGGCGCACCGGCACGCGCATGAAGAACGCGACCACCTGCAGCGTGTTCGCGGTGTATCCGATGAGGAGTGCGATGGCGTGCGGCAGCATCATTTCACTTTTGCGGTGCGCTGTGCCAGCGCCGCGATCCAGCGATACGAGCCCGCGATGAGCGCCGCAAACACGAGCGTGCCGAGGACGTTGGCCATCGGCGCAAACGCGTCGCCGACCACTGCGAGCGGCGAGCCGTTGCCGCTCGCGACGATGATGCCGGCGAGCAGCACGCCGAACAAACTCTCGCCGACGATCAAACCCGATGCGAGCAGTACCCCGAAGCGCTTCGCCATACCCGCGTTGCGCGCGCCCTGGGCCCAGCGGTCGTAGTAATGGCCGAGCACCGCGCCGATCACGACCGGTACGATCGTACCGGCCGGCAAGTAGATCCCGATGCCCACCGCAAGGGGCGGAAGCCGCCGTTTGCGCGCGAGTCCGAGCACTTCATCGAGCACGATGACGCCGATGCCGACGACGACGCCGATTCCGATGAGACCCCAATCGACGTTGCTTTGCAGCACGCCCTTCGCGAGCGCGGAAATGAGCGTCGCCTGCGGCGCGGGCAGCGGTTGTGCAACCGCCGCGGCGTGCAGATTCGGCGCGCCCGCGAAGCCGTAGGCGCGATTGAGCAGATCGAGGATCGGCGGGATGACGACCGCACCGAAAAAGACGCCGACGATCAGCGCGACTTGCTGGCGCCACGGCGTTGCGTCGACCAGCTGACCCGTTTTCAGGTCTTGCAAATTATCATTGGCGATGGTTGCCACGCACAGCACGACGGCGGTGACAAAGAGCGCGTACGCGACGAGCGCGGCACCGGATTGCGGCCCGGCCCCGCGCGTCATTGCGAGCAGCAGCAGCGACGCACCGATCACCGTGAGGATCGCGAGGCCGGACACCGGGCTGTTCGATGAGCCGATGAGACCCGCCATATAGCCGCACGCGGCGGCGACCAGAAAGCCCGCGACGACGACGTACACGATTGCGCCGAGTACGAGCGGCACCGTCATCGCGGCGAGCGCCGTCCCGGAAAGAAAAGCGGCGAGCAGCGCGGCGAGCGGTATCAGGCACGCGAGGCAGATCACGGCGACGATGCCGATCGGGATGTCGCGCTCGGTGCGCGGCAGCGCGCTTCCGTCGTCCATCACCGTCCGGCGCGACGCTGCCATCGCGGAAAGCACGCCGTTCCAAACGGGCCGGGCCAGCTTGCCGAGCGTCCAGATGGCCGAAATACCGATCGCACCGGCACCGATGAAACGCACTTTGTGTGCCCAGACGGATGTCGCCACGTCGGCCGCGGAGCCGGCGGCCGGATTCAGCGCAGTGAGAATCGGCGTCGCAAACACCCATGCGATGACCAAGCCCGCGAGCATCGCGAGCCCGACCGACAACCCGATGAGGTGGCCTGCGCCGAGCAGCGCGAGCGAGAGCGACGTTCCGAAGCCCGTCGCGCTTGCGCCCGCGCGAAAGTACACGGCGACTTCACCCGCGAACAGGCGCGTTGCCGAGATTGCCGCGAACGCGGCGGACACAATCGAACCGCCCGCGACCACGAATAATCCCGCCTTGTTTTCCGCATCGGCGCCGCGTGCGGCGCCGGGTGCGCGGTTGCCGCGCGGTGCGAGCCCCACGCGCAGCACTTCGGCGGCCGCGACGCCCTCGGGATACGGCAAATCCGAGGTGGTTACCATCGCGCGCCGCAGCGGAATCGTGTACATGACCCCGAGGATGCCGCCGACGACGCACACGCCGAACGACGGCCAAAACGGAAAGCCTTGCCACCATCCAACCATCACGAGCCCGGGCAGCACGAAGATGATCGAGGAGAGAGTTCCGGCCGCCGAGGCGACGGTCTGCACGATGTTGTTCTCGTAGATGCTGACGCTCTTGAACCCGCGCAGCACTGCCATCGAGATGACGGCCGCGGGGATAGAAGACGCGAACGTGAGGCCGACTTTCAGGCCGAGATAGACGTTCGCCGCGGTGAACACCAGCGTGATGAGGCCGCCCAGAATCAAGCTGCGGTACGTGAGTTCGACGCGCTGGTCGAGCGCCGCGGACGGCGCGGAACGCGGGCGGGACTCAGTCCGCAAACACTGCTCCTTTCACGTGCCAAAGTGCCTTCTTCACGCCGGGCCTGCCGCCGCCCTCATAGTGCGATCAACGCGCGCCGGACGGCAGTTTCATTCCAGCCCACGCCCGTCCCCGGGACGTCCGCCGCGCGAACGGTTCCATGATCGACGGCGAGGGGCTCGGCGAGAACCGGCGCAGCCCAATCGACGTATTCCAGCCAATGACGTGTCGGCGTTACCGCCAGCAGGTGCGCGCTCACTTCGGGAAAGAGGTGCGACGACACGGGCATCGCCGCCGCATCAGCGAGAGCCGCCGCGCGCAGCCAGCCGGTGATTCCGTACATTCGCTGCAGATCGAACATTGCGTAATCGCACGCAGCGGCCGCGAGCGCGCGCCGGAAGGCGAGGGGACCGATGAAATTCTCGCCGAGCTGCACCGGCGTCGTGAGCGCGCGAGCGACGGTCGCGTTCGCGGACTCGTCGTCGGCGCGCACGGGCTCCTCGATCCACTCGAGGCCTTCGCCGTCGAGTGCGCGTCCGCGTTCCACGGCCTCCGCGACCGTCAGCGCTTGATTGTAATCGGTCATGATGCGCGTCGAGCTCGGCACGCGTGCGCGCACGGCGCGGATCACAGCGACGTCCGCGGCCGCATCAGAATAGCCGAGTCGCACTTTCACGGCGGAGAATCCCTCAGCGAGCAATTCTTCGGCTTCGGCGGCCGCGGTATCGGGGCGCGTCACGCCGAGCCCGTTGCTGTTGTAGGCCGGAACGGCCCGCGGGGCGCCGCCGAGATACCGCGCGAGCGAAAGGCCCGCAGACTTGGCGGCTGCGTCCCAGACAGCGACATCGAATCCGGCGACGGTGGAGGAAACGAGACCATCGTAGCCGCCCAGCCGATAGCGTCTGCGCAGCACATCGAACAGTGCGAGCGGCTCGAGCGCGGCGCCGGCAGTCGCGACGGCAACGTCCTCGAGGATCGCCCGCATCGGCGTCATCATCGCCTCGGAATAACAAAAAAGATACGCGTGCCCGGTCACGCCCTCGTGCGTGTGGAGATCAAGCAGCAAAAGCGGTACCGACGCGAGGGTCCCGCCCGCGGTTGCAAGCGGGCGCCGCATCGGCACGCGGACGGCGCGCACCGTTAGACCGCGAATCGTCAGCATCACGCGGCGTGCGCGCCGCCGGCATATAATGCGAGCGCGTCGCGAATGATGGCGTTGACCGGCGTGGGAACGCCGCGCTCCGCGTCGCGACGGGCGACGGCCCCGGCGAGCCACGGCAACTCGAGCCGGTGGCCGCGCTGCAGGTCGACGTGCAGCGACGAGTCCATGTCGGGCGGCAGACCGTCGATGAAGCGCAGGCGTTCATCGGCAAAATCTTCCGGCAGCATCACACCTTCCGCGCGCGCCACCGCCACCGCTTCGCGCATCGCATCGGCAAGAATGCGCCGCGCCCCCGGATCCGACCGCACCGGCCCGATGGTCGTCCGCATCAACGCCGTGCTGCCGCTCAAGCCGACGAGAAAGACGAACTTTTCCCAAATGACGCGGCGTATGTGTTCGGCGACCGACGCGTCGATGCCCGCATTGCGGCAGGCGGCGACGAACGTCTCCACGCGTTCGGACCGGCGACCGTCGTGCTCGCCGACGACGAGGCGCGCCATGGTGCCCGTGTGCGCGATGACGCCGGGTTCGGCGATCGCGACGCCGATGTAACCGACGCCGCCCACCATGTGCTCCATGCCGGCGACCGCGCCGATCGCTGCATCTTTGTCGACCCCGTTTTGAAACGAGATCACCGTCGTGCGCTCCCCGATCATGGGAAGAATGGCGCGTGCTGCTTCGGTGGTGTCCCACAGCTTTACGGCGACGAATACGAGATCGACGACGCCGGCCGCGGCGGGATCGCCGGTCGCGCGCACGACCGGCAGCACGACGTCGCCGTTACCGGGGCTGCGCACGATCAAGCCGCGCGTTTGCATCGCGTTGAGGTGCGCGCCGCGCGCGATGAAGATGACGTCCTCGCCCCCGCGCGCGAGGCGCGCGCCGAAGTACCCGCCGAGGCCGCCTGACCCCATGATTGCGATGCGCATGCGCGGCCCGTTCGCTGGACGCGCGCGCGGCACCCGGAACGCGGCGCGCAAGCGCCAAACTCAGCGCCTATGGAACCCATCGTTGTTTGGCGCCGGCCCGCCAAGCGTGGCGCGCACTCGCCCCTCGTCGTGCTGCTGCACGGGCGCGGTGCGGACGAGAACGACCTCATCGACGTCGCGGACGCCTTACCCCGGCGGTACGCGTACGCAAGCTTGCGCGCGCCCCTGCGGTTCGAGGGCGGCGGCTACACGTGGTTCGAGAATCGCGGCGTGGCACGTCCCGAAGCGCAGAGCCTGCGGCGTTCGATCGAACTCGTGCGCTCGTTCATCGACGGGCCCGATGCGGCGCCGCACGCGCGTGACGGTACGTATCTCTTCGGGTTCAGCGCCGGCATGGTCATGGCCGGTGCCTTGCTGCTCGACGATCCCGCGCGCTTTACCGGCGGCGTGTTGCTGAGCGGCGCGATGCCGCTAGATTGCGGCTCTCCGGCCGTACCCCAGCGGCTTGCCGGAATGCCGGTTTTCTACGGGCGCGGGTCGTTCGACGACGTCATCCCGGCGCCGCTCGTCGAGGCGTCGGCGGCATACCTGCGCGACGCGAGCGGCGCGGCGCTGACGATGCGCGAGTATCCGCACGCGCATTCGATCTCAAACCGCGAATTGAAAGACATCGACGATTGGTTCAACCGACTTCGATCGGACGGTTGATGACGTGAACCAGGCCGATACCGGGAATTTCCAGCGTCATCTTCGCATCTAATTCGCCCGCGGCGAGCTTGCCGTCGTTGGACGCGTCGCGAACGGCTTTTTCGATCTCTCGCTGCGACGTCACGCCGACCTCTTTGAGGAATTTTCGCAGCGATATGTTGAAGCGATCCTCGTTCATACGTTTCTCCGATCGTGTAGTGCGCTAGTCGTGCGAGAGCCGTATGCGGATGCGGCCGCCGGCGACGCGCGCGTCGAATACCGGTTGGGGGTAGGCGCTCGGGCCCGACACGATGCTGCCGTCGGTTACGCAAAACTGCGAGCCGTGCCACGGACACGTCACGACGTCGCCGTCGAGCGTCCCCTCATCCAGCGGGCCACCTTGATGTGCGCAAACCGCGGCGATCGCACGAACGCTCTCCGCGCGCCGAACGAGCAGCACGGGGAAACCCGCCGCGTCGACGCGCCGCATGCCGCCGTCCGGAACGTCGTCGAGCGCAGCGACGTCGACGTCGTCCTGGGGCGGTTCGTGCCCGCGCGCGTGATTGACGCCGATCTGCATGTCCAGCGATAGGGCACCGCCGTACATCGCGGAGACGCCCGCGATCGCGTAGCCGAGCACGGATAAGCCGAACCCCCGGCGCTCGTCCGCTCGGCGCTGCACGTAGGATAACGTGTAAAGCACCGTCGTGGTGACGTTCATCGTCGCGTGCACGACGCCGAGGCGGCGCGGTTTTCCGTGGGTGTCGGTCCAGTCCGTGAATCCGGTCACCGCGGCCCCGAGGGCGCCTGCGAGGCCCACGCCGATCGCCGTGCGCGCGGCCTGCTTTTGTCCCGCGATGTCGAGGGCGAGCGCCGCCGTCCACGCACCGACGGGAACGTCCGTGATCGCGGGATGCAGCGCGTGACCGAGCCAGGTGCCGTTCAGGACGTTCTTGACGGATTTGCCGCCCCCGCCGCCGAGCGAGTACGCCTCGTTGATCAGACCGCCGATCGCATCGGCGGCCGCATCGAGCCCGGGAATGGAAAGAGCAGCATCGACGAGTGCTTCAGACAGCGTGCGCATTGGCGTACGGTACCCTCCCTACGGCCTTTCTAGCGGGTCATGAGGTGCGCGCCGGCCACGTCTGGTGCAGACTTCGGCGAGAAATGCGACCGTCGTCAATCTCAGCAAGGATGGCGGCCTTGAACGCAACAGTTTGCAACGTGCGTACCAGGCAGATCGCTGCGAATCAGCCGCCGGCCGCATCCGACCGCGTCGCGCTTGCGGTCGCGTTGCCGGCGCTCATCGTTCATGCCGCCTTCGCCGGCCGCTACGATGTGTTCCGCGACGAACTGTACTTCATCGTTTGTGGGCGCCATCCGGCGTTCGGATATGCGGACCAGCCGCCGCTCGTGCCGCTGTTGTCCGCCGCACTGTACGCGTTCGGGCACTCGACGTGGCTGCTGCGCCTGCCCGACATCCTCGCGGCCGCCGGGCTCGTGTGGCTGACGGTACGCTTCGCGCGGCTGCTCGGCGGCGGCGACGCCGCCGCGACGGCGGCCGGAATTGCGGTGGCCGCGGCGCCGATGTTTCTTGGAATTTTCGCGACGCTGAACACCACGGTGTTCGAGCCGCTCGCCTGGACGGCGAGCGCGTATGGCCTCGCGCGTGCCGGCATTTCCGATGACCGGCGCGCGCTCGTGTGGACCGGCGCGGTCGCCGGCATTGAGCTCGAGGCAAAGTATTCGCTCGTCATGTGGCTCCTCGCGCTGCTGATCGCGGTCGCCGCGGGCGGCGGCCGGCGGCTGCTCGCGCGCCGCGAGTTGTGGCTCGGCGTCGCCCTTGCGTCTGCGCTGGCGGTGCCGTCCGTGGTGTGGCAGGCTGCGAACGGGTGGCCGTTCGCGGAACTGGTGCGGGCCGCGGGCGCGAAGAACGCGGTTGTCTCGCCGGCCGCATTCCTCGTCAATCAGATCCTGGTGATGAACCCGCTCTTGGCACCGTTGTGGATGCTCGGCATCGCCGCGCCCTTTGTCTGGGCCGATCTCGCACGGGTGCGCTTTCTGGCGATCGCCTTCGTGCTGGTCGTGGCGCTCGCGCTCGCATCGCACGGCAAAGACTACTACGTGGCCGCGGGCTATCCGTCGATGTTCGCCCTCGGCGGTATCGCGCTCGAACGGCTGGTCCGCGCATGGTCCGTGCGGGCGGCGTATCTGGCCTCGGCCGTCGCCGTATCGGCGGTTGCGGCGCCCGCCGCGTTACCGGTTCTCGCGCCGGAGGAAATTGCGCCGTATCTCCAGCGCATCCACCTCACGCCCCAACAGCAAGAGCGCAGTTTCGCGGGGACGAACCTGCCGCAGCAGTTCGCCGACGAACTCGGCTGGCGCGATTATGTCCGGCAAGTCGGCAGCGCGTACGCCGCACTGCCCACGGCGGTGAAGGCGGCGACGGCGATAAAAGTCGACAATTACGGCGAAGCCGCGGCGCTCGACGTGTACGGTTCGCCGTACGATTTGCCGCCCGCGCTGAGCGGACACAATCAGTATTATATCTGGGGTCTGCGCGGCCAGCGTCCGCACAACGTCCTCGTGGTGCAAAGACATCCCGAGGCGCTCGCGCCGTATTGTTCCGCGGTCCGGATGTTTGGTACTACGTATTCGCGCTATGCCATGGCATACGAAAACGGGAAATCGATCGCGTTGTGCCGCGGCGTGCATCCGCCGCTCGAAGCGCTTTGGCCGCACCTCAAGAACTTCAGCTGAGCCCGGCATCTCGAAATGGGTACGCTTCGGGCGGGGGGACGATGGCAGTGATACGACCGGCATTGCGCATACTCGCTGTAGCTTTGGCGGCGATGCTCGCGGCGTGCGGAGCAGGCTCCAGCGGCAGATCCGCACCGGTCCCGCTGACGCAGACCGTGTCGCAATCCGCCGCGGCAGCGCCGCTTGCGGCAGCGCCCGTGCGGCTCGGGTCGTATCGCGTTTCGCCCGACAAGGTTTTCGTTGCGGGCATTTCGTCCGGCGGGTTCTTCGGCGTACAAATGCACGTCGCCCATTCCGCGGCGTTTAAGGGCGCGGCCATTTACGCCGGCGGCGTGTACTTCTGCGCTCAGGACAGCGTCGCTCTTGCGCTTGGGGAATGCGGCGGCGAGACGGTGAACGGGCAGGCGCTCTACGCCAGCACGCTCGCGCAGTCGGGGGCGTATCTCGACACGCAGTCGGCGCTGGGCACCATCGACAACGAGCGCAATCTCGCCGGTCAGCCGGTGTACCTCTGGTCGGGAACGCGGGACTCGGTCGTGAATCCGAAAGAGATGGCCGATCTCGAAACGGAGTACCGGCACTACGGCGCCCGCATTCGTTTCGATAACACGTTTCCGGCGGAGCACGGCTGGGAATCGCCGGCCGGCGAGCTCGCGTGCGGTACGGTGGCAAGCCCCTTCATGATCGAGTGCTCGGCCGGAACACGCCCGTACGATTCCGAGCGGACGTGGCTCTCGATGTTCTTCGGCAATCTCAATGCGCGCAATTCCGGAGCGCTGCGCGGCAGCCTGGTGCAGTTCGATCAGTCCGAATTCGGCGCGGCGGCGAGCAATTCCATGGACACGACGGGTTACGTGTACGTGCCGCGCTCCTGCGCGCGCGGCGAAACGTGCGGCTTCGTGCTCGCGCTTCACGGCTGTCTCCAAGGCCAAGCGCAAATCGGCAACAAGTTCGTCACCGAAAGCGGCATCAACGAGTGGGCGGATACGAACGGCATCATCGTGCTGTATCCGTACGCGATCGAATCGACGGGCGTAGCGTTCAATCCGCAAGGCTGCTGGGATTGGTGGGGCTACGACGACCCGAATTACTCGGTCAAGAGCGGCACGCAACTCAGCATCGTGTACAAGATGGTGCAGCGCGTGACCGGAGCGCCGTAGCAGTGCACGCTTGAAAAACGGATCCGACTGGCCGGCGCTTCCGCTCGCGCCATGGAAGGATACGCGCGACACGCTGCACCTCTACACGCAGCTCGTGGGAAGGTCCGGCTGGCGTTAGCGCCGCGCGAACCGCAGTGGCCAAAACGTGCCGCTCTATGTGACGTCACGCGGTCTGACGACGAGTGCGATTCCCTACAACGGCCAAGTCCTTGAAATCGCCTTCGATTTTGTGAGGCACGCCGTCGAGGTTACCCGCAGCGACGCACGTGCGGAAACGATTCCTCTTCTTCCGCCGCGCTGCGTCGCCGACTTCTACGCGAACCTCATGGCGGCGCTCGAACGAGTCGGCGTGGCCGTGCGCATCTGGCCGATATCGGTGGAGATGCCGAATCCCGTCTGGTGTTCCGAGGATCGCGGGCATGCGTCGTACGATCCCGATGCGGTGCACCGCTTTCGGCAGGCGCTGGTGCGCATCTCGGCGGTTTCTGGAATATCGTGCTCCGTTTCGCCGCCGGCACACCGCGGTGCAGTTCTTCTCGGGCGGCTTCGATCTCGCATACGCGCGCTTCTCGGGCCGTCCGGCGGAGCCGCCGCCGAACGCGGATGCAGTGATGCGCATTGCGATGAACGCGCAAGAAATTGCCGGCGGCTTTTGGCCGGGCGACGACCGTTTCCCCGAGCCGGCATTTTTTTGTTACGCGTATCCGAAACCGCCCGGTATCGAGCAAGTGAAGGTGCGCCACGCCGCGGCGTTCTGGAGCGATGCATTGGGCGAGTTCCTTTTGCGCTACGAGGACGTGCGCCGCGCGCCGTCACCGCGCGCCGCCCTGGTCGATTTTCTCACCAGCACGTATGCGGCCGGCGCATCGCTCGCGACGTGGGAGGACGCGCCGCTCGCCGCCTTTCCCGGATAGCCTACGCGAAGAAAACCTGAGCACGAGCGTGTTGGCACTGACGCGGAATTGACGGCACGCTTGCGGTAGTAGCGTCGAACGATGGACGCAGGCCCGACACCCCGGCTCACTTCGCCCGACGCGCTACTGGCATTGCCGTATCGGGACCGTCAGCTCGTCGCGGTGGTGAAACCGGCGGCCGGCGCGCCGCCGGCACCGGTCGCGGTGAAGGTCGGCGACTTTCTGGGCGCAGCCGCGTGGCAGCGCGGTCTCGACGTGCGCAACTGGGCGAAGAAGTCGTATTGGACCGATCCGAAATCGTGGGGGCTTGCCGGTTATTTGTGGGACAAGAGCCGCGCCAAGAGCTCCGACGCGGACGGCACGATGCGCGACGTGCAGCAGGTTCCGGCGGATGCGGCCGAGCGGCTCCTGCAATTTCCGGCTGGGCATCCGCTCTATAACGTCGTTTACGGGGGGCATCCGCTGAAGCCGGCGGTCTACTTTCCGCTAGCGGCGTTCCATCGGGCGCTCTTCGAAGAAAAGTTTAACGAGTTGCTCGCGCTGCTCGCGGCGCTCGGCGCGTCGCACGTGACGATTCAGTATGTGCACGGTTATCGTGAGGCGTTCGAGGGAGATGCCGGGGTCAATATCCCCGTGCAGATTCCGGTGAAGCTCGATGTTTCCGGCGGCCGGGAAACCACGCAGCAGAGCGGCGCACAGCTCTCGGCGACGTTTACTCCGGCCGGACCGCCGCACGTTCCCGCCAGGATGACGTGGCTATCGACGGAACCGACATGGCAGAGCGTCGTTGACGCCCGTCTCGACGCCGGGCTGCAAGAAATCGATCTCGAACTGAACTACAACGACGATTTCGGCATCAACGCTCACATCGCCGCCGGTCTCGAGTCATTCGGCTTCAAACTCGGCGGCGACTTCCAAAAGCACGAGCGGACATTGTGGAAGTTTCACGGCACGTTCGCTAGCCCACGCTAGGCTGGTGACGCTCGACGTCGACGGAATCGTCGTTAGCGACGGTGCCGCCTACGCTGCCGGCAACCAAATTGCGGCCTACAGCCGCGCAACGCCGGGCGCCCAGCGGAATTCGATGCCGGCGCAACGGAGCTGGAAAGGCGTACAACAAGATTCTGCGCTCGTCGATGAAGATCTTACAGGCGATTCTGATGACGACGCTTGCGACGCTCGGCGGCATGCTGCCGCAGCGCTCGGCATGGAGCTCGGGAGCTCCACGCAGGCGCCCCTCGCGACGGTGGTGATCGGCGGGCTGATCGCGTCGACGGTGCTGTCGCTGCTCGTCGTCCCGAAGCTGTACCGCGTCGTCGCTAAGCGGTTCGGAAACCGCTTACGGTCGCGCCTCCGCATCCCGTCGACGACAGCGGAGCTGCAAGCGGTCAAGGTGCGCTAGCCACGATGCGCGATGCACGGCTGCGCGGCAGCAGTCTCGACAACGACGTCGTCATTATTGCCGGCGCGACGGGCCGTGTGGGCGCCGCCACGGTCGGAACGGTCGTCACGCAAGGCGCGCGGGTCGTCGTCCTCTCGCGGTCCCACGAATCGGCGCAACGCCTGATAGACGCACAGGTGGATGCTGCGTTGCGCGATCGCGCGATCGCGCAGCGCGCGGACCTCAGCGATGCAGCGTCGGCACAAGCCGCCGTGGACGCGGTGCTCGCCCGGTTCGGCCGCGTCGATGCGGTCGTGAGTTTGGCCGGCGGCGGAACATCGTTCGTGCCCCTCGCGGCGTCAACCGCCGCCGGCCTCGAGACGGCTTTTCGAAACAATCTGCTCGTCGCCTATAACATCACCGTGCCGGTGCTGCGCGCAATGCTGCGCCAGCCGTTCAAAGACGGGGCGCGCTCGCGCGGCCGGCTGGTCGTCGTCACCGCCGGCAGTTCGCGTACGCCGCAGCCGCGCTTCGGATTGATGGGGATGGGGAAAGCCGGCGTCAACGTGCTGATGCTCGCGATTGCCCGCGAACACAAAGCCGACGGCATCGTTGCGAACGCGGTCGTACTCGGCACCGTTGCTACGGAACCGGCGCGCGACTACCTGGACGATGCGGAGTTCGCCGCAGCGGCAACGCCGCAAGAAGTCGCGGATGTGCTCGCATTTCACGCGAGCGACGCGTCGAGCGGCGTTAACGGCTCGCTGATCGAACTCAACGCAAGAGAAATCGACTGACGCCCCGCGGGAGAAGCGCGAACTTCCGAGAGCGAGCAGGCGAAAGCCTTTAGTCGCAGCGGCGTTATTGGCCGACTTCAAAACGGCACGGGCTCCGTCGGCTTCGTCGTTACGGCGGTGTGCCGCGCGCACAACCCTATGGTGCGATTAACCGCACGTTTACATCGCAAGGCGAGTGATAGCCGCCCGTCGGAGTCGTGCAGTCGAAGAGGCACGCCCGCGTCGTTACGATGCTCCGTTTTCGTTCTGAAATAAGAAGGGCCGGTTCGCTATTTTTGCCCCTATGATCGACCCAACGAACGCATTCGACGTAGAATGTCGTCCATGTGCCGAGATTCCAGCGTGGTGGAGCGGCTTTTTGTTCCATATTCTCAGCGCGCGGCAGGTCACGTTATATCTGTACTTCTGCATGCTCGGCGGTGCGACAGGCTGTTGCAATCCGACGGTTCGGCAGATCTCGCAGGATCTCGGCGTAAGCAGCGCGACCGCGATTTTTGCGGCGATCGCGGCGCTCGTGGACGCAGGTTTCATTTTAAGACAACGGACGGCCGGGCCTCCGAAAAATCGACGGAACGTGTACCAGCGGCCGTCGTGCGGACACACCGTGCTTACGCTGCTGGAGACAAAGCGTGTCGACGGTCTTCTGCGACCCGCTCCCGGCACCGTGAACGAAATGTCGCGTGACGCCCGAGCGCTTTTGAGACAGTGGCTGGTAGAGACGCTGGGCGCGCGCTTCAAGGCGTACGACGATGCGAACGACGATGAGAAATCCGAGCTATTGATACGTTCGTTGCAGACTGCGCTCCGCGGCCACGGATGACGGACAACGCAGGCGCGTTAGCGTCCTGTCGCCGTGCTCCACGCACTCGTCGAAGGCGGCTGGGCGGGTGAGGGCGGACGGGTCTTTGTCATTCAACGCTCCGCAAGGTGTGCGCTTGGTCGTCCCACCAGATGGGTCCGAGCGGCGCGCGATAATCGGCTTATGCGCGGCGGTGCTTGTGATTACGTTGTTGATTTGGCCCCGGCGTGCCCTACTGCTGGGGCCTTCCGCCGCGTTTTTCGGTGCCTATGGTGCGATCTTAGTGTCGACCGAAGCGATGATCGCGTTCGTGTTGGCAATCCGCGCCCGTGCGCTCGGTGACGCGCGAATCGCCGTGCTCGCCGGCGCGTACGTCTTTTCTACGCCGCTCGTTCTGGGCAATGTACTCACCCTCCCAACGATCGCCGGCGTCTCGTTTGATTTTCAGACGCCGCCGTGGATGTGGCTCTTCTGGCACATCGGGTGGTCGATGGCTGTGACATTTTACGCCTGGGCCAACCCGTCACGCACGGCGGTTTTGGGTTGGACCGCGGGCGGATTTCTTGCGAGTGCGGGCTGTATGGCGCTCGCGTTCAATGCGGCCTCGCTGCTGCCGCCGCTGCTTCTCGCTGGTGGTGGCTGGACGCCCACGCTGACGGCAGGATACGTCGTCGCACTCGTTCTCAACGCGAGCGCGTTGGCAGGGCTGCTGCGCCGGACATCTCGTGCGAGCACATTGGACATGTGGGTCGCGCTCGCCGTCGTCGCCGCGTTGGGAGAAATCGCGCTGATCTCGACGTCGGTCGTGCGGTTCTCGCTCGGCACGTACGCAGGCCGGATGTTCTCGGCGGTGTCCGGCGTCGCGGTGTTCATTTCCATCGCCGCGAACTACATAGCGGCGACGCGCCGAACAGCGCTGCTCGAACAGCATGCCTCCCTCGCCGATGCTTCGCCTGAGCTCGTGTTCATGACGGACGCATTCGGTGCATGCACCTACGTGAATCGCCGGTGGACCGAAGTTACCGGACAACCGGCAGAGGCCGCGCTCGGGGACGGTTGGCGCGGCGTACTGCACGCAAAAGACGCGGAGCGACACCGCCTGGAGTGGGATCGGCACAAGGATGGCGGGCGACCGCACCAGCACGAATTGCGCTATCGCACGGCCGACGGTGGTTTTCGCTTGCATCGCACTCGAATGACGCCGGTGCGCGACGACGAGGAGAGTATCGTCGCCTGGCTCGGCTCCGCGCTGGATATCGAGGATCATCGTCGTGCTCTCGATGACATTCGTCAACTGTACGAGCGTGAGCGTCGCGTCGCGGAGACGCTGCAGGCGGCCTTTCTTCCGCCGTTCCTTCCGAATCTGGCCGGCCTCCGCTTCGAGGCCGTCTACATGGCCGCCGCGACTCGCGCCGAGATCGGTGGTGATTGGTACGATGCTTTCCCGACGCACGACGGTCGCATCGCGTTCTCCGTCGGCGACGTTATGGGTCACGGCTTCGAGGCGGCCAGCTCCATGATACGCGTGCGGGAGACAATTCGTGCTGCCGCCGCGTCGCTCGAAGCGCAACCTGCCGCTGTCCTGGCATTCGCAAACCGCGCTCTCTGCGCAGCAGTCGGTGAATCTCTGGCAACTGCCGTCTTCGCCGTGTACGATCCGGCGACGCGCGGCCTGTCCTACTCTTCCGCTGGACATCCGCGCCCCATCTTGCGGCGCTCAGGAACCGGTGGCTATCTCGAGGGCGGCGGTCTTGCTCTCGGCATCGATCCGAGCGCCGAATACCCGACTCACGAGGTGCGCCTCGAGTCGCACGACGCGGTCGCGCTATATACCGACGGCCTTATCGAAAGCACGCACGATCTCGCCGAAGGAGAAGAACGCCTCGTTGCAGCGTTCTCACGGCGTACCGCTGTCGCGCAGGAAGTCGTCGATGAAGTGCTTGCCGACGGCCAACGCGATGATGTCGCATTGCTCGTGATGGAGGTTTCCGGGACACCACCGCGGTCGATGCGACGGCACTAACGTGGCGCTTGCGCGGTGCGAGTGCGGAATCGGCACGTTCCGCTCGTGTTCGCCATACGCGGCGTCGGCGCAAGTGGAATCTTTGCTTTCATGAGTTAGTCGCAATCGAGAGGCCGCTAAGCGAGGACGCTCGGTTCGAGACGTAAAGAATTCTCGCAAGCGGACGCGTATCGCGCGTGAGGCGCGCTAGCTCATACGTCGTTGAACGGGGGCCGATATATCGTTGCGCCGTGGTGAAAAGCATCGTTCATGCCGAGCGCGCCGGCTGCCGTTCCGACCCCTCAAGGCCCGGTCTCGCAGGGCATCAACGTGTGCACCGTCGCCGCCTGCGAAACGGACACAAGAATCGCTCCACAGACATCCGTGCGATAGATCCGGCTACCGGCCGTCACGATATCGGCGACGGTGGAGGCCGCAGGATGCCCGAAGAGGTTGTGCCGGCCGACGCTTATTAAGGCGATGCGAGGTCGCACCGCTGCGAGGAAAGCGCTGCCGCTTGCATATGCGGAACCGTGATGTCCAACTTTGAGTATATCCGCGCGGAGGTCGGCGTTCCCGATCAAGAGGCGCTCCTCTGTCTGGAATCCGGCGTCGCCGGTGAAGAGCATACGAAAGGAGTTGTACTGCAGCATCGCGACGATCGAGTTCTCGTTGACGTCGTTCTTCCCATCGGCCAGGAGCGCACCGCACGGTGATAGGATCGAAAATCTGACGCCGTCATCAGCCGTCCACTGCTCACCGCAGCGCACGATATGAATGGGAACGCGTCGTACAGCTGCTTCGCGAATGCCGTCGTTAAATGCACGGCCGCCATAGTGTTGCCCGCTATCAAAAATTAGATTGACGCGAAATGCGCGTACGATGCCCGCGAAACCGCCAACATGATCGCCGTGCGGATGCGTTAGGATCATTAGGTCGATGCGTGAGATGCCCGCCCGCCGAAGGTACGGAATCACGACTCGGTCGGCGGCGCGCTCGGCCGGTGATTGTCCGTCGATGGTCGGGCCGCGTTCGAGCCGGCCGCCGGTGTCGATGAGAATCGTGTGTCCGCTCGGAGTGCGTACGACGATGGCGTCGGCTTGACCGACATCGAGCATGGTCACGGTCAGCGTTCCGGTCGGCCGCGGAATCGACGTCAGCCAAACGCCGGCGCACGCCGCGAACACAAGCGCGGCCGCAGCGGCGAACTTCCCACCGCGCAGCATCGCGGCCGCCACAACGGCGCACGCGTCGTAAGCGGCGATCGACCACGCCGGCGGCGGGGTCATCGTGAGCCGCGCGCCGGGCAGCCCGGCGATAAGATGCGTGACGCCGAGAATTATGGTCAGCAGCCAGGTTTCCAACCGCACGGCGAGCGGCGCGAGCAGCGGCACCGGATGCAGCACGATCGTCGCGATGCCGAGCGTCATGGTGAGCCCGACGAGTGGCACCACGACCGCATTGGCGAGCATGGCGTAGGGCGCGACGGTGAAGAACGTCGCCGCGGTTAGCGGCCACACGCCGATCTGCGTGGATGCTGTTAGCGCCAACGCTTCGCCGATGCGGTCGGGAAGGCCAACTGTTCGCAATCGCTCGGCGATCGGCGCGGCAAACAACACGATCGCCGCGACGCACGAAAACGAGAGCGCGAACGAGACGCTCTCGACCGCTACCGGCCACGATACGGCGACGACCATCGCGGCGAGCGCGAGCGTATTGAGTGACACGGTGCGCGCACCCGCCGCGCGCGCGATCAATGCGACGGCGAGCATTGCCGCCGCGCGCTGCGACGGCAAGTGCCAGCCGCTGACCCAGGCGTATGCATAGATGATCGGGATCGTCGCCAGCGAGGCGGCGACTCGCGGGACACGCAGTAGTGCGAGGATCGCCGCGACCAGTGCCGCGATCACGCCCAAGTGCAAGCCGGCGGTCACGAGCACGTGCACGGTTCCGGTCGCTTGAAAGTCGTCGCGCACGTCACGCGGCAATGTCCCGCGCTCGCCCCACAGCGCACCGGCGAGGATGGTCGCCTCCGGTTCGGGCAAGGCTGCGCGGACCGCGGCCGATGCGCGTTCGCGCACCAGCGGTCCCCACACGCGCGGGTCGCGCAGATCCGGCGCCGCGCGGCGCAGGATGCGGTCGACCGCGAGTTCGCCGGTCAGTCCGTCGTCGAGTCCGATCGCGCGCGCCGACGGCTCACCGGGATTGCGCGCTTCATCCAGGGGCGCAATGCGCCCGCGCACGAAGAGCCGTTCGCCCGCGTGCACGTTGCCGCGTCCGTGCGCGCGTAACGTTCCGAAGCCGTCGACGGCGAACGCAAAGCTCACCACGTCCTCGTCGCGGCGCACGTCGCCCGTGACGGTACCGGCGTAGCGCGCTTCGCGCAGTGCGTGCTCGACGACGAACGGATGTCCGTGCAGCGCGCTCGCGAGGAGGCCGCACGCCAGGGCGACCCCGAGTTCGCGCCGCAGCGCGGCGCCCGCGAGCGCGCAGCACAACGCGGGCACGGTCAAAGCGTGAAGATCGGCGAGGATCCCGGCGATCAGCGCAAGCGCGGGGCCGAGTAGCGGTGCACGCGCCACGCCGTATCTTCACGCAGCGTGCGCGGCTCGGCTAGGCTAGGCTAGGTTCTTTTCGTTGCAGGCTGACGGCCGAAAGTGGAAACACCAAGCCCATCGTTCGTGCCGGCGGAGATGAATTATGCTCACGCGTCACATTGCGCTTGTCGCCGATCACGGCGACGTCACATTTCGCCAACTCAGCGTCGTCGCGGCGGCGCTTCAGGTGCAGGTCAGCCGCGACCTCGCACCGTGCTGGTCGATGAACGCGTCGGTCGCGGCGTTCGAAAACCGGCAAGACGTGCCGGTCGGATGGTGGCACGTGCTCATCCGCAAAGGACGCGTCGACAAAGATGATGATTATGGTTTTCATACGGACCGTCGCCGGCAACCGTACGCGCTCGTGAAATATGGCGAAGGCTGGTCGCTTACCGCCAGCCACGAGATCTTGGAAATGCTCGTGCAGTAGCACGATCCGGCGGAATCGTCGGGCGCGCGCTACAGTTTCACCGGCAGTATCAAAGCACCGCGCGAAGTCCTCGCGGGCGGATATCTCACGTACGACGATCCCAAGACCGGACGCATGATGCAGGCCGTCATGGGCGCGGGAAAGCGGCTCGAATTTACGGACCAGGGCGCGGCTTACGGGCGGCTCGCTCTGCGCGAATTTGCGCACGTGCGAGCGAGCACGCTGGGGTTGAGCACAGCCCAGCCGAAGCCGCTCGATTCCAAGAGCCCGCACGTCAAAACGATGGAGCGGCGGTGGGCCGGAGCAAAACTCGCCAGCGCGGAAACTAGCGATCGCTTTACGCGCGAGCTTCGTGAAATGATGCCGCGGGGCCGGTCGGCACGATGAACGCTCGAAGCCTGACAGCTGCGCTGGTGGCGCTCGCCATCCTCACCGCGCCTGCGGCAGCGCAACAATTGCCTTCCGCCCCCGCCCCCGTTGCGGTTGCGATAAGCCCGGCGACGGCGGCGCTCCTGGTGCTCGACGTGGTTGACCCCGATTTGCAATCCGCAGCCGAATTGCGTCGCGATGGTACCGCGTATCGCGGCGCTGCTGGCGCGCGCGCGCGCGGCCGGCGTCGTTGTCGTCTACAGCGCGAACGTGGCCGGCGGCATCACGTCACCCATGAGTCAAGCGCCGTTTCTTCCCGCCGTTGCTCCGGCGGCCCGCGACGCGATCGTCCTGGGCGCCGGGCAAACCGCTTCTTTGCAACGCCGCTCGACGAGGTACTGCGCACGCGCGGCATGACGACGCTGCTGCTCACCGGGTGGCGCGAGACGGGTCGTTGCTCTATACGGCGGTCGGCGCATGCCTGCGCAATTACACGGTCGTCGTTCTGGATGATGCGACCTCGGCAAGCAAAGATTACGACGTCGCCGTCGGCCGGTATCAGCTGTTGACGCAACTCAACGCGAACGCGAACAACGAGCCGCTGCGCAAATCGGCGGTCACGCTGAGCCGCACCGACCTGCTTACGTTTCGCTAGCGCTTCATCGCCGGGCTCGCACGACGCGCAACGCGATGACGAACTCCGCAATCGCCATCGCCGTACCGACCGGTGCGTACCACAGAGTCGCCACGGCGAGGACGGCAAGAAATCGGTACCCGGATCGCCGCACGAACAACGGCGCCGCAGCGCACCATGCGATGCCGAAGGCGATAAAAATTGCCGCCATCGCGGGCGACAGCGGATCGATGCCGGCCATCCGTACGATGGCTGCCCACGGTCGCACGCCCGAGCCAAAATACGTACCGCTCGCGAGCCGGTGAATGCCGTCGCCGAGCATGTATGCGCCCATGACGACGGCCAATGCCGCTCCGATGCGGGTCACCGCATCCTCTGAGAAATACGAGCGCGAACGCGGCAGCGGCGACTTACAAGCGGCGCTCGACCGCTTGCGCGAACTTCACGAGTGGCGGTGATGCCGACGACGCGGTATTCATCCGCTGGGTCGTCGGATTGACCGTTTGCACGACGACGTAGAAGCCGTGCTTCAGGAACGCGATCTTGCCCTCCGCGTAGATTGCGCCCGGTACGACGCTGTTCATGGGCTTTGCCGCGGAGTCCTCGACCGACTTCGCGGTAGCTAAAGCCGCGGGGTTGTCGTGCAGCGCGACGTCGGCGAGACGGCCACCGGCGCCTGTCCAGCGGCAGCGCCGCTCGTTGAAGACTGATGAATCGGCACTGCTCTGACCGCGGCCCGTCGGGCCGCTGACGGCGGCCGCCACGTTGGAGGCGCTCGCGAGTTTGCACGGATCGGGCGGCGTCGCCGCCGGCGCCGCGACCGGCAGCACGAAAACGACGGCTGCGATGAGCCGAGCCTGCCAATGTTTCATTCGCCTAGAGTATCTTGCCGGCGCGCTGAACACCTCGCCAGGGTGGTTGCGGAGCGCGGCGAACGTGGCCCGGCCATGCGTATCGTCGTTACCGGCGGAGCCGGTTTCATCGGCTCTCACATCGTCGACGCCTTGATCGCCGAACGCCATGACGTGCTCGTGGTGGATAGTCTGTGGTCGCACGGCGGCGGGCGGCGCGAAAACGTGCCCGACGCCGCCGCGTTCGTGCACATGGACATTCGCGACGAAGGGCTCGCCGCCGTCTTCGACAAGTTCAAGCCCGAAATCGTGTGCCATCACGCCGCGCAGCACAGCGTGGCGATCGCGTCGCGGGATCCGCAGTACGACGCGCAAGTGAACGTCATCGGCATGCTCAATGTGCTCGAGGCTGCCGTGAAGTGCGGCGCGCGCAAGGTGACGTTCGCATCGAGCGCCGCGACGTACGGCGATTCGGCTCAAATGCCCGTCGACGAGTCCTCGCCGCAGCGGCCGATTTCGCCGTACGGGATCACAAAAATGGTGACCGAACACTATCTTCGCTTCTTCAAGCTCGAACACGGCCTGGATTTCACGGCGCTGCGGTACGGCAACGTCTATGGGCCGCGCCAAGATCCGAACGGCGAAGCCGGCGTGATCGCGATTTTCATCGGCAAGTTTCTGAACCGGCAGGGCGTGCGCATCGATTGGGACGGCGAGCAGACGCGCGACTATGTGTACGTCGGCGATGTCGTGCGCGTCAACGTCGCCGCGCTCACGAAGGGCTCGGGCGAAATGTACGTGATCGGCACCGGGAAGAAAACGTCGGTGAACGAGATCTACCGGTCGCTCGTCGAAGTGACCGGCTTCGAGGCGCCGGTGACGCACGCCGAAAAGCGGGCCGGCGACGCGCGTGAAATTTACTACGACCCGGCCAAAGCGGAACGCGAGCTCGGCTGGCACTCGGAGGTCGCGCTGGTCGACGGCATGCGCACGACCGTCGAGTATTTTCGCGAGAAAGAAAAAGGCGACCGGCTTACGGCGTGACCGACTCCGTCAGCCGGTTCGATGTTCGCGTCGAGGACTACGACCGCTATCGGCCATCGTATCCGGCGGCGATTATCGATGCGGTCCTCGACGGCTTCGCGGCGCCGCGGCTTGCGGACGTCGGCGCGGGCACGGGCCAGTCCACCGCGCTGCTCGCCGCGCGCGGCGCGCGCATCATCGCGGTCGAGCCGAACGACGGCATGCGCGAGGCGCTCGTGCGGCGGCTGCCCGCCGTCACCGCGCTCCGCGCCACCGCGGAACGCACCGGCTTGCCCGACGGTTCGGTCGACATCGTCGCGATGTTTCAGGCCTTTCAATGGTGTGACGGCGAGGCGGCGCTGGCTGAATTTCATCGCATTCTGCGTCCCGGCGGACGCGTCGCCGTCGTATGGAACGTGCCGGACGCCACCCATGCCTTCACGCGCGGCTACGAGGAGCTCACGGACCGGCACGGTGCCGCGGAACTCGCCGCGTCGCTGCCCGCGCGTTCAGGCACGGGCAAGATGTTTTTGAACTCGGCGCTCTTCGTCAACGCGCGCCGCACGGAGGTGCGGAACGAACAGCGGCTGGACCGCGAGGGCCTGCGCGGGCGGCTGCGCTCGATCTCGTATCTTCCGCCGCCCGGACCGGCGCTCGACGCCGCGCTCGCGGACGGCGACGCGCTCTTCGAGCGTTTCGCGGGCAGCGCCGCGAGCGTCGGTCTGGTCTATCGCACGCTCGCGTTCCTCGCCGAAAAGCCCGAACGCGAAGACGCTGAGGCGGGTTAGGCCGCCGCCTCGCGCGCGCGGCGCATGTGCGAAAGGGTGCGCGTCACGCCGAACGCGACGGCAAAGCCGACGAAATACGACACATCGCCGAGCCGCGGATTCGCTGCCGCGATCGGCCCCGTGAACCACGCCTGCTGCCAGAACGGCAGCGACGCCGCGATACCGGCCAGCCAGCCCGCAAACCCGTGTGCGACGGGTCGCGCGGTGCCGTCGCTGCGCGTCGCGAGCAACGCGCCCGCCCACGGGGCAGCCCACGTCGAGAGCAGCAGCAAGAAATTCGAATACAGGTGTGCGGTGCGTTCGGGATGCGCGCCGACGAGCGCGAGCGCGCCGCCGACAATTCCGACCGCTAACGCCGCCTGCCAACGCGCAAGCGTGTAGCGCACCACGAGTCCGCACAGCGCCGCGACCGCCGCCGCGGCGAACACGATGGTCGTCGTGTTGAGCGACGCGGCGGCCGGATCGCCGGCACGCGCGAGCGCGAGCACAAGTGCGGTCAGCGCGCCGAAAAGCACGGCGACGGCAATCGCGAGCGAGGCTCGACGTCGTGTGTCCCACGCCACCAGCGCCGACATGGCGCCGGAATACAAGTTCAAGCAATTCGCGCTCAGCGTGCCGAGCGTCACCGTCACGAGGCCGAGCACCGCGAGCGGGCCGCCGAATAAATCGGCGATCACTTGTGACGGCGTGGCATCGGCGAGATGCGCGTTCGGCAGTGCGGTGACGGCCGCGGCGCCGAGAATTTCAAGCGCGGTCGAGGGCAGCCATCCGCCGAAAAACGCCCATGACCGCACCGCGCGCGCGGAACTCGCCGCCGGCAAGTACCGCGAGTAATCGGCCGCACACGGCGCCCAGCCGATGGCGTACGAGAACGCGAGCGCCGCCGAAAAAATGACGCCCGCGATTTCTCCGCCGGCCGCTACGGGCGCGTGGACGTCGAAGCCGGCGGCGCCGTTGGTGCGTCGCAGCGTCTCGACGGCGATCACGACGAAGCCGATCGTGAGCGCCACGGCGGCGATTTTCTCGAACGCATGGATCATGTTGTGGCCGTAAATCGCGATCGCGATCTGCGCCGCCAGGACGATTGCGAGCGAGGGAACGTAGCTCAAATGAAAGAGCGCGCCGAGCGCCGCTGCGCCGAACACGGAGTTGATGGCGAACCAGCCGACGCCGGAAAGAAACGCCAGCACCGCCGGCAACTCGTTGCCGATCCGTCCGAAGGCGCGGCGCGACACCACCATCTGCGGCCGGCCGAAGCGCGGCCCGAGTTGCGAGAGCGCCGCGACCACGGCGTACCCCAGCACGTTGCCGATGATGAGCCCGACGCACGCGCCGCGAAAACTCGTGCCGTAGAGTGCGATCGTGAGGATGCCGACCGCGAACGTCGCCGTCTCGGCGTTCGCGGCAAACCACAACGCGAACAGATCGCGGGGCTTTCCGTGACGTTCCCGTTCGTCGATCTGCTCGAGCCCGTGCGGCTCGACAACCGCGACGCTAGCGGCGTACGGCTCGGACGTCGCCGACGACCTCATCGCTCGCGGCGACGGCAATGCCATGCGCGCGCAAGTCGTCCAGTGCGCGGGTTTCATCGCCCGGCTGCACGTTGACGGCCGCCGCGGCGTCGCTCAGCACCACCACCTCGAAGCCGGCGTCTTTCGCATCGATTGCAGTGGCCTTCACGCAGTAATCGGTTGCGAGTCCGCACACGAACACGCGCGCAACGCCGCCCGCGCGCAGATCGTTTGCGAGCGTC
Organism: Candidatus Velthaea sp.; assembly: GCA_046262475.1. GTDB lineage: Bacteria > Vulcanimicrobiota > Vulcanimicrobiia > Vulcanimicrobiales > Vulcanimicrobiaceae > JBHEMQ01. Next base: position 30,307 of record JBHEMQ010000028.1, read on the forward strand.
GTCGCGGCGAAGCCGCTGTAGCCGTCGGTTGCGCGGTCGACGCCCTTGTCGATCACGACGTCGACGTGTTCGCGCTTCAGCCGAGCGTCGAACGCCGCGCCGTGCGAATCGGCGACACAATGGACGGGCCACGGCCCGCCCTGCGCTGCAAACGACGAATGGTCCGGCGGATGCCAATCGCGCGTCGCGTACACGCGCGCAAAGCGCGGCGCCAGCCGGTCGATCGGCGCGAAGATGCGCTCGCCGTCGGCGACCGCGAGCGCGCCGCCGGGCAAGAAGTCGTGCTGCACGTCGACGATGACCAGCGCATCGTCACGGTTGATGTCGTACGTCATGCTGTTACGATATTGAGCAATTTGTCGGGAACGAAGATGCGTTTGCGAATGGTTTTGCCGGCGAGCTGTGCTTGCACCGTGGCTTCGGCATCCGCCAGCGCGTACGCCGCATCCTCGCCGATGCCCGGCGCCGTCTGAATCCGCGCGCGTACCTTCCCATTGACCTGTACCACGAGCGTAATGGTTCCGACGGCGAGGGCCTCGGCATCGGCATCGCGCCAGCGCTCCAGGTGCACCGAGCGCTCGTGGCCCATGCGCGACCACAGTTCGTCGGCCAAATGGGGCGCGAACGGCGCGAGCAAGATCGGCACGACGTGCACCGCGTACAGCACGGCCGGATCGTCGGCCAGCGCAGGATCGCGCGTTGCGGCGGTGAGCAGGTTGATCAGCTCATCGAGCCGTGCGGTCGTGGTGTTGTAATGGAAGCGCCGCGTCTCCGTTTCGTCGCTGCCCGACTTGAAGGCGACGTGCACCGCGCGCACCAGTTCGCGCTGCGGTTCGCCGCGCCGCTCCGGCAGCACATCGATCCGAACGGCGGCCGCAGCAGCCGCCAGCGGTTCGCACGCGCGCCAGACGCGGTTGATGAAGCGTTCGCGCCCGATGATGCCTTCGTCGGTCCACTCGAGCGAATCTTCCGGCGGCGCGGCCTTCAGCAAGAAGAGGCGCATGGCATCGACGCCGTGCTCTTCGACGGTGGCATCGATGCCGATGACGTTGCCGCGGCTCTTCGACATCTTCTCGCCGTGCCGCAGGAGGGTGCCTTGATTGAACAGCCGCGTGAACGGCTCGTCATCGCCGGCGATGTAACCTTGATCCACCATGAATTTGTAGAAGAAGCGCGCGTACAGCAAGTGCATCACCGCGTGCTCCGCGCCGCCGATGTACTGGT